>WRHW01000008.1 GCA_009783055.1 Holophagaceae bacterium
ATAGCTTTTTTTTCACCTTGTTGCTAGAAGCAATTATTACTACTGAGGCATGGGTTGTCCTGTCATTGGGTTTCTTAACGGCAATCGTTGTAATGGCAAAGGCAATACGTCTTTTAACTGCCCTGGACGGTCATGATCGCCGGCTTCCATTTGATCTGCCTGACCAACTGCAAGAATGATGAGATTGTTCATGTTAAGCAAACGATTTGCCATCTTCTGGACATCAGCTGGCGTGACAGCTTGGATTTTTTCGCGATAGTTGACCCACCAATCTTCCGGCCATCTATTCATATCTTCCGAAGCAAACATGCTCACACGACCAGATTTACTCCATTGGGTGGGAAATGATTCAATCAGGCCATTTTTTACAGTCTGGAGTGCTGTGGTTGTCAGGGGTTCTTTCTTAAGTTTTTCCATTTCCGCCAGTGCCAAGCGCAATAAATAGGCTACCGTATTGTTACTGGTCTGCGAACTACCGGTCAGATCACCCGTCCAGTTTACGCCAGTTCCAAGTGATGTGCGGATTCCGTATGTAAGACCTTCGTCAGAGCGAATTTTTGCCATCAGCCTACTGGTAAAACTGCCACCTAAAATGTGATTCATTACAACGGCGGCATGCCAATCTGCATCGCTACGCCTCATCCCAGGGAATGCCCATTGAACCATCGCTTGTGGCGCGTTTGCGCTATTGACAACATAAATACCAGGTTTTCTTGTGTATTCTGGTGCCGGGATTTTTGGGCTGGCTTGGGCTTCCTTGTTTGGTTTTAAGGAGCCGATAACAGTGTTTAAGGCATCCAATACCGGTTTTCTGTCAAATTTGCCTGTGAGGGTAATGATGAAGTTTGAGGGGTGCATAATTCGGGAATGGAAGGCCAGCAGGTCATCCCTGGTAATGGAATTAATACTTGCCTGTGTGCTATTTCTTACCGAATAGTGATTCTCACCCCGCAGGAGATGCGACATTTGGTATCCAGCTATTGATGTCACAGAGTTGTTTCTCTGGTTCAGGGCTTGCAAGCTACGCTGTTTGCTGAGGTCGAGGCGGTTCTGTAGAAAAGCAGGGCGTGTAAGGCAATTCATCATTATATCAAAGACTTGCTTGAAGTCTTTTTCCAGACACTGCAATGAGATTGATCCGCTGGTGTCGCCACAATTGCTCGTGATGGAAGCCGCCAGGCCCTCAAGAATTTCTTCTTGTTTTTCTATTGGGAGTTCAGTTGATCCTGATGAGGCAAGCAGGGAACCAAAATATCCAGCCAATCCTTCTTTTCCAACCGGTTCCAAATAACCACCGCCCTTCCACTGAATACTCAGGCGGATAATGGGAGCATTAGTGGAATCGTCAGAGATATAAACAGGGATTTTGTTTTTGAGGCTGGTTTTGTAGTCCTTCACGCGAGGGACCTGGAAAGTCAGTTCTGGAAAGGTTAGTTTTTCTGGCCTGTCAGGTATTGCTTGAGCACAAAGAGTTGAAATACCTACCGCTAAAGAAAGAGCGATTCGTCCAAACATTATTTCACCTCCTGATTTTGGCTTGCTCCACCACGTCTTCCTTGGGTGGCAGGAGTAGTTGCGCGGGTTGTAACCAATACATTTGCTTTGTCTTTGACTAGGTATTCACGGGCGACGCGCTGGACATCCTCTTTTGTGACAGCCAGGATTTTTGACAAACTCGCTAAATAATCGTGGTATGTTCCTGCGGATTCGGCGGCCTCTAGGGCAGAGCGAATACCCACATTGCTGTCCATTATCATGTAGGATGCCATGCGTTGTGCGTTCTTGACGCGCTCCAGTTCCGCTTCTGTTACTCCGTCTTTAATGATTTTTTGGATTTCGGCGTAGAGAAGTGGTTCCATATCCTCTGGCGTTTTACCAGGAGTAGGTGACGCGCTCAATGTAAAAGAACCTCCATATTTCATGCCTCTGGAAGATGCTGAAGCACTGAGGGCGGCCCTTTGTTCGAGAACCATGCTCTTTGAAAGCCTTCCCGACATACCGCCTCCGCCACCGCCTCCGCGTCCTCCTCCACCTCCGCCACCGCTGAGGATAGAGGACAACATACTAAGGGCAGGCGAATCTTTGTGTACGCTTGCAACAGTATTGAAACTGATCTGAATGTTTGGGTTCGCTACTGTCTCAGCATACATTCGCTTCTGTGCTACTCTTTCAGGCTCTTCTGTGTAAACATCAGGCACACCTTTTGGATTTGCAGGAATGTGCTCGAAGTATCTTTCCATCAGTTTAATGGCTTCGTCAGTTTTGAAGTCACCGACCAAAATGGCGGTAATGTTGTTAGGGGCATAGTATCTGGCGAAGAATTCCTGTGCGTCTTCCCTCGAAACGTATGTAATATCGCTCGGCCAGCCAACTACACTCCAAGTATATGGGGTGGCCATCCAGTTCATTGCGTTAAAATGCTCCCCAATGCGTCCGCTAACATTTGATTCCAGAGTTTGCTTTCTCTCTTCCAAAATGACGCTTCGTTCACTATAAAATTCACGGAAAACCGGGTTTGCCAAGCGGTCAGATTCTAACCATGCCCACAATTCCAGTTTATTTGATGGAATTGAGACGATGTAATTGGTTCTGTCATTGGAAGTGCTGGCATTTAGTCCGGTTGAGCCTGCTTCCTCATACAGATTCCAGATTTCATCTTTGACCATCAAGGCTTTTTGCTCCTCGACCAGCTTGTCATACTCATTGAGCAGGGCCTGAAGTTTTGGAGACCTGACGGAGGGGTCTTGCATGTTTTTGATCTCGCCCCTTCGCTGTTTATCCCTCAGTATGGACATTTCCTTTCGGATTTCTGCCTGAACTCTGTCTTGGGCAACATTTATTTCCACATCCCGCTTGCCGTCCTTGGTTCCAATGGTCATAGTGCCCTTAAACATCATGTGTTCAAAAAGATGGGCAAGACCGGTAATACCGGGCCTTTCGTTTACGGCTCCGACCCTAGCAACCCATGAGCAGGCGATAGTAGGTTCGTCATGGCGTTCTACAAGCAATACCCTCATGCCATTTTTGAGCGTATGCTCCCTTACGGGAATGTTTTGTGCGTCAAGAGGGGCAAATCCCACAATTGAAGCAACAACAAAGGTTATGAGTGAAGTCTTGATCATAGGCATCCCTTTCAGAAGGTGGAGTTAAAACAACATCTAATATTTAGACTACTATCAAATAAAAAACGTTGAGAAAAAATCGGTGGCAATTATTCCAAATTTTTTTTGCACTTTCATGTAGAATTTATTGTTGTTTGGGTTGGTGATTGTAGCTTGTTGATAATTATCAGCTCGTATTAAACCAAAACTTTGTTTAGTCCTCTAAACTAATGATGGTCTTTTTCGAAGACCATTTGTTTGGGTATGTAGGTTTTTGCATTTTAGTTGTTTAGAAATTTTTCTTTTGTTGCCACAAGGATATTTCATGTCAGACACCCCCTTGATTCGACTCACAGACATCAAAAAGTACTACCAAATGGGAGATATGGAGGTTAGGGCTTTGGATGGCACCAGCCTCAATATCCAAAAAGGTGAATATGTCGCCATCATGGGGCCTAGTGGGTCGGGCAAGTCAACTATGATGAACATGATTGGCTGTTTGGATTCTCCGACCAGTGGCGAGTATCTCTTGAATAACAAGATAGTTTCGACAATGTCTGATGACGAACTAGCCCAGATCAGAAATGAAGAGATTGGTTTTGTTTTCCAGACTTTTAATCTGCTTGCTAGAACGACAGCACTGCAAAACGTAGAGCTTCCGCTCATTTATGGAGGCTTTTCGCCATCTGAAAGGAAAAAGAAGGCTCTTACCGCCCTTGACAATGTTGGCCTAGCCGCGAGGGCTGACCACATGCCAAACCAGTTATCGGGTGGCCAGCGTCAGCGAGTTGCTATTGCGAGGGCATTGGTAAATTCCCCCTCGATATTGCTTGCCGACGAACCAACGGGTGCTCTGGATTCCCGGACTAGCGTAGAAATAATGGCTTTGTTTGAAGAGCTGTATCAGAAGGGAAATACAATCATCCTGGTGACGCATGAAGAAGATATTGCAAAGCATTCCCACAGAGTCATCAAGCTGTTAGATGGAAAAATCAAGTCTGACGAAGCTAATACTCCAATCTCAATGGAAGAGCATCTGGCGCACCTTGCAATGTAGGCGTTTCGTCCGCCCGGAATTGAAATAAAAGACATAGGAAAGCATAATTAAGAATTGCTCAGTTACCGAGTTGGATTCATTTTGGTACAACTTGGTATAATCTCTTTTTTATGTTTGGGGTTTCAATGCCAATTACAGTTAAATTGCCCGATGGTTCACAACGCGAGCTAGATTCAGGGGCTACAGGCCTAGATCTTGCTCGTAGCATAGGCCCCAGATTAGCAGATTCTGCCCTGTCGGTTAGGGTGGATGGAAAAAACGTTGATCTGAAGGCTCCATTGCCGGATGGTGCTTCTGTTTCTATCATTACTGGTAAAGACCCAGAATCCCTTGAAATTGTTCGACATTCCTCAGCACACTTGCTGGCACAGGCTGTCAAGCGACTCTTCCCAGAAGTTAAGGTTGGAATTGGGCCAACAATTGAGGATGGCTTTTACTATGACTTTTTAGTAGAAAAGTTTTTTACACCTGAGGACGTTACAGCAATAGAAACAGAAATGAAGGCAATCGCCGAGGAAAATCTACCTGTGATCTGTGAAGAATTATCAAGAAATTCTGCACTGGCGCGATTTGGGTCTATGGGCGAACATCTCAAGGTAGAGCTTGTTTCAGATATACCAGAGGGCGAAACAATTACTGGATATAGACAAGGTGATTTTTTTGACTTGTGTCGTGGCCCACATGTACCTGAAACAGGTAAACTTAAAGCATTCAAATTGTTGCATGTAGCCGCGGCATATTGGAAGGGCAATGAAAAAAATGCCTCTATGTGCAGAATCTATGGAACCGCCTTTAATACACAAAAAGAATTGACTGAACACCTAAAGCATCTCGAAGAAGCAAAGGCAAGGGATCACCGGAAGCTGGGGAGGGAGTTGGGATTATTCTCCTTTCATCCGGAAGCACCCGCCAGCCCATTTTTCCACCCGAAGGGCGCGATTATTTACAACGAACTCATAAACTATATGCACGAGCAATATTTTTTGGAAGGCTACCAGGAGATAATCACCCCACAAGTGCTTGATGTGTCCATGTGGAAAACCAGTGGACACTACGAGAATTTTCACGAAAGCATGTATTTTACTGAGGCAGAAGAACGCGAATTTGCATTAAAACCTATGAATTGCCCAGGTCATTGCTTGGTTTTTGCATCTGAATGGCATAGTTACCGAGAATTGCCGATACGATACGCCGATTTTGGTAGGCTCCATCGTTTTGAACGCTCTGGAGTGAGCCACGGACTGACTCGTGTAAGGACATTTTGTCAAGATGATGCGCATATTTTTTGTACTCCCGAACAAATGAAAGATGAAATGGCCGCACTGCTACGATTTGTTCAAAAGGTTTATGGCGTTTTTGGGTTTGAGGAAGTCAGGGTTGCACTTGCTACAAGGCCAGAAAAGCGAATCGGGAGTGATGAAATCTGGACGCATTCCGAAAGCGCACTTTCCGAGGCTCTAAAGGAAGCTGGCTATGATTTTCATATCAACCCAGGCGAGGGAGCTTTTTATGGCCCCAAGATTGAATTTCAGGTGATGGACGCATTGCGACGACCATGGCAATTGGGCACTCTGCAAGTGGATTATTCCATGCCCCAGAGATTCGGCTTAAAATATGTAAAACCTGATAATACTGAAGCTACGCCTGTGATGCTTCACAGAGCCATACTCGGCAGTCTCGAAAGGTTTATGGGCATTTTGATTGAGCATTGTGGAGGAGCCTTTCCAGCATGGTTAGCCCCCGTCCAAGCAATTATTTTGCCTATTACAGACAGGGTTCATGGATATGCAAATGAATTATTAATGAGTGCGCGTGAACACGGGTTCCGCGTTGAAGTGGATTCGAGGAATGAAAAAGTTAATGCAAAGATCAGGGATGCCCAGATTCAAAAAATACCGTACATGTTAGTAATTGGTGATAGAGAAGCAACCGAAAATTCTGTATCTGTAAGGCATAGAAGGGCAGGGGATCAGGGGGTTCAGCCAATAGAGGCCTTTTTTGGGGCATTAGAAAATGAAATAAAACAGCGATTGCGATAAAATTTTGTCTTTGAAAATATACATTTCACTGATACAATGTTTGTTCTAGTGTTAGGAGGATATCCATTAGGTCTACAGAAACTCGCATTAACGACGGCATCCGAGCCGCAGAAGTTCGTGTCATTGATGAGGATGGAAAGCAACTAGGGATTCTGATTCCCGATGAAGCTGTGAAGATTGCCTTTGAAAAGGGCTTGGATTTGGTTGAAGTGTCACCCGCCGCCAACCCGCCGGTCTGTCGAATAATGGATTACGGCAAATATAAATTTATGGAGGCAAAGAGAGAGCACGCGGCCAGAGCAAAACAAAAAAACATCGTGGTCAAAGAAGTTAAATTCAGGCCACGCACCGATGACCACGACTTTGATTTTAAGGTAAAACACATCCTTCGATTTCTTGGCGATGGGGATAAGGTCAAAGTTGTCGTTATGTTCAGGGGGCGCGAAGTAGTCCACAGAGACATCGGCTTCCGAATCATTGAAGAAGTCCTTGAACGAGTTGCCGAAGTCTGTGTGATAGAAAAAACAGCAAGTATTGAGGGGCGCGATATGCACGCAATTATTGCTCCACGCCCCAGCGACATGAAAAAAGCCAAGGCCAACAAAGCCGAAGCAGAAGCTACCGCAACTTAGAAGAAAATTTGTGATTGAGAGGTTTCAATGCCAAAACTAAAGACACACAAGGGAGCCGCCAAACGGTTCAAAAAAACCGGAAGTGGTGAGTTTAAGCGTGGTTGTTCACACCAACGCCACATCTTGACCAAGAAAGCAAGTAAGCGAAAACGTCAATTAGATATGGGACGTATGGTTGATAAGTCCGATTTAGGCCGAGTTATCGAAATGCTCCCATATGCTTAATTTTTATTTCAAACGGTGATGCGTCACCCCCGACGTGGCTCCAAAAGTTCTAAAGAACTGCCACAAGGAAAGGAAAGAGTATGACTCGTGTAAAACGTGGTTTCAAACGTGTTCAACGCCGAAAGCGAATGCTGAAATTTGCAAAAGGGTTTTACGGGGCTAAATCAAGGCTCTATCGTTCTGCCAAAGAAGCTATTGATAAAGCCCTTAAGTACGCTTACAAAGGTAGAAAAATCCGGAAACGAGATTTTCGAAGCCTGTGGATCGTGCGTATAAATGCCGCCTGTGGTCTAAACGGAATAAGCTATAGCAAGTTCATGGGGGGGCTAAAGAAGGCCAATGTTGAATTAGATCGAAAAGTGTTAGCTGATATTGCCGTCCGAAAGCCCGAAGCATTTAAGCAACTGGTGGCTATGGCCAATAGCTGAAGTGAATCTTCCGAAATCTAACTAGATCGCATCAACAATAAAGGCCGCTCCACAGCGGTCTTTTATGGTTTTTTGAGACATGTATGAATCTTAGCTTATTGCCGTCTGAGATTGAAAAAGCCGCAACTGAGTTCGGTCTACTATTAGAGAAATGTAGTAATTTAGATGCGGCGATGCGCTTAAAAGGCCAATACATTGGGCGCGAGGATAGCTTTGTTGCTCAGATGATGGGTTTATTAAGGGTAGCTCCAAAAGAACAAAAGAGGGAATTGGGGGCTACAATCAACGAGTTGAAAAGCATATGGGAAAATGCTCTGCGTGACAGGCAGTCATTGTTGGTAGAAGAGCGCAGGCGAAATGATGCCAGTGCACTCGCATGGGACAACACTTTACCCCCTCCCATGCCACTGAAAGGCGCGTTGCATCCACTAACAAGCCTGATTGATAGGTTAGTAGAAATCTTCAGACCCTTGGGGTACCACGTAGAAGAGGGGCCGGAAGCAGAAACAGAGGAAAACAACTTTGATGGCTTAAATATTCCAGCAGATCACCCTGCCAGAGGAGCGGGCGATACTTTTTACTTTGCGGGTCATCAGGAGTTGTTATTAAGGACGCATACTAGCCCAGTTCAGGTGCGAACCCTAAAAAAACTGGCTCCAAATATTGGAAAAAAAGGGGGTATCAGGTTTTTAGCACCTGGTCGAGTTTATCGAAAGGATGAGCTAGACCCTACTCATAGCCCAATGTTTCATCAGTTGGAAGGAATGTTAGTAGGAAGAGATATTGGTATGCACCACCTAAAAGGAACCTTGGCCTATGCAATGAAGAGTCTTTTTGGGTCAGAGGCCGACATACGATTTAGGCCATCATATTTCCCGTTTGTCGAGCCAGGATGTGAAGTGGATGTTCGCTGTCCACTTTGTTTCGGAAAAGGGTGCCGCGTCTGCAAAAATTCTGGCTGGGTGGAAATTCTTGGAGCAGGTTTAGTTCATCCCAAAGTCTTTGTATATGCAGGCATAGACCCTGATATATGGAGTGGTTTTGCTTTCGGGATGGGTGTAGAGCGCATTGCGATGATGGTGAGCCAGACACCTGATCTTCGATTATTCTTTGAAAACGATCAGCGATTTTTGGCTTCTATGGGAGGGTTGGGGTAGTGTTAGTCGAACTCGGTACCCTTCAAAAAGAGATACCAGCTATTGTTGGTATGGATGTGCCAAAGTTATGTGATTGCTTGGCCATGCTAGGTTTTCCAGTTGATGGTGTTGAAATAAATAATGGAATAACAGTATTAGATGTCGATGTTACCGCCAATCGTGGAGACGCGCTTTCCCACAGAGGACTGGCGAGAGACCTTGCAGTAGTGCTGGATTCGCCACTAGCCGACATAGCAGTTTCTCCCAGCACCGAGGGCGCGGCAACCATTATAGTTTCCTTGGAGGCAGATGCCTGCCCTGCGTACGCAACTGCAATTTTGACTCTAGATTGTTCAAAGCCCAACCAAACGCCCGATGAAATTGCCACATTCCTTTCGAGCATGGGTTCTAGTGCAAAAGGTTTGGCTCCAGTAGACGCTTCCAACGAATTGTTACACCGCTATGGACAACCAACCCATGCCTTTGATGCAGACAAACTAAAAGGAAACGTTTGTGTTAGATGGGCAATTGCAGGGGAAACCCTATTGGCATTGGATGGAATCCAACGCACCTTAACCACTAAAGATATGGTAATTGCCGATGAATCAGGCCCAATCGCACTAGCGGGAGTTATCGGAGGTGACTCCACAAAAGTAACGGAAAGCACCAAGCGAGTGTTTTTAGAAAGTGCTTTCTTTGACCCCGCGACCGTCAGAGCAACCGCCCATCGCCATAGTATCCATACAGATGCTTCTTATAGATTTGGCAGAGGTACTGACATTGCCTTTGTCAAAACAGCTAGAGATTTATTGGTCGACAGACTTATATCTTGGGCCGATGCCAACCTTATTTCCTCTTGGACAGTCGGACAGTGCAATGCAAACAGAACTACCACATCCCTTACTCAAAATAAAATTGATCGTGTTGCAGGTAGTTCTATTCCCCCAGAAGAAGCAGTCAAAATCCTAACTGGACTTGGGTGCCAGCTAGAATCATCAAATGGTTCATTTAATGTATGTCCTCCATCATGGCGACATGACTTGACGATTGAGGAAGATTTTATAGAAGAAATCCTCCGTATGAGAGGCTATTACAATATTAAGGCCGAGATGCCAATCCTCAATGTAGCCCCAGAGCCATTGCCAGATTCCTATTTACAAAAGCAACGACTATCAAAACGCTTGACTCATCTTGGTTTTTTCCAAACTATAACTATGGGGTTTATTCGCCCAGAATCTGACTCCAGATTTATTGACAACACAAAAGAGACCTGCCTAATCAGCAACCCGTTGGGTGTAGAGTACAGTGCCATGAGACGCTCCCTTTTGCCAAGCATTTGGGAAGTGGCAAAGACTAACCAACGCTACGGAGCGAAAGATGTCAGATTGTTTGAAATAGCCCCAATCTTTCAAAATGATTCCGCAGGACCAAAAGAGACTTTTTATTTGGGTATTGTTAGGGCAGGCACCATCGGGGGCGAAGACCCACTAACACCTGGTCGTCCTGTGCAGACTGCAGATTTGATTGCTATCGCAAGGGATATAGGCTATGGAGGTGCGGTAAATATCATTGAACTTGGGCAAGGCGCATTTGGGTTAGAAATACCGCTGGCTGAACTGCCTGAGAAAAGAGAAACAATTATTCCTCAATACATACGCTTCAGCCGGCACCCTGTAGTCACCAGAGACTTATCGCTATTTGTTCCTGTAAGTCTGTGCTATGAAAAACTAGAAAAAACTATCAAGGATTCATTAGAAAATGCGCCTATTATAGAGATAAGGTGCATAGACGTATTCAAAGATCACAAACTAATAGAATCTGGCAAACAAACCATGCTGATAAGATTGAAGTTTCAGGCATTTGACAAGACGTTAACCAGCGAGGAAGTGGAAGGCTGGGTCTCTAGGGCAATCGAGGCTACAAAAATGCAGGGTGCTTTTTTGCGAAGCTAGAAAACTGAAAAGGACACAAAATGGATCTACTGAGGCAGGTTGAGCAAAAAATTCAAGCATTAGTGGAACAACGCAACCAACTCAGGGAGGAATTGGATAGCATAAAGGAGACAAGCCGAGGCATCGATGCAGAGATTTATTCCCTTCGTGCCACTGTTGATGACTTGCAAAAGCAGAATTCTGCCTTAGAAAAAGAGCGAAATGAAGTTAGGCTACAAGTCGAATCAATTCTAGAACAACTTGAGGAACTCGCATGACCCAACAAAATTTGGATCATAGTGTACAAGATATTTATTTTCAGATATTAAAGCGAACTGCAAAGGTAATTTGCCTTACACCTGAAGAGGATATGGAAGCCGCAAAAGTAGTATTAGAAAATACTTTTAATGACATGGAAAAACTTTATACGCTAGAATATAACTGTTCACCTTCAGCACTAGATACCAATTCTTGGTTGCTGATGGGTGCCCTAAATCTGGCTCATCGCGTGGTGAGTCTCGAACGGGAAGCCAACCTGCATACCCGAGAAACAATTTCAAAACTGCTTGATTCTATTCCTGACGATGTTTATTCAAAGGATTCTGCCGAAGACATTGATCGGTTGTTGCCGATGGAATAGCCTATGTCGCCCTGCGAGGCCCGTGATGTGGTCTAGCGCTTGTTCCGTAATATGTGATGGGAAGCCTTCCCCTGGCCTTGTGCGCTTCGCGATGCGAATTGCCTTAAACCAGGATTCTGGCTACCCCCCTAGTGATATAGGGAACACAGCAGGCTACCACGGCTAAGCGGGGGTTTTCAAGCTATCTCGGTTAAATTGCATGGTCGGCTCCTAAAATTTTCAGGAGTTGCGGATGACTGTATTAGACTGGGTATTAGTTGTTATAGCTGGAATATCGCTCGTATTTGGCTACTTGCAACTTCGGCGTGCGCAAGTTGCGGCAGTGGATACTGCAAAAGCTCAAAGCAAGGCAGAAGAAAAGCTTAGGGTTGACAGGGAAAGACTTTTGTCCGAGGCAGAAAAAGAAGTATCTAGGATTATCGCTAATGCACAGAAAGAAGCCGACACACTTCGGCGCGAGGCAGAGGTAAAAAATAAAGAACAAGCCCTTTTAGCCCGACAAGAAGCTGAGAAAACCGCAAATGCACGCATGGCTACCTTAGAAAAGCAAGAACACCGGCTACAGACAAAAGAGGATAGCCTTGATAAAAAGATTCAGGCGGTGGATCAAAAAACCAAAGAACTAGAAACCAAAACAGAAAAGGTAAAAGAAGCATCCGAAAAACTAGAATCCCAACAGGTTGAAGTAAAACAAATAATCGTAGCTCAATCCCGAAAGTTAGAAGAAATAGCCGGGCTTACAAAAGATGAAGCAAAGGCAGAATTGACTGCAGAGCTAGAGTACACTGCAAAAATGGATGCGGCGAAATTGATTCGGCGCATCGAAGAAGAAGCCGAAGAGGAAGCTGATAGAAGGGCAAGGTGGACAATAACAACAGCCATCCAGAGAATTGCCTCGGATGTAGTTACAGAAATAGCAGTAACATCAGTACAACTCCCTAGCGATGACTTAAAAGGACGGATAATAGGTAGGGAAGGGCGCAATATAAGGGCATTAGAAAAGGCTACAGGTTGTGACCTTATTGTTGATGACACACCAGAAACCATCGTAGTGAGTAGCTTCGATCCAATTCGTCGCGAAGTAGCATGTCAATCGATCAATAGGCTAATTGCCGATGGTCGCATACATCCAGCCCGTATAGAAGAAATGGTCGAGAAGGTCAAAGTAGAGATGGATGAACATCTAAAAGATTTAGGTAAAAGCATTTCGATTGATATGGGATTTCCGGATATTCATCCCAAGCTCCATAAACTAATCGGCAGACTTAATTATCGCACTAGCTATGGCCAGAATGTCCTAGAGCACACAAAGGAAGTGGCTCGAATTGCAGATTATATGGCGACAGAAATTGGAGCAGACTCACGCATAGTAAGGCGAGCTGGCCTATTCCATGACATCGGAAAGGCTATTGACCGTGAAGTAGAAGGTACACACATAGAAATCGGCATGGAATTGCTAAAGCGTTTTGGAGAAAAAGAAGCAATAATTCATGCCATGAGTTGCCATCATGGTGACAACGAACCACAAACGGTCGAGGCGATGCTAGTTACAGCCGCAGACGCACTAAGTGCCGCCAGACCTGGGGCAAGACGTGAAATGATGGAAACATATACAAAGAGGCTCGAACAGCTAGAAGAAATTGCGACTAGCTACCAAGGCGTGCAAAAAAGTTATGCAATGCAGGCAGGTCGCGAAATAAGAATCATGGTAGACGCAGGAGCAATAAATGACGATCAAGCCTTTTGGCTTGCCAAGGATGTATCAAAGCGCATAGAAGCCGAAATGCAATATCCAGGGCAAATTAAGATTACAGTCATGCGCGAAACACGTGCAGTTGAATATGCCAGATAGTATTAGACTTTGATGGAAGGGATCATTCTGGTTTGCTAGACTATTTCAATCAGGTAGTCCTACCCTTAATAAGCAATGATCTTCGATGAGATAGATACAATGGAAACAATAGATACAATGGAAACGATGGAAAATTCTGAACCTCTTGAAGGTGGACCAGCAATCGAGTTTTCGGACAGCAAGTCCGATATGGGTTTTGATTTGCAAGCGTTTGCTGATGAAGTAGCAGACTTTGTTGAAGAAAAAAACGAAAAGAGTGGTAGCTCAGAATTAGATACTCTTAAAGCCAAAATTAAGGAGCTAGAGGAATCTCTGCATAGAGAAGACGACAAGAACAAGAGGCTACTAGCAGATTTCCAGAATTATAGAAATAGGACTTCCAGAGATATTCAACTCGGTATTGAAACGGCAGAAAAACAAATATTGCTGGAGATACTTCAAGTATTAGATAGCCTTAGCCGATGTATGAATTCAACCTACCGAGACATTGATGATTTTCGAACAGGTGTAGACCTAATCCAAAAACAGTTTATTGACACGTTACGCCGCCTAAAGGTTTCTGAAATCGAAATCAAGGTTGGAGATACATTTGATGCACACTTTGCCGAAGCCTTAACTACAGTCGAAACAACAGACTATGCCGAGGGAAGCGTTGTTGAAGTTTGCGAAAAGGGCTTTAAGAGAGGAGAGCAACTATTACGTCCGGCAAGAGTTGTAGTCGCTCACAGTAGCAACTCTGGTTAGCATTTAGTGCTTCTGGGAAGAGCTTCGGCTACATGACAGGAGTGAAAAAAATTCCAAAACAAGTAGCAATAGTGTAAAATGCTATAAAGACGTGCTCTTATTACTTTTTCGGAGTGATCTCGATGGCAGGTAGACTGATAGGCATCGACCTCGGCACAACAAATAGTTGTGCATGTGTTGTAGAGGGTGGGGATTACAAAGTTATACCCAACGCTGAGGGTAGCAGAACAACACCATCCGTAGTGGCTTTTACAGATAGCGGCGAAGAGCTTGTAGGCCATGCCGCAAAAAGACAGGCAATTACAAACCCAAGGCGCACACTATTCGCTCTAAAGCGTTTGATTGGTCAAAGATTTGATTCGCCCAAAATTCAAGAGGCAATTTCCCACCTGCCATTTCAGGTTGCCAAAGCAACAAATGGAGATGCTTGGGTTGGAGTTGGGGACAGGCAGTATGCACCCCCTGAGATAAGCGCGATTGTACTTAGCGAGATAAAGCGATCTGCCGAAGCATATTTGCGCGAAGAAGTTATTGATGCTGTGATTACCGTTCCTGCATATTTCGACGATGCTCAACGTCAGGCTACTAAAGACGCTGGACGTATAGCTGGCCTCAACGTAGTCCGCATTGTCAACGAGCCAACTGCCGCGGCACTTGCGTATGGATTGGTCAACAAAGATAAGCGCGAATTGCTTGCTATATGCGATTTAGGGGGAGGCACTTTCGACTTTACCCTGATGGAAATGAACGATGGGGTATTTGAAGTTCTGGCAACTTCTGGAGATACCTTTTTAGGTGGAGAAGATTTTGATTTAGCCCTTATGCAGTGGCTATTCAAACAATTTCAGGAGACAAACGGCGTTGATGTGAGTGCTGATCAGTCTGTCCAACAACGCTTTAAGGAAGTGGCAGAAAAAGCAAAATGCGAGTTGTCATCTCTGGATGTAGTTGACATACGAATCCCCTTCGTTATTCAAGGACCTGATGGGCCACTGCATATAGAAACCACTTTGAAGCGTAGCGAATATGAAGAAATGGTAACTCCGTTGGTAAACCGCATGATTGCACCTATTCAAGACGCAATGAAACATGCAAACCAAATGCCATCAAATGTCAGCCAAGTGATATTAGTTGGTGGTCAATCCCGAATGCCCTTAGTTCAGAAAAGGCTTCAAGAATTTTTTGGCAAAGAGCCTAATAAAACCATCAACCCTGACGAAGTTGTTGCTATCGGTGCCGCTATCCAAGGCGCAGTATTAAGCGGTGATATAAAAGACTTGGTGCTATTGGATGTCACGCCTCTGTCATTGGGAATTGAGACCCAAGGGGGAGGATTTGCAAAAATCATCAATAGAAATACAACAATTCCTGCAAGAGATAAACGTGTTTTTACGACAGTCACAGATAATCAGGCGCGTGTTGAAATACATGTATTGCAGGGAGAACGTGAATTGGCCGAAGCAAACAAAAGCTTGGGACGATTTGACCTAGTAAACTTGCCGCCACTTCCGGGTGGGGTTCCCCAAATAGAAGTAGCCTTTGATATAGATTCAAACGGAATTGTCAGGGTCACTGCACTGGATTTGACCACTAATTCAGAGCAAACGATGCATATCCAGCCAAGTTCAGGATTAACTGAATTTGAGATTCAGAGAATGATAAGAGATGCTTCTCAGTACGCCGAGGAGGACAGCCGGAGGCGAGACGACCTTAAGTACATAGCCAGTACCGATGGATTACTATTTTCCTGTGAAAAGGCCTTTGCTGATTTTGGTGCAAACCTTACCGCCAACCAAAATAGAGAGGTGAGGCAATTATTAGAAACTGTAAGGCAGGCGGTGATTGCAAAGGATAGTTCGATAATCAGAGCAAACGAGACAAAACTCTTGGATGTACAAGGGCTTCTTACAACAGCGGCCATAGCAGGGAGTGAAGACGCAGTATCAGTAGTAGACATGGAAGGTGATAACGATAGCAATTCTGGCGGTGTGAATGTTTTATAAGTGCCTCGATGCTGGAAAATGATATTTGTCTTTCACATAAAGCGATATGCTTTTCGCAGATTAAACAACCATTTTATTTGTGTTGGGTATTGTTCGTTACAACCCAGCAGGAGATTCGATGAAGCGTGATTATTATGAAGTGCTTGGTGTTTCCAAGAGCTCCAGTTTGGATGAAATAAAAAAGGCATACAGAAAATTAGCGATGCAGTACCATCCAGACCAAAACCCTGGAAACAAAGAGGCAGAAGAATTATTTAAAGAGGCGGCTGAAGCCTACAGTGTTTTATCAGATGCAGACAAACGAAGGAGCTATGACCAGTTTGGTCATGCCGGAATGGGTGGTGGAGGGTTCCAATTTGATCCCAGGCAGTTTACCGATTTCCAAGATTTATTTGGAGGGGACATCTTCGCAAACCTTTTTGGCGGACTTTTTGGAGATGTCTTCGGAAACAGAAGAAGGTCACATGATGGACGTGAAAGAGGCTCTGATTTGCAAGTAGAACTCAAAATCGCCTTCAAAGAGGCTGTTTTCGGGGTAGACGAAAAAGAAGTAGAAATACCCCGCCAAGAGGAATGTAATTCATGCAAGGGAAGCGGTTGTGCAACAGGGACTCACCCTACTGTTTGCCCCCAATGCAACGGATCAGGACAGATAGCAATGCGCCAAGGTTTTTTACAAATGGCTGTTCCCTGTCAGAAATGCCGTGGCCAGGGCAAAACAATTATGAGTCCTTGCACTGATTGTCATGGCGAAGGCAGACAGCAAAAAAAATCCAAAGTTCGCTTCAAAATACCTGCTGGAATAGGCCACGGCCAAAGGCTACGCCTGCCGGGAGAAGGAATGGCAGGGCGAAATGGAGGAGGCAGTGGCGACCTCTATGTTGCATTCAATATAGAAAGAGACGCTCTTTACGAGAGGGATGGAGTCGACTTACACAGGAGATTGGAGATACCTTGGCCACTATTGGTTTTGGGAGGCAATTTCTCAGTTGATACTCTTTATGGTAAAGAGAACATCAAAATAGTTGCTGGTACACAAGGCAACCAAAAATTGCGAATTGCAAATGGTGGCGTGCCAAGGTTGAAAGGTAGCGGGCGAGGCGATCTATTCCTTCATATTGCAGTAAATGTTCCTAAGAAACTTTCGGACGAACAAGAAATATGCGTAAAACAACTATTAGAAACAATGCTTCCATCGGAAAGTAGTAGCGAAAATAGTGGTTTTTTTTCCAAATTGCTAGGGAGCGACAAATCAAACAAAAAAAAGAAAAAGAGGTAATATAGTGTTACTGTAGTAGTCGTTTTACTTGCGGAATGAAACTCTTTTTCGCAAATAATACCAGCGCAGTCGTATCTCCAAACTTTGTATTGCTTCTTTGGCAAATCCACTATATCATTAGATTCTTTCGGGGCGTGGCGCAGCCTGGTAGCGCATCTGCTTTGGGAGCAGAGGGTCGAAGGTTCAAATCCTTTCGCCCCGACCATTTAGGAACATGTTCACTTGTGCCAATTGCGAAATCTTCCGGTTTTGCAATTGGAGAACTAAGAGATGAACTTACAGGACTCATACAATCTGTATATGTTCTAGTTTGTGAAAATACCTAGAATTGGAAACCAAACAACACGAGAAAAATGATATAATGGCTAGGCGATTGAATTGCCTATGGTTTCCCGTATTGGAAAATATGAAATAGTTCGCCTCATCGGAAAAGGGGCAATGGGTGAGGTGTATCTAGGTAAAGACCCTGTTCTAGAGCGAGAAGTAGCCATCAAAACCATCCAAACTGGTCAGAATTTTGATAGCGAAGCCAAAGAAAAATTTGAATTTGAAGCAATTTCTACAGCAGGGCTAAAGCACCCAAATATCGTGACGGTTTTCGATTTTGGTTATCAGGAAGGGAATGCCTATCTGGTTATGGAGTACGTCGAGGGCGATTCGCTTGAAACGCATATAGCAAATGGCACATCAAAGGAGATTTTAATTGAGTCGTTGATAGAAGTATGCGAAGGACTTACCTATGCCCATGAGGAAAAGGGGCTGGTGCACAGAGATATTAAGCCAGGAAACATTTTGATTTCACTGCGCGGGAAAAAACATCATCCAAAAATTGTCGATTTTGGAGTAGCCGAAACCGAGCGTAGTAGCAAACCTAATGAAGCAGAGTGGGCTGGTACGACTCACTATATGGCTCCCGAATACTTAAAAACAGGGAAAGCTACGCCGAGTTCCGACCTATTTGCTCTAGGCGTGGTCATGTATGAAATATTATCAGGCGGGCGAAAACCATTTGATGGAGAGGATGTTACAGGAATACTGAGTGCCATCTTAAACCAAGCCCATCCTCCCTTGACTAATGCTGATCTAGGAGGGCTTCCACCTGCCATATTGACAGTTGTAAATAAGGCACTGGAAAAGGATCCCCTTAACCGCTACCAAAACGCAGAATCTATGGGACAAGCCATTGCAAATGCAACAAAGACTTCACATGCTAATAGCACAGCGGCCACAAAACCTGAGCTACTCAATGTAGTTGTTGGCAGGGGGGGGCAGGCCACTTGTCTAAGTTTGCGGGTAGCTCTCAGGCAGGCGGCATCAGGGGCACAAATTCGTGTTCAGCCGGGTGTATACAAAGAATCAATAGTGTTGGAAAAAGACGTAACAATTATTGGAGATGGCGATCCATCCCAAGTAGTAATAGAAAGCAATGGGCCGCCGGCTGTCAGATTAAAATCTGGCCGTCCAATCCTCAAAGGTCTGACCCTGAGAGCAACCGAAGAGCAAATTGACTCACTAGTTGATGTGATTGAAGGCAATATGACGATGAAAGAGTGCCTACTCGTGACTCTTGGAAATTGTGCGGCAAACGTCGAATTTGGGTCAGAGCTAACCATGCAGGACTGTGTAATCACTGGCCATGGGCGCGAATTAATGTCAATTCTTGGCAAAGCGCATCTGCACGGTGGACATTTTTCAGGTGCAACAAAATCTGCAATATACATCCACAAAAATGGAGAAGGAAAATTGCAATATGTACAAATGGGGCCTGGGGATGGTGTTGGAATATTGTTAGAAGACCAAGCCAGAGCAATTCTAGAAAATGTAGCAATCAGAGATTTTGATGATGGAAGCATTGAACTAAATTCGTCTAGCGTATTGAATGCAAAGGAAAGCCAATTTTTGAGCAGTAAATTTGCTGGTGTCATTCAAAAAGATGGTAGCAAGTCGAACATGGAAAATTGCCAATTTAATGAGCACGAGGCCGCAGGTATTCATGTCACCAAAGATGCGGAAGCAATATTAAAAGACTGCAAAATAGAAGACAACGTTGGGCATGGTATTTCCCTAGTGGATGGTGGAAAAGTCACCTTAGATTCCTGTGAAATATCAGGAAGCCAACAGACAGGCATAGTGGTTCACCAAAAGGGCAAACTTCAACTCAATCAATCTCGAATAACTGATGGACAGGCTGGAGGTTTGCATTGCTTTGCAACCGCAGAGGCCAACTTAGAGGCATGTGAAATAAAAGACAATGCCAAGCAAGGTATTCAGGTTGATTCGGAAGGCTATGTTGCTATGAAGCATTGTGTTGTTCATAACAACCGTGGCGAAGGTATGCTTTTAGAAGCGAATACAGACATCTTTCTAGAATCATGTGTCATACAAAAAAATACGATGGGGAGCATTACAATTCCCAAATCAGGCAAACATCCTACGTTATTAGGAAATAATCAAATAGAAGCCTATTCAGGTGGCTAACTTTGCACAATAGCATTTCGCTATGGCTAGGGACATTACTTTCAACTCAAACTTGTAAATAGGAATTATCAATTGGACCAACAACAACCAAACCAATATCGGGATGCCCGCATAGGCAAGCTGGAAAAAATCAAAGAGTTAGGAATTGAAGCATGGCCAGCAAAAGCACAAAGAACATGCGGAATATCAGACATAATCCCTAAATATGGCTCTGCAGAAAAATGGTCTGCCGAGTACTTAGAACAAAGCAAAATATTAGTTTCTGTGATGGGTCGCCTACTTTCCTATAGAGATATGGGCAAGAGCATTTTTGGGCACCTATGTGAAAACGGACAAAAACTCCAGGCGTTTTTTCGTAAAAACGATTTGGATGAAAACGACTCAAAGGCATGGGAATTATTGAAATTACTTGACTTAGGTGATTTTATCAGTGTGACAGGCACATTGATGAGGACAAAAACAGGTGAACTCAGCGTACGAGTACAAACAATTCAATTCTTAAGTAAAGCTCTCCTGCCACTACCTGAAAAATGGCATGGATTACAGGATAAAGAGCAACGCTATCGCCAAAGATATTTGGACTTGGCCACCAATCCAGAAGTGATGGATACATTCCAAAAGCGAAGTCGCATACTGGCTGTCATTAGGCAGGAAATGGAATCAATCGGGTATTTAGAAGTTGAAACCCCAATGATGCAACCAATACCAGGAGGCGCAACAGCCCGACCGTTTACTACCCACCACAACGCATTGGATATTGAACTCTACATGAGGATTGCCCCAGAACTTTATCTCAAGCGACTAATTGTGGGGGGCTTCGACAAGGTTTTTGAGATAAATCGAAATTTCAGAAATGAGGGTTTGAGCCAACGCCACAACCCCGAGTTTACGATGCTTGAGTGCTATGCCGCAGGACAAGACCTTAGAGACATGATGGATGTCACAGAGCGAGTTTTCCATGCCAGTGCAACAAAGGTGATGGGTGCCGAAGTAATAGAATACTCCGGAAACAAAATTTCATACTCGCTACCTTTTCGCCGAATCACACTAAAGGATGCCATCTCCGAATATGGTGGTATCGAGAGATCGCTTCTCGAAAATTCCGATGAAATAAAAAAATTGGCAAATGAGTGCCACATCGAGTATGTGGAGCGTAAAACCACAGGTGCACTACTGGGTGATCTCTTTGAGCACCATGTAGAAAAGCAGTTAATACAGCCGACATTCATTACCGACTATCCAATCGAGCTATCGCCCCTTACAAAGGAACTGCCCGACCAACCCGGCTTTGTGGATCGATTTGAACTGTTTGTTGCCGGAATGGAACTGGCCAATGCTTACTCAGAATTAAATAATCCAATTGTTCAGTTGCAACGATTTCAAGATCAATTAGTGGAGCGAGAAGCTGGTAATGACGAAGCCATGCTTCTAGACATGGATTTTGTATTAAGCCTCGAACACGGATTTCCCCCCTGTGGCGGCCTAGGGATTGGTATCGATAGGTTGGTAATGCTTATGACAGGCAACCAGAGCATCCGCGATGTTATTTTATTTCCATTGATGAGGCCACAGGTTCATCAAATAAGCCAAACCGATCAGGCTAACGCCTAATCTTTTGTGGGGGAAGTATGGAGTCATGGTTTGTTTTACTTTCAGCGACCGAACGTTTTTTTCTAATTTGTGCAGTTATCGGTTCATTGGGAGTATTGTTGCGCCTTATTACCCAAGTTTTTGGGTTTGCAGGAGGTGATTTAGATGGTGACGTAGGAGATGTTGAATCTCACCATACTTCAGCCGATGGATTCAAAATAATCAGTATTCATGGGCTTTCTGCTTTTTTAATGATGTTTGGCCTTGTGGGGTTTGCACTCCGAAGAGAAAACCACGCCAGCGTTTTTGTATCAATACTCATGGGTACCATCGCCGGACTCTTTTCTGTATGGATAATTGCCAGATTGTTCAAGCTGGCCATAAAACTACAAAGCGTTGGAAACCTAGATATCAATAAAGCGATTGGATGTACGGGTGTAGTCTATTTGCAAATACCAAAAAATGGCGAAGGGCGTGTGATATTAAATATTGGCGGTCGCCAACGTGAAATAGATGCGGTAGCGATGGACGGAGAAGAAATCCCAACAGGAGCTCAAATAATAGTGGTTAAAATAAATGAATCAATTGCAGTTGTAGAACCTGCTCGACCAAAACAAAATTAATTTTAGGAGATGACATGCCATTACAACTCAGTTCATGGACATTGCCAGTTATTGCTTTAGTAGTATTGCTCTTTACTACATTGATGTTTCTGGCATCGCGCTATAAGCGATGCCCATCCGACAAAATTTTGGTGGTTTTTGGAAAAGTTGGGGCAGGCCAATCTGCCAAGTGTATTCATGGTGGAGGTCTTCTTATATGGCCACTAATACAAGACTATGCCTATATGAGCCTTCGCCCGATGACGATTGGTATTCCACTACAAAAAGCACTCTCTATGCAAAACATCAGGATCAACGTACCTTCGACTTTCACAGTTGGTATCAGCACACAGCAAGAAATAATGACATCTGCCGCCGAACGCCTTCTCAATTTAACCGGCACACAAATCGAAGAAATGGCTAAGGAAATCATCTTTGGACAGCTTCGCCTAACAGTCGCCTCACTGACAATCGAACAGATAAATCAGGATCGCGAAAGTTTCCTTAGTTCCATCCGCAAAAATGTAGAACCTGAGTTGAAAAAGATCGGTCTATATCTCATAAATGTTAATATTACTGATATTACTGATGAATCAGGATACATCGACAGCATAGGAAAAAAGGCCGCCGCCGAAGCAATTAACCAAGCCAAAGTGGATGTAGCAGAGCAAGAAAAAATAGGATCCATTGGCCAAGCAGAGGCAACTAGAGAAAAGGAAATCCGTGTCGCCGAAAACATGGCTCAGTCCGAAAAGGGGCAAAAGAAAGCCGAAGCAGACAAACGAGTTTATGTCAAACATCAAGAAGCAAGTGCGGTAGCTGGTGAAAACGATGCACTTGCAAATATTGCTAAAACTAATGCGGAGCTTGAAATTCGCGTAGCAGAAAACACCGCAGAATCAGAAAAGGGACAAAAAAAGGCAGAGGCCGAAAGACGTATTTACGTCAAACACCAGGAGGCAAGTGCAGTCACTGGTGAAAATGAGGCCCTAGCCAGCATAGCCAAAACTAATGCCGAACTAGCTGTACAACAGTCCGAGGCATTGCGCAGAGGTGAGGTTGCCAGGCGCGAGGCAGAAATCGAAATTCAAAAAGCACAGTACAAGGCAGAGCACGAGCGTTTGAACGCCGCCGAAGTTGTTCGCCAAGAAGTTGAAAAGAAAAAGATTGAGATTGCCGCTGAGGCCGAAGCCGAAAAAACACGCAGGGAAGCCAAGGGCGTGGCAGATGCCATATTACTAAAATATCAAGCCGAAGCTGAGGGTGTACGAAAGGTTTTAGAGAGCAAGGCATTTGGTTATCAAAATCTGGTGGCAAGTTGCAATGGAGACGCTAAGTCTGCCGCCACACTGCTAATGACAGAAAAAATCGAGCAAATAGTAAGCCTACAAGTAGAAGCCATACGAAATATCAAGATAGACAAGATAACAGTTTGGGATGGAGTAGGTGGTAAGAGTGGTGAAACCTCTACAAGTCAATTCATTTCTGGACTCATCAAAAGCCTTCCCCCACTCCATGATGTAGCAGGGCTTGCTGGAATAGAGCTACCCAAATATTTGGGAAAGATTGCAGACGATTGTTATTGCGATGAAACCAGTGAATCTGCTCAATAACAGTATTATTGGAAATTCTTATGCCAGTTTCTATTAATCAATAACTAGAAACTGGTATCAATAGACTTTCTTCCCGCCTACCCATGTCCCTAATACTTTGCCATGAAGCTCTTGGTTTAGGAAAGGTGTGTTGAAAGCTTTGCTCTTGATGAAGTCTCTATCTACCTTGATGGTGGAATCCGGATCAAAGATAACAAAATCAGCGGGATTGCCTACCGATAAGCTCCCCAGCCCCTTTTTATCTAGGCGGAATGTTTTTGCTGGGCCTGATGTTAATAACTCTATGGCGCGAGGCAAAGCAATCACATTGCGTTTGACCAACAATTCAATTGCTAGTGGTAGAGCCGTTTCCAGTCCAATGATGCCAAAGGGTGCTACAGGCAGTTCAACTTCTTTATCTTCGTATGTATGCGGTGCATGGTCGGTTGCAATTGCATCAACAGTGCCATCTGCTATTGCCTCCAGAATTGCATCAACATCTGCTTGAGACCTTAGTGGAGGGTTCATTTTATAATTGGAATCAAAGTGGGCAAGTTCAGAATCTGTCAAAGCAAAGTGATGAGGTGTTACTTCGCAGGTAATGGGTAATCCCTGTCGCTTGGCCTCTCTGACAAGCTGTAGAGAACCTTCGGTAGAAAGATGTTGAAAGTGAATATGGGCATTTGTATGCCTAACAAGAGCAAGGTCACGAGCCACCATGCACTCCTCGGCAACGGCTGGAATACCAAGACAACCTAGTGTGGCACTGGTTTTTCCTTCATTCATGTAGCCTTTACCCGCCAAGTTTTTGTCTTCCTCATGCAGTGCTATCGGAACCCCAAGCCATGCTGTATATTCCATCGCTTTGCGGAGTACTGCGACATTCATAACTGGATTTCCATCGTCGCTAAAGGCAATGCACCCCGCTTCAATCAGGGTTCCATAGTCTGCTAACTCCTCGCCGGCCATTCCCCTGGTAAGAGCACCCACTGGGAAATAGCGACACAAGTTTGCAGACTTGGCCCGATTGAGCATCAACTCAGTAATTGCTACCGAGTCATTAACGGGCTTGGTGTTTGCCATAGCACATACAGAAGTAAACCCTCCAGCAACTGCCGCCATGCAACCTGATTTAATAGATTCTTTTGTGGTCTGTCCCGGCTCTCGGAAGTGTACGTGAAGGTCTATAAGTCCAGGACATAAAACTTTTCCATCGCCATCTATTACTTCTGTTGCTGTCGACTGGCTGTCGATTGCTTCTCCAATAGCTACTACACATCCATCTTTAACTAGCAAATTACCATGTAAATCCATGCCCTGCGATGGATCTATCAATCTGATGTTTTTAACTAGTAGGGACATGGAACCTCAAAAAAAGTCGGATTGGCTCAACCTAATCGCCTTCCATCAGCTCAAAAAGTTCGTCATCTTCCTGAACAAAATCGCCGTCTGATACAAGCAATCTCGCAATTTTTCCGGCCTCTGGGGCGTGGACAAAGAACTGAGTTCTTGCATCGTCAGTCCCTTCTAACAACATCAATTGTTCGTCCTCGTCTACTTCTTGACCTTCCGAAACAAAAACATCGAGAATGTATCCTGGCCACTCTGCAGAAATGATCATAAATTAACTCCTATATCGAAAAAAAGGTATGGCATTATTGGTAAAAGTGCAAGCATTTTTGTAAAGAAATTTATTCCATAAAGCTATTTTCATAACTTTCAGACTATTTTAGCATTCTGATCCTTGGAGAATATGTAAAAATGGATTATGAAAGGATTATGATTAATGTAATGGTCGACGAGGCGGTTTTTGGCATGTGTGAGGAATGTAGAAGTCGCAAAAGCATTTAGGGAGGATTTTCGCATTGCATAAAGCACAAAAGAAAGCAGTGACATTTACATCTGGGGATTTACGAAACGACCTTAGGACAGGTATGTCGCGCATACTTGAAATCCTGCTACTCGACAGGACAACTTCAAGGCCGGGTTCTCCAAAAAATATTATTTGGGCCAACGACAATTATCAACAATACGACCCAGTCGCCTACGGTGCTACAGCGCAAATAACACCTGAATTAATAACAGGTAGCAGAGGTTCCTTGATACTGCCTAGAGCAATGAAAACAAAGGCCCTACAAAAAGAAAGAACTAAAACAAAGGCCGAGGTGTTTACGCCCACTTGGATTGTAAAAAAGCAAAACGATACAGTGGATGAAAATTTTACAAGCGACGACCTAGAAACATATACTCACCGCAAATGGCTAGAAATAGCCTGTGGCGAAGCTCCATACATGGCAACACGGTATGACATGGAAACGGGCGAATTAATTCCGATAGCCGAGCGCGTAGGCTTTGTAGACAGAAAACTTGCGCGGATAAATAATGAGATTACTGACAAGGATGAATGGCAGAGATTGGTAGAGCTTGCATATAAATCAAGCTATGGTTTTGAGTGGAGCGGCGATTCATTGCTAATCGCCCGCGAAAACCTGCTTTTTACCTACCGTGACTATTACCTTGCAAAATGGGGTAGGGAGCCACAATACGGCGCGTTTGAGAAAATAGCAACAATCATCAGTTACAACATTTTTCAAATGGATGGGCTTAAATTTATAATCCCTCTGACCGAAAAAATGGAAAAAGTAAAGGTGACGCACGCACCATTGTTCGATGCAGATGAACTAGTGGATAAAGGCTGGGGAATGCAACAACCATTGTTTGGTATAGATGATTTCCATGAGGAGTGGCGAACTATCCCAGGAAGGCAAGCTGAAATAATGAACTGGGATACCAATGGAATGGATGTTTTCGCATGGGAGATTCCGCGGATATGAGCGATAACACTGCGATAAAGACTACAAAAGTCATATATCCGCAAATTTATGCTTACATCCTGCCCGAATGTAAGCCCAAAGATGGCTGGATAAAAATCGGCTACACAGAGATGTACGATGTTGAAAAGCGCATTAAAGAGCAAACTCATACAGCGGCAGTAAAACTGGCCTACTCAAAGCTGTGGTCAGAGCCTGCCAGATTTGTTGATTCCAATGAATGGTTTTCTGACAAGCAACTCCATGCTTACCTGCGAAAATTCAAAAAGATCGAACAAGCACCCAACAGTGAATGGTTTTATTACGATGGAACACCAGACCAAGCGCACGAGGATTTCGATGATTTCAGAAACAATCGCATGGATAACTCTGATCAAGCGATCAAACAACTTGAGTATGAACTTAGGTATGAGCAGAAATTAGCAGTAGATAGAACGCTTGCCTATGCCAAAAAGCATCCTAACAGTGAGTGCTTGTGGAACGCAAAGCCCCGATTTGGTAAGACACTAACAACCTATGATTTAGCCCGCAGGATGGACGCAAAAAATGTTTTGATTGTTACAAACCGTCCAGCTATTGCCAACTCATGGTTTGACGATTTTGAAATCTTTATTGCCTGGCAGACAAACTATTCCTTTATCTCAACTACCGATTCCCTAAGGGATAGGCAGGTTTTTACCTGGGAAGAATTTCAAAAGCAAGTGGCGGGAGACCAAGAAAAAAAACAGATTACCTTTTTATCCCTGCAAGATTTGAAAGGGGCAGTTTCGTTCGGAGGTTTCTATGACAAACTCAAATGGGTAAAGGATTTGAACTGGGATTTGCTTGTAATAGACGAAGCGCATGAAGGTGTAGACACCTTTAAGACCGACCTTGCCTTTGATAATATAACCCGTGATTTCACACTGCATTTATCAGGCACCCCGTTTCAGGCCCTTGCCTCTGGCAAATTTTCTGATGAACAGATTTTCAACTGGACGTATGCAGACGAACAGCGTGCAAAAGCCCAGTGGTCGGATGTAGAACATAATAGCCCTTATGAAAAACTGCCGCGCCTGAATCTGTTTTCGTACCAAATGAGCCAGATGATTACCGATGAAGTAAACAAAGGAGCAGAAATTGACGGAGGAAACGTTGATTTTGCATTTGATTTGAATGAGTTTTTTGAAACAAACAATAGCGGCAAATTCATCCATGAATCCGAGGTAAATAAATGGCTGGATACACTTTCTAAAAACGAGAAATATCCCTTTTCAACAAAAGAGCTACGGGGCGAGTTAAAGCATACGTTTTGGTTATTGAACCGTGTCGCAAGCGCAAAAGCACTTGTAAAGCTGTTGAAGGAACATCCTGTTTTTGAAAATTATGAAATCATCCTGGCCGCAGGTGATGGCAAAACCGAAGACGACATTGCAGTCAATGAAACATCGCTAGACAGAGTTCGTACCGCAATAGCAACACACGAAAAGACAATAACAATTTCTGTAGGTCAGCTTACGACAGGCGTAACAATTCCCGAATGGTCTGCCGTCTTAATGCTCTCTAACATGAAATCGCCCAGCCTATATATGCAGGCGGCATTTCGGGCACAAAACCCGTGGGATTATTCAGCCGATGGCGAAAAGCACCAAAAGCAAAACGCCTATGTTTTCGACTTTGCTCCTGAGCGCACATTAATTATATATGACGAGTTTGCCAACAACTTGAGTAGCAAAACTGCTTGCGGAGGCGGCACAACAGACGACCGAGAGGCCAACGTCAAGGCACTGCTAAACTTCTTTCCTGTCATTGCCGAAGACAGCGAAGGCAAAATGGTGGAGCTGGATGTAAGGCAGGTGCTGACAATCCCGAAAGCGATAATAGCGCGGGAAGTTGTAAAACGCGGCTTTATGTCTAACCTCCTGTTCCAAAACATTTCTGGCATTTTTGCTTCAACTGAAGCAAGAGAAATTTTGGAACACTTGAACCCAGTAGACGTGGGCAAAGTCACGCCACGCCAGACGATCGACCCTATCGACACGCAAGGTGTGCAGGTGGACGGTGCTGGGAGAGTATTGGTAAGCAACTCTATTGTCGTTGCCCAAACAGAAGCCCGATTTGGCCAAAAAATCTTTGCTGATATTGTAGGTATCACTAAGCAAGCGGTTGAGCAACAAGATCAAAACCTTGCAAGTAAAGTTGCGACAACTTTCAAAAATCACGTACTGGACACCGTAAAAGAGCTTGCAAGAGACAACTCCGTCACAATGGCACATGCAGAGCAAGTGGCAAAACAAAACGCAAACATCATAGCCCGCGAAGTTGAAATAGCTCAAAAGAAAGCCGAAATCAGACAAGCCGAAGCAAATATAGAACTTAACCGCCAGATAGCCCAAGCACATAACGACGAAGTAGCTATCGCCAAAGCTAAAGTAGCATTTGAGGCTAAGGCAAAGCAAGTGCAGGAGGATTTTAATAGAGAGGTTGTTTCAAAGGTTGAAGAAAAAGCCAAAGAGTTGGCGCATAATTCCACCACAGCTATTTTGCAAAAAGCCGAGGAAAAGAAAAAGGCAATAGTTGAAGATGACATCCGTGCCCGGTTGCGTGGCTTTGCCAGGACAATACCATCTTTCATGATGGCTTATGGAACACCTGATACTACGCTTGCCAATTTTGACAGAAACGTCAAAGACGAAGTTTTCAAAGAAGTAACTGGCATAACGCTTGACCAGTTCCGCACGTTGCGTGATGAATACAATTTCTTCGACAGCGTTGTGTTCGACGAATCTGTGCAAGAGTTTATGCACAAAAAACAACTGCTCGCAGATTACTTTGACGATAGCCAAAACGAAGATATATTCGATTATATCCCCCCGCAAAAAACCAATCAGATTTACACGCCCAAAAATGTCGTAAAGCTGATGATTGATAAACTGGAAGAAGAAAATCCCAGTATTTTTACCGATAAAAACAAGACCTTTGCAGACTTGTATGTAAAGTCTGGTATGTACCTGACTGAAATCGTAAAACGCCTGTATTCTGGGCTAACGGAACAAATACCAGACGAAAAACAGAGGCTTAAACACATACTCGAAAACCAGATTTACGGATTTGCCCCCAGTGAAATTATTTACCAAATCGCCAGAAATTTTATCTTTGGAGGGTTTCCTGAAATTGACAGTTCGCACCTTTCGTGTAGCAACCTAACCGAAACAGCCAAGAACGGAGGAAATTTAGAGATGAGATTTGATGTCGTGGTGGGCAACCCGCCGTATCAGGAAAGTGGGGAAGCGAGAGATGAGCCTGTCTATCATTATTTCTATGACCTTGCAGAATGTGTTGCCCAAAAATATTGCCTGATCTCACCCGCAAGATTTTTATTCAACGCAGGCCAAACTCCAAAATCTTGGAACGCTAAAATGCTTAGTGATGAACACCTAAAAGTCGAATATTACGAGCAGAACAGCGCAAGCGTGTTTGCCAATACCGACATAAAGGGCGGAATAGCAATCATCTACCGCGATAGGGAGCAAGTCTACGGAAGCATCGGTGTTTTTACTCATCATGACGAACTAAAAACCATTGTTGGCAAAGTCACCAGTGCAAGCGATATAGATTTCTCCACGATTGTTCAACCGCAGGGGATATACCGTTTTTCAGAGCGATTCTTTATTGATTACCCACAAGCCCAAGCCATGCAGGGCAATGGGACAAAGAGCAAGATTGTTTCAAAATCGTTCTCCCAGATGGACTTTGCATTCCATGCCGCGAAAACGGCTAATGATGAGATAAGTATTCTTGGATTGGACGGCGGTAAGCGTGAGTATAAATGGATTTCATCGAAATATCTTGCTTTGCCAGAATCGTTTGAAAAGTATCGCGTGATAATAGCTGAAACCAACAATACTGGCGTTCTCGGCGAAACTTTAAGTAGTCCACTCATTGGAGTTCCCTATATTGCACATACCGACACTTTCTTGACCGTCGGGGCTTTCGAGACAGAAGCAGAGGCAGAAGCGGTTTTGAAATACATCAAAACCAAGTTTACCCGCGTGTTGCTGGGCGTTTTGAAAATTACTCAGCACAATTCGCGTTCCACTTGGGCAAAAGTTCCTCTGCAAGACTTCACTTCGCAGAGCGACATTGACTGGAAAAAACCTATACCTGAAATTGACAAACAACTCTATGCCAAATACGGCCTTGACGAGAATGAAATCGCGTTCATCGAAGAAAAAATAACGGCGATGGAATAATAACGGGACAAAAAACAGAGGCTTAAGCACATACTCGAAAACCAGATTTACGGATTTGCCCCCAGTGAAATTATTTACCTAATCACTAGAAATTTTATCTTTGGGGGGTTTCCTGAAATTGACAGTTCGCACCTTTTGTGTAGCGACCTGACCGAAATAGCCAAGAACGGAGGAGATTTAGAAATGAGATTTGATGTCGTTGTGGGCAACCCGCCGTATCAGGAGGAGTCACTAGATACAAGTGATACACCCATTTATCATTTTTTCATGGATGCCGCGTATGAAATAGCTGAGAAAGTTTGCCTAATAACACCTGCACGTTTCTTGTTTTCTGCTGGAAAAACACCCGAAGCATGGAATCAAAAAATGCTTGCCGATGAGCATCTTAAAGTTATTTTTTTTGAACAGGATACCAATAGTATATTCCCAAATACGGTCATTAAAGGCGGTGTAGCTATAACATATCGTGATACCAAGATAAAGTATGGTGCTATAGGCCAATTCGCCCCCTACCCTGAGTTGAATACAATTATCCAAAAGGTTAAGCAGTTAAATGAAAATAGCATTGAGACTGCCATTTTTCTGCAAAACAAGCTCAATTTAGCTGAATTATATAGCGACCACCCTGCGCAAAAAACAGTGATTGGTAGTGATGGGAGAGAAAAACGCCTGACGACATCGATATTCGAGACTCTTTGCACGGTGTTTACTAAAGAGAAAAAAGCTGATACTGATTTAGCGATAATAGGTCTGCAAAATAACAGACGTGCTAAATTTTTCATCCCACAAAAATTTATTGAGCAGACAGATAGCCTTGGCAAATACAAGGTACTGGTGCCTAAAGCAAACGGCTCCGGTGCTATAGGTGAAGTTATACCTACTCAATTGATAGGGGAACCACTAATTGGGGAACCTCAAACTGGGTTTACTCAATCATTTATTGCCATAGGGGCATTTGACTTGCTAAGCGAAGCCGAGGCGGTATCCAAGTATGTCAAATCAAAGTTTGCTCGCACTATGCTGGGAGTATTGAAAGTAACCCAAGATAATCCCCCAGAAAAGTGGAGATATGTTCCTCTGCAAGACTTCACTCCGCAAAGCGACATCGACTGGACGAAAACCATCTCTGAAATAGATGAACAACTCTATGCCAAATACGGCCTTGACGAGAATGAAATCGCGTTCATCGAAGAAAAAATAACGGCGATGGAATAATAACGGGGCAAAAAACAGAGGCTTAAGCACATACTCGAAAACCAGATTTACGGATTTGCCCCCAGTGAAATTATTTACCTAATCACTAGAAATTTTATCTTTGGGGGGTTTCCTGAAATCGACAGTTCGCATCTTTCGTGTAGCGACCTGACCGAAACAGCCAAGAACGGAGGAAATTTAGAGATGAGATTTGATGTCGTTGTGGGCAACCCGCCGTATCAGGAAGAGAATGTTGGAGACAGCACAAGTAACGACCCCATTTACAACTACTTTTATGATTTAGCCGAGCAAATATCACCGAAATATTGCCTTATTTCTCCAGCAAGGTTTTTGTCTCATGCCGGACTTACAGGCAAAGACTGGAATGACAAAATGCTTAATGACGAGCACCTGAGAATCTCACACTATGAGCAAAATTCGGCTAATGTATTTCCCAATACCGATATTATGGGTGGCGTGGTTGTCCTGTATCGTGATAAAGAAAAAATGTTTGGTAAAATAGGCGTGTTTACACCTTTCCCAGAAATAAAGTCCATCGCTGAAAAGGTGTCTAAGATTGCAGATGCAACGATCGAGAATCTTGTTAGTGGACGAGGCGTTTATCGCTTGTCAGAAGTGGCTCTCGCAGAGTTTCCGCAAATTATCGACATTCAGTCGAAGGGACATAAAACCGATATTGGCACGTCTGCTTTTAAGATTTTAGGAGAATTAATTTTCTTCGAGCAAAAACCGGCTGGCAAAAAAGAATACATAAAAATATTCGGTTTGTTAAACAATAACCGTGTTTATAGGTGGATACGAAGAGCGTTTGTTAATAGCCCTTACGGTATTGAGAAATACAAAGTCGTGCTACCAAAAGCAAATGGTTCCGGCGCAATTGGTGAAGTTGCATCTACACCCCTGATTGGGGAACCCTTAATCGGAGAACCCCTAACAGGATTTACGGAAACATTTATTTCCATAGGTGCTTTTGATACGGAGACTGAAGCCCAAAACTGCATGAAATATATAAAATCTAAGTTTGCAAGGACAATGCTAGGAATATTAAAACCTACTCAAGACAACCCTCGCGATAAATGGGCAAAAGTTCCTCTGCAAAACTTTACTCCGCAAAGCGACATCGAATGGACAAAATCTATACCTGAAATAGATGAACAACTCTATGCCAAATACGGCCTTGACGAGAATGAAATCGCGTTCATCGAAGAAAAAATAACGGCGATGGAGTGATGTAGGTGATGTAGCCCTGACTACTGGCCACTAGCCACCAAAAACCCCAGTATTTGTGAGAATACGGTTTACTATGGCGGTGGTGCTATAGCCTTCGAGAAATGGAATTATTATTGTTTGGCCGCCATGTTTTTCTACTATGTCTCGGCCAACTACTGTATCTGGCACATAGTCTCCCCCTTTGATCAATACATCCGGCAATAATTGTTCTATCAGGCGGGCAGGCGTATCTTCATCAAAGCAAATTACAGCATCTACGCTCCTAAGGCCCAGCAATACCAATGCTCTGGCGGTTTGGCTTTGGAGGGGGCGGGATTGACCCTTTATTCTTGCAACGCTCTGGTCGCTATTTAGCCCCACAACAAGAATGTCACCGTATGCTTTGGCATCTTCCAGGTATTGAACATGGCCGGGATGAATTAGGTCGAAGCACCCGTTTGTAAAGCAGAGCTTGCCCTGCCTAGAATTAGGGCGCAATTCTGGAAAGGTTTGCCAGAAAGAAAGTGGGTTAGAAAAAAAAAGTTTTGGTGAAGGCATACTGATTAGGGTAAAAATGAAGGTTTGTTGTTTGTTACAGTTAGAGGTGATACAAAAATGCCACTCTATGAATATTGTTGTTCAGATTGCAATGCAAGTGAAGAGAGATTATGTAGCTATTCGTCTCCTGAAGAATATGATTGCCCTACCTGCGGAAAACCTGCTGGCATGGTTCGCAAACTGTCAGTGCCTTCTATCAATTTTTCTGGGGGCAGGTGGTATGCCCAAGGCTATAGTGATTCGCCACCCTGTAAGGCAGAAAAACCATCTGCAGAGGGGTCATCTAAGCCATCCACTCAAACCGCTGGTAGCGAGGGCTGTTGTGCAAATTGTCCCGCTATGAATAAATAATATGTTTGGTGTTTATGCACTAGTGGTTACTTCTACGCCGTCTATTTCGCCACGCGCTCCAAAGTCGCCCCGGGTTTATTTTGGCGTAGCCTACCAAACTCCGTTGTTTCAAAACTCTGGAGAGTTTTGAAAGTGGCTACATGAAAAAAACAAATTGACTATATTTTTGTACATGATATACTTTCCAGTTCCTAGGTTTGAATGTTCACCTGAATGTTTTGATTTGGGGTTTTTATTTAACGTCGCAAGATGTCAGTTTACGACTTCTCCGGCATGTGCCGATATTACTATTCGGTGCTGATATTCAGGAGGATGGTGTGCCAACCATCAATCAGTTAATTCGCCAAGGGCGAAAGACTTTTACAAACAAAACCAAAAGCCCTGCGCTTGATGCCTGCCCCCAAAAACGTGGGGTTTGTACCCGTGTGTTTACTACAACGCCAAAGAAGCCAAACTCGGCACTTCGCAAGGTGGCTCGTGTTCGTCTTACTAATGGGATTGAGTGCACTACCTACATTCCTGGTGTCGGCCACAATCTACAAGAACACAGTATTGTGCTGATAAGGGGGGGGCGTGTCAAGGATTTACCGGGTGTGCGCTACCACGTTGTGAGAGGCTCGCTTGACGCTACGGGTGTGACTAACCGCAATCAATCTAGATCAAAATATGGAGCCAAACGGCCAAAAGCCGGTGCGGTTAAGAAGTAAGGGGAGATAAAAAAATGTCACGCAGATCTACACCTCCAAAACGAGAAATTCTTCCCGATCCTGTCTATAACAGCATTGTTATTACAAAATTTGTCAATGTGTTGATGGAGAGAGGAAAAAAATCAACAGCCGAACAGATTCTTTATGGTGCACTCGATATTGTTGCCAAAAAGACTGGAGAGCCTCCCATTGAAGTTTTTGAAAAGGCACTAAACAACATCAAGCCCACGGTTGAGGTTAAGAGTCGCCGTGTTGGTGGTTCTACCTATCAAGTTCCTATTGAAGTTCCGCAAAATCGTCGCCAATCACTGGCTATGCGTTGGCTAAAGACTTATTCGTCTTCCAGGGGCGAGCGCACGATGCGGGACAAATTGGCTGGCGAAATATTGGATGCTCTCAATTTCCGCGGTGCATCGATCAAAAAGAAGGACGATGTCCACAAGATGGCCGAGGCCAATAAGGCGTTTGCCCACTATCGCTGGTAATCAATAATCTTTTTTTCGTGGGGCCGGTATGTTATCGGCCCCATGTTTGTGTTTGGAATTTATTAGACAGGTTTTGTTTGCAAGAAGGAGTTTTTGTGGCTCGGCTCACTCCGCTAGAACGCTACCGCAATATTGGAATCATGGCACACATAGATGCCGGAAAAACTACGACTACAGAGCGAATTTTATTTTATACAGGGAAAATACACCGAGTTGGCGAAGTACATGATGGTGCGGCAACCACTGACTGGATGGAGCAAGAGCAGGAGAGGGGTATTACAATCACTTCGGCGGCTATTACGGCTTTTTGGACACCCCAAGCCGGTTTTTTTAAGACCACTGAACATCAAATCAATGTAATAGATACTCCCGGCCATGTAGATTTTACGGCTGAAGTTGAACGCTCTCTCCGAGTTTTGGATGGGGCTGTTGCTGTTTTTTGTGCAGTGGGTGGCGTGCAACCCCAGTCTGAAACTGTTTGGCGACAGGCAAATAAGTATGGTGTGCCACGCCTTGCCTTTGTAAATAAGATGGATCGCATTGGGGCAGATTTTTTTAACGTCATTAATATGATGGAAACTCGCCTTGGGGCAAAGCCTCTACCAATTCAAATTCCTATTGGTGCTGAAGATACTTTTCAGGGTGTGGTTGATTTAATTAGCATGAAGGCACTTTTCTTTGATTCTGATGATGGTGGCTTAAATGTTAGATATGACGACATTCCCGTTGATCTCAAGGAAGTAGCAGAGAAATACCGCGAAAAATTGGTTGAGGCTGTTGCCGATTTGGATGAGACCCTCATGGACAAATATCTGGGTGGCAGTGCTCTCACTGAAGAAGAGATTTTTGCTGGCCTCCGTAAGGGCTGTGTCGAACTTGCTTTTACGCCAGTTTGTTGCGGTAGTTCGTTCAAAAACAAAGGGGTTCAGCCTCTATTGGACGCGGTCGTAAACTATTTACCAAGCCCAATAGATATACCTGCTATTGAGGGGGTCGATACGAAGGGTACTCCGGCAGTCCGCAAGGCTGATGATTTGGAACCATTTAGTGCCCTTGTCTTCAAAATCATGGCAGACCCTTTTGTTGGCACGCTATGTTTTATTAGGGTATATTCTGGTGTTTTAAAATCTGGCTCCAGTATTTTTAATGTAAATAAGGGACGGAAAGAACGCATCGGGCGGTTGTTGCAGATGCATGCCAATAAGCGAGAGGAAATTGAAGAAGTACGAACAGGTGATATTGCGGCGGTTGTTGGCTTCAAAGATGCCCTCACGGGGCAGACGATTTGTGATGAGGCTGAGCCGGTTATTCTCGAATCAATGGTGTTTCCTGACCCTGTGATTCAGGTGGCCATCGAACCCAAAACAAAGCCAGACCAAGAAAAAATGTCCTTGGCACTCTCCCGCTTGGCCCAGGAAGATCCAACGTTTAAGGTGCATACCGATCAAGAGACTGGCCAAGTAATTATTTCGGGAATGGGTGAACTGCATCTCGAAATCATCGTGGATAGGATGCTTAGGGAGTTTAAGGTCGAGGCAAATATTGGCAAACCGCAGGTTGCTTATCGCGAAACCATTAAACATCGTGTGGAGGCCGAAGGCAAGTTTGTCAGACAATCTGGAGGACGCGGCCAGTATGGCCATGTCAAGTTGGTTGTTGAGCCTTTGGAATCTGATAAGGGTTATGAGTTTGTAAATGAAATAGTTGGTGGGGTGGTTCCGAAGGAATACATCAAACCGGTTGACCAAGGTATTCAGGAGGCAATGACCTCTGGCGTTTTGGCTGGCTTCCCAGTTGTTGCCGTCAAAGTTACTTTGGTTGATGGTTCGTACCATGAAGTTGACTCAAGTGAATTGGCATTCAAAATTGCCGGTTCAATGGGATTCAAATCTGCTTGTGAAAAGGCATCTCCCACGCTTCTTGAACCGGTAATGGCGGTAGAAGTTGAAATTCCTGAAGAATACATGGGGGATGTCATCGGCAATTTGAATAGTCGCAGGGGGCGAATAGAAAATATGGAGGATAGGGCAGGCGCTAGGGTTGTTACATCCAAAGTGCCTCTCGCTGAAATGTTTGCCTATGCAACTACACTGCGGAGCATGACTCAGGGGCGTGGCACATATACCATGCAGTTCAGCCACTATGAAGAGGCTCCAAAAAGTATTTCGGAAGAAATTGTGGCAAAAGTCAGGGGACGATAAAAATAATTATTGCTTTTTTATTAAATTTTGTTATTCTGTATAGTCTGTTCCAATTTCGGAACTGCTTAACATGGGCACAATGGCCCCACGTCTATGGACGCTATGACGTCCCAATGGAGTGAAGATGAAAGACAACATTCGCATTCGACTACGTGCTTTTGATCATCGTTTGCTAGATCAATCGACACGTGAGATCGTCGAGACGGCAAAGCGTACGGGTGCCCAAGTTGCTGGACCGATACCTCTTCCAACGAGGCTAAGCAAATATACCGTCAATCGTTCTCCCCATGTTGATAAAAAGTCTAGGGATCAGTTTGAAATTCGTACCCATAAGAGGCTTTTAGACATTCTCAACCCCACGCAGAATACTGTGGACACACTGATGCGCTTGGATTTACCGGCTGGCGTTGATGTGGAAATCAAAGTGTTTAGCCGCCAAGGCAATCGGTGAGATGGGAGTAGGTGACTATGGCTAACGGAATTATTGGCAAGAAGCTGGGGATGACCCAGATTTTTAATGAAAAAGGGCAGATCGTACCGGTTACGGTTATCCAGGCAGGTCCATGCGTAGTTGTTCAGCGCAAAACTGCTAATAAGGATGGCTATGATGCGATTCAAATTGGGTTTATTGATGCTCCCGCTGGAAAGCGTGCTTCTAAACCAGAGAAGGGTCACTGTGAAAAGCACGGCGTGGCTCCGGTAAGGGTTTTGAGGGAACTGCGTATAGAAGCTGAAAGCCCTCTAAAGGAAGGCGATAGCGTTTTGGTTGACGCTTTTCAAGAAAAGGTAAAAGTAAATGTCACTGGCATCAGCAAAGGTAAGGGGTTTGCTGGTGTTATCAAACGACACCATTTTGCTGGTGGTCGAGCATCTCATGGTTCTATGTTCCATCGCGCTCCGGGTTCTATTGGTGGCTCTTCAGACCCAAGTCGAGTTTATCCTGGAATTAGAATGGCAGGTCACATGGGGTCTGAACAAGTGACGGTACGCAACTTGGAAGTTGCTAAGGTTGATGCTGAAAACAACTTGCTATTAGTCAAGGGTGCTGTTCCCGGTCCGAAGGGTGGCTTTGTTGTGATTCGGCAGGAGGCATAAGATGGCGATCTTTAAGCAACCAGTTGTAAACTTTGAAAATGCCGAAATAGGTACTGTTGATTTATTGCCAGAAATTTTTAAGATAGAAGAAATCAATAAGCACCTTATTTGGGAGGCTGTTCGTCACTATTTGGCTAAGAGGCGACAGGGTACTGCGAAGACTAAGGATAAATCCGAAGTAAGTGGCTCAGGGCGCAAACTTTGGAAACAAAAGGGTACTGGACGTGCTCGAATAGGCTCTATTCGTAGCATTATATGGAGGGGCGGCGGTATCGCTCATGGTCCAAACCCGCGATCTTATGATTACGCATTTCCGAAGCGCGCGCGTCGCGCCGCGGTAAGACATGCACTTTCGGTAAAGTTGGCCGCAGGTCAGCTCATGGTGATCGAGAGTTGGAATGTTGCCAGCCACAAGACAAAGGCCATGATTGCAACCCTTGGAAAGTTAGGGGTGAAAGGCACTGCGCTGTTAGTTGGCACTGAGATTTCTGAAAATGCTACTAGGGCCTCTAACAACAATCCGAAGCTAGGCACGGCCAGTAGCACAGGTGTCAATGTATATGACCTGATTAAGTATGAGCAGATTATATTTTCAAAAGATGCAATCTTGGCTCTGCAGGAAGTGGTGAAGCCATGACAAAGATTTTTGAAGTAATTCGCAAGCCACTTCTGACTGAAAAGGGTCAGGTTTTGCGGGAAAACAATATTCAGGTGTTTGAGGTTGCAACATGGGCTTCTAAGCACCAAATTAAGGAAGCCGCCGAGCTATTGCTACAAGCTAAGGTGGTTTCTATTCGTACTGTCCGCATTCCAGCAAAGACCAAGCGTTTAGGGCGCTGGGTCGGCAAAACTAGTGCGGGCAAAAAGGCTTATATCGAATTGGCCGAAGGCTCTACTCCAAGCCATGAGTAAGCTGTGTTTTTAACTTGTGAGCGGACAAGGCCTTGCCACTATCGCTCACCTTTTGAGGCAAGAGGAATCACATGAGCATCAAACTGCTCAACCCCACGACCCCCGGTCAGAGGGGCATGTCAAAGCAGGGTTTTGAAGAAATTACTACATCCCAACCCGAGCGTTCGCTGATCAAAAAACTTAACCGCACAGGGGGACGCTCTAATACTGGTCGTATCACTTGTCGCCACATGGGCGGTGGACACAAGCGAAAATATCGTGTTATCGATTTTAGGAGAGATAAAGAAGATATCCCTGCTAAGGTTGCCTCTATCGAATACGATCCAAATCGCTCTGCCCGTATTGCACTTCTTGTTTTTTCGGATGGAGAAAAGCGCTACATCTTGGCTCCAGACGGCCTCGAAGTTGGACGGGTTGTAGTTTCTGGAAAAAAAGCTGATATCCTGGTTGGAAATTCATTGCCTTTGAAAAATATTCCCTTGGGCACGATGTTGCACAATATTGAATTGAAGCCTGGCAAGGGCGGGCAAATAGCTCGGTCTGCCGGCACTTTTGCCCAGTTACTTGCAAAAGATGGCGATTATGCTCAAATTCGTATGCCTTCTGGAGAAATACGCAAAATTCATCTGGAGTGTTCGGCCACTATCGGCCAGGTTGGAAACCTGCAACATGAAAATGTTTCGCTTGGAAAAGCTGGTCGAAAGATTTGGCTTGGCATTCGCCCCACTGTCCGCGGCGTAGCTATGAACCCGATTGATCACCCACACGGAGGTGGCGAAGGTCGCACTTCTGGTGGTCGCCACCCTGTTTCGCCTTGGGGACAGCCAACTCGTGGATATAAGACTCGGAAGAATAAACGAACTGGAAAGTTCATTGTTAAGCGGATTAACTAGGAAGGGATTGTATGGCACGTTCGTTAAAAAAAGGCCCATTCATTGATGACCATTTAATGAAAAAGGTGGATTCTGCAGTTGCTTCGATGGATAAGCGAGTAATCAAAACTTGGTCTCGTCGCTCCACAATCATCCCTCAGATGATTGGTCTGACGATAGCTGTCCACAATGGAAATAAATTCATACCTGTTTATATCACTGACAACATGGTTGGGCATAAGTTAGGAGAGTTCTCCATCACGCGTTCTTTCCGTGGCCATGCCGGGAGCAAAACTGATAACAAGGCAAAGGGGAAGTGATTATGTCAAATGTCGTTTCTACTGCCACCATCCGTCATCTGCGCGGTTCTGCACAAAAAGCACGTTTGGTAATTGACTTGATTCGCGGAAAGCGTGTCGATGAAGCTCAATGGATTTTATCTTCGACAAAGAAATATGCCGCCGCTCATGTAAAAAAATTGCTCGATTCTGTGGTTGCAAACGCTATTGACTTGAATCCAGAAATCAATCCTGACCAACTTGTTGTGCATACAGCTTTTGTTGATGAGGGGTTTCGCATGAAGAGAGTGCGTCCTGCACCCCAAGGCCGAGCCCACAGGATTCAAAAAAGTACATGCCATATCACAATGAAGCTTGGATTGGAGGGATAATTAAATGGGTCAAAAGGTACATCCCTATGGCTTTCGGGTAGTCCACACAAAGGCTTGGCACAGTAAGTGGTACAGCAAGCGCGAGTACGCCGCATTGTTACATGAAGATTTGAAACTGCGCAAGACTCTTAAGGCCCAACTGCATGGTCTTAATGCCATGATCTCTAAGATCGACATTGAACGCGCCGCCGACAAGGTGACCGTTCGCATTTTTACAGCTCGCCCCGGCATCGTCATTGGACGCAAGGGAGCCGAGATTGATAAATTGCGTGAAGAATTGCAAAAGAAATTAAATCGACCAGTGGCAGTTGACATCCAGGAAATTAAAAAGCCGGAGATCGATGCTCAGTTGGTTGCAGAGAGCGTGGCTCAACAACTTGAGAGACGAATTGCATTCCGCCGCGCCCTGCGCAAGGCTGAGGAAGCCGCTATGCGTTTTGGAGCCAAGGGATTCAAAATTAAGATTTCTGGGCGACTGAATGGGGCCGAAATTGCCAGAACTGAAGACTACCTTTCTGGCCAAATGCCTCTCCAAACCATTCGTACCAACATTGATTATGGCTTCGCTGAAGCTCTTACCACATACGGCATTATTGGCGTTAAGGTCTGGGTAAATATTGGCGATGCGGCTCCAGAAACTGTAAAACGCTGAGGCAACATCATGCTACAACCTAACAAAGTAAAACATCGAAAAATGCAAAAGGGTCGCGTCCGTGGCATCGCCACTCGCGGGAATGAATTGTCATTCGGCGATTTTGGCCTCAAGGCTTTGGAGCATGGCTGGCTGACTAATAGGCAGATAGAAGCGGCTCGTATTGCGATGACTCGCCACATAAAGCGCGGTGGCCGAATCTGGATTAGAGTTTTTCCAGATAAACCTACTACTAGCAAGCCCGCAGAAACTCGTATGGGATCCGGCAAGGGTGCTCCTGATGGCTGGGTTGCTGTCATTCGCCCAGGCAAGATGCTTTTTGAGATGGAAGGCGTGGATGAAACAATTGCCCGTGAGGCTCTTCGGTTAGCCCAGATGAAGCTCAGCGTGGCCTCAGAATTTGTTTCGCGCACTCCTCCGGAGGAATAGATAATGGCAAAGAAAACAACCTATAACGATATTTTGGCCAAGAGCCATGAGGAGCTGAGTCAGCTCGAAGTCGAGTTGGCCGCAAAACGTTTTTCACTTCGGGTCCAGCACGCTGTTGGTCAGTTGGAAAACACCGCTGATATTAGGAAAACTAGGCGAGAGTTGGCCAGGGTAAAAATGGCAATCAGAAACAAGATTGAGCAGTGAGGAACTGAGATGAGTCAGGAAAACAGATTAACTCGAAGTGGCGTTGTGGTTTCTAACAAGGCTGACAAGACGGTTGTTGTTCGTGTGGAGCGAAAATTTCAACACCCGCTCTACAGCCGTACTGTCAAGTCCACAAAAAAATATATGGCTCATGATGAAGAAAACGCATGTCAAATTGGCGATGTGGTCAGGATCGCTGAATCCCGCCCATTGTCCAAAAGAAAGCACTGGAGGGTCATTGACATCGTCCAGAAGTCTGGCGAATAAAGAGGTGAAAAAATGATTCAGATGGGGTCGATGCTTACAGTTGCTGACAATAGCGGTGCTAAAAAGATTTGTTGCATTCTGCCTTTGGGTGGTGGTGTTGGCAAAATTGCCCAGATTGGCGATGTTATCACTGCTTCTGTCAAAGAGGCCATTCCAGGTGGCACGGTAAAGAAAAAAGCCGTTGTGCAGGCTGTTATAGTTAGACAGCGAAAGGCTTTTCGCCGAAAAGATGGTTCCTATATTCGCTTTGATGAAAATGCGGCTGTCATCATCAAAAAGGATGGCGAACCTGTTGGTACACGCGTTTTTGGGCCTGTCGCCCGCGAATTGCGAGAGCGAAAATATATGAAAATAATATCTCTCGCTCCGGAGGTTCTGTAATGGAAAAGCTCAAAAAACTTAAACTGAAAAAAGGCGATGAGGTAATAGTTATCACGGGTAAAGACAAAGGTACGCGTGGGCAAATAACTCAAGTAAGCCCAGCTACATGCAAGGTGATAGTTTCCGGGGTAAATATCAAAAAAAAGGCCGTCAAGCCAAACCCTCAAACTGGGGAAGAGGGTGGATTGATTGCCAAAGAAGCTCCAATCCACGTCTCTAATGTCATGCTAATTGACCCGGCGACTCAAAAACCTACTCGAAAACGTCCTGAGTGACCTGTTGATATGTATTCAAAAAATTGTTGTAAAAATGTGGAATTGTGAGATACTGTAAGTTCGGCCTACGGTAACGTGGGCGAAAATGATTGACAATTGAGTTTGAGAAGAAACGGTTCGGTGTAGCCGAGTTCCAAGCCTTCTCGCTCTCCCGAACCCAGGGAATTTGGTTTTCCCCGGAAATGGAGGCAAAATAATGGCAACCGCCAAATCAAGTGCCAAGACTGGCAAAAAAGCGGACGAGGCTGTCCCGCGAATCAAAACCCGATATCTGGATGAAGTCGTTCCAAAACTAACCAAAGAGTTTGGATATACCAGTGCTATGCAGGTGCCACGACTTGAGAAGATTGTTATCAATATGGGCGTGGGCGATGCAATTCAAAATATCAAGATTTTGGATGGCGCAGTTGAGGAGTTGACTGCTATTTCTGGCCAAAAAGCTGTTATTAGAAAAGCTAAGAAGAGCGTTGCTCAGTTTAAGTTGCGCACGGGGATGCCGATAGCATGCATGGTGACGCTTCGGGGTTCGAGGATGTGGGAATTTTTTGACCGTCTCGTAACTCTTTCATTGCCCCGAGTGCGTGATTTTAGAGGTATTCCACCAAAATCTTTTGATGGTCGTGGTAATTACACATTGGGTTTGCGCGATCAGTTAGTCTTCCAAGAAATTGACTATTCTAAGGTCGAAAAAATCAAGGGTATGAATGTAACCTTTGTTACGTCTGCTCCCAACGATGCAGAAGCTCGCGCGCTTCTTGCACACTTAGGAATGCCGTTCCGTAAGTAATTAGGAGAATTCATGGCGCGAAAAGCAAAAATTTACAAAGATAGCCAGAAGCCCAAGTTTTCTGTTCGCCACCGAAACCGATGCCAGGTTTGTGGTCGACCTCGGGGCTATATGCGCAAGTTCCAGCTCTGTCGTCTTTGCTTCCGTAAACACGCACTCGCAGGCGAGTTGCCGGGTGTCCAAAAATCTAGCTGGTAAGCGAGGCTCTTATGTATACTGATCCGATTGCAGATTATCTCACCCGTATCCGAAATGGCATCATGGCAGGCCATGATGCAGTTGTGATTCCAGCGTCCAACATCAAGGCGCGCCTGTCTGGCATTTTGAAGCAGGAAGGTTACTTACATAGCTGTAAGTCCGTGGAACATGAAGGCCGCAAGTACCTTGTGCTTGGGCTTAAATACGTGAAAGACAAGGAAAGCGTTATTCATGGCCTTAAGAGAATTTCTACTCCTGGTTTACGTATTTACGCTGGAGTTAAAAATATCCCTGAAGTTAATGGCGGTTTGGGAATTGCGATTTTGTCTACACCAAAAGGGTTGTTGACCGGCAAGGATGCTAGGAAACAAAACGTTGGTGGCGAAATAATTGCTCATATCTGGTAGTAGTTTTTTACTGAAGGAAACAATATGTCTCGCATAGGAAAGATGCCAGTGACACTGCCAAAAGGCGTGAAAATCACTGTCAATGGAGCTGAGGCCATTGTCGAAGGCTCAAAAGGCAAGCTCGCTTGCCCGATCCCAAATGGGGTAAGTCTTGATGTTCAGGCTGATTCTGTCTCATTGGCACGCAGTAACGATGAACCTCAAAGCCGTGCCTATCATGGGTTGACCAGAGCACTTTTGCAAAATGCAGTTGCCGGCGTTACTGACGGATGGAAAAAGGAACTCGACATCGTAGGAGTTGGTTATAAGGCCGCGATGGAGGGAGCTGTGCTTCGCCTTGATATTGGCTATAGTCATCCAATTTTGTTTAATCCGCCTACTGGTATACAAGTGGCCGTTGAAAAAAATACTCACATTACTATTACCGGGATTGACAGGCAATTAGTTGGACAGGTGGCGGCTGATATTCGCCAATTCCGTAAACCTGAACCATACAAAGGCAAGGGTATCAAATACACTAACGAAATTGTTCGGCGCAAAGCCGGAAAAACTGGTAAATAGGGGGAAGCATGCCTAGAGATATTAAGCTTCGCCGTCAAAAAACAAAGGATCGTATTCGCGGTCGGATTTCTGGTACGCAAGAGAGGCCACGCCTTACGATATACAAGAGTCTTAAGCGGATTTATGCACAAGCAGTTGATGATACTTGTGGAACTACGATTGCCGCCGCCTCTAGCCTTGAAAAGGGGCTTAAGGATAAATTCAAAAACGGTGCAAACATAGAAGCCGCCAAAGCTGTTGGTGCTCAGATTGCGAATCGTCTTAAGGAAAAAGGTATTACAACTGTGGTTTTTGATCGCAACGGCAAACTTTATCATGGCCGAATTAAAGCACTGGCCGAAAGTGCCCGTGAAACTGGACTCCAATTCTGAGGTTAGGCTATATGGCAAACTCTAATGCAGAAAGCAAGTATTCCCAGACTGAGGCTGAAAAACCCCAGAGCGAATTCAAAGACCAAGTGATTTATGTTGGTCGCGTAACGAAGGTGGTGAAGGGCGGGAAAAATTTCTCTTTCAGTGCCTTGGTTGTTGTTGGTGATGGTAAAGGCAAGGTTGGATTTGGACTTGGCAAGGCTCTCGAAGTTCCTTCCGCCATCAAGAAGGGCATCGAAAGTGCAAAACGCAACATGATAAAGGTTCCTGTTACTCCTAACGGTACTCTGCCTCATCAGATAACAGGTCGCTTTGGTTCTGGCTCTGTTCTTATGAAACCAGCCCCAGAGGGGACAGGTGTTATTGCCGGGGCCGCCGTGCGCGCCATTATGGAAGCAGTCGGCGTTACAAACGTTCTTACAAAAAATCTCGGTTCTTCTAATCCCCATAATGTTGTTCGTGCGACGTTTGAAGGTTTCAGAAATCTGATGGATCCATACACTGTTTTCATCAACCGCGGTTTGGATCAAGCGGAGGTCTAAATGTCACAGCTCATAGGAAAAAATGTCATTTTGACTCTTAAACGCTCCACAATATCGACCGTTCCTAAGCATCGTGCGTTTATTCAGACTCTTGGGCTAAAAAAGGTTGGTGATACTAGGGAATGCGTATACACGCCAAACGTTCACGGCATGGTGAAGCGTATTCCATACCTCATCGAAGTTACGGTGAAGGGATAATGATATGAAATTAAATGAATTAAAGCCGGCTGAAGGATCAGTAAAAAAACGCAAACGCGTGGGCAGAGGACCTGGCTCCGGGCTTGGGAAAACGGCTGGACGTGGCGAGAATGGCCAAAAATCACGGCGAGGATACAGCAAACAAAGGGGGTTTGAGGGTGGTCAGATGCCACTTCACAGACGGCTACCGAAGCGTGGATTTACCAACATTTTTGCACCAGTTACAAAAGAAATTACTCTGTCTGTTATCTCGGCATACTTTAAAGATGGTGAAACTGTCAATATTGAGGCACTTAGAGCAAAAAAAATTGTCAGCCCAAAAGTAGATCGCGTTGTAGTTCTGGCGTCTGGCGAGCTGACTTGTAAAATATCAGTTGAGGTTGACCGTGTAACAAAGGGTGCCAGAGAAGCAATCGCGGCAAAGGGTGGTACTGTCAACGAATCAACCATAACGAATGCCAAAAAATAAGGCGGACGTGAATGGAATACATCCGGCAAATTTTTACCAACCCTGAACTTCGCAAGCGTCTTATTTTTACGCTTGTGATGCTCGCTATTTTCCGTCTCGGGGTGCATGTATCTGTGCCAGGTGTAAATGTGGATGCTCTACAGGCGGCCCTACACGGTAAAGCCGGAGATCTTACTGGTATTATTGATTTGTTTTCTGGTGGTGGATTCAAAAAATTCTCCATTTTTGCTTTAGGGATAACTCCTTACATTACTGCAAGTATCGTTTTGCAGTTGATGGGGGCGGTGATACCCCAGCTTGAGCAACTCCAGAAAAAAGAGGGCGAAGCCGGAAGGCGAAAAATTAATCAGTGGACTAGATACTTAACTGTTGGCCTTTCTTTCATTCAGGGTCTGGGGATTGCCACGTTGGCGCAGAGTTTTGGTGAGGAAGTTGTTCCAAATGCAGACATAAGTTTCAAGCTGATGTGTGCGTTTACACTTGCAACGGGCACTGTATTCATCATGTGGATTGGTGAGCAGATTACTGAGCGAGGTATTGGAAACGGTATTTCTCTCATGATTTTTGCTGGAATTGTCTCTGGATTGCCTAGGGGTGTCCAGACTATTGCGGATAAGTTCGTGGAATCTATCAGAGGTACAGGTCAGAATCAGACACCTCCAGGTTTCTATTTCTTGTTAATTGCAGTAATGATTGCTGTCCTTCTCGCAGTTGTGATGATGGAAAACTCCTATAGGCGTATTCCTATTCACTATGCAAGGCGAGTTGATTCTTCTCGTATGGCCAGCCAGCGGAGTTCATATCTTCCCCTGAAGGTAAACACTGGTGGCGTGATGCCTGTGATTTTTGCTAGTTCAGTTATTTATTTTCCTGCAACTATTGCACAGTTTGCACGCTGGGAATGGCTCCAAAAGGCCGCCAGTTATATAAGCTACGATAGCCACTTCTGGATTTATACACCTGTATTTGTTGGGATTGTTGTTTTCTTCGCTTTCTTCTATACAAGCATTGTATTTAACCCTGATGAGACTGCAGAAAACATGAAACGAAGTGGCGGGTATATTCCTGGTATTAGGCCGGGTAAAGAGACCAGTATTTACATGGATGGCATACTTTCCAAGCTGACTTTTGTTGGTGCATTGTATCTAGCTGTTGTGTCTATTGTGCCTCTGATTCTGATGAAAAATGTGCCTGGTATGTCCAATATCTATTACGGTGGCACGTCGCTATTGATTGTTGTAGGCGTTGCAATGGATACTGTGGCTCAATTCAATAGCCACCAAGCTATGAGACGCTACGATGGATTCCTCGAAAAGGGAAGAATTCGGAGCAATAAGGGCGGTCGAGGGCCTGTGGTTCGGGTGAACTAATGAGGCTCCATCTTATTTTTGGTGCTCCTGGTTCTGGAAAAGGTTCTCTAGCTAAACTAGTTAATGAAAAATTTGCTTTGACCCATCTGTCAACTGGTGATATTCTGAGGGACTCTGTTTCCAAGGAAACCGAGGTTGGCCTTCGGGTCAAGGCCAGTATGGCCAATGGCACACTGGTGGACGATGACACTGTCAATGGGATAGTCTTTGCGCGGCTGCAAGATGAAACCAGAGGCGTGTTATTTGATGGTTATCCACGAACTCTTAAGCAAGCGATTGCCCTTGACGACTTCCTCTCGAAAACGGGCTCTGAGTTTGGGTTAGTGGTATACATCGATGTCCCGATGTCTGTCTTGGAAAGTAGGATTGTTGGTCGCCGTGTCTGCGGTAACAACGCATGTGGGGCAATATACCACGTAGTCCGAAAAAAACCTGTGGTTGATGGCATTTGCGATTTCTGTAATGGATTGCTCATTCAGCGGTCGGATGACACTTCACAAGCATTTCATGCTCGTATGGCAGAATTTAATGCCACATATGAGCCAATGCTTGCGCACTACAGGGGAAAGCCCAACTACCGACAGGTTGATGGTATTGGTTTACCGGATGAGGTTTTCAATGCCATTTCAATGCTTTATGAGGAGTACGTTTGAGCAAAGAAGAGGCCATTGAGCTGGAAGCCACAGTGGTAGAGTCGTTGCCCAACGCGGTATTCCGCGTAGAGTTGGAAAACAAACACCAGATTCTTGCACATATTAGTGGAAAGATGCGCAAGAATTTTATCCGTATCCTGCCTGGAGACAGGGTTCTTGTGGAAGTCACTCCATATGATCTAACACGGGGACGGATAATCTATCGTTTTAAGTAACGTTTCCATTTTTCTGAGGTCTCTCGAAATGAAATTAAGACCATCTATCAAAAAAATGTGTGAACATTGCAAAATAGTCAGGCGAGAAGGTGTCGCTAGAGTTATTTGCAAAAAGAACCCAAAGCATAAACAACGTCAAGGCTAAGGAGACTGCATGGCACGTATTGCAGGAATCGACCTGCCAGCTACAAAGCGAATTGAAATTGCCCTCACATACATATATGGCGTGGGGCGTCCTAAAGCCCATAGCATCCTTGACCGAGCCAAAGTGGACTATGGCACTAAGGTGAGGGATCTTACTGAGGATGAAGTGGGGCGCATCCGCCGTGTTATCACTTCAGAGGAGACTGTCGAAGGCGATCTTCGAAAGAATATTAGTCTAGATATAAAAAGGCTAATGGACATTAGTTGTTATCGCGGAATCCGCCACCGAAAGGGGCTACCAGTTCGTGGCCAGCGCACGCATACTAACTCGCGTACCCGAAAGGGCAAGCGCAGAGCCATTGCCGGCAAAAAGAAATAGGTTGAGGTAGGTTATGGCAAAAACTCAGTCGAAGACTGCCGGAAAAAAGGTGGTCAAGAAAAGGGAAAAGAAAAATGTTCCCCATGGCATTGCTCATGTGCATGCCTCGTTTAACAATACAATCATTTCTATCTCTGATCCGATGGGCAACATGCTTAGTTGGGCATCCAGTGGAAATCAGAATTTTCGTGGAACTCGCAAAGGTACACCTTATGCCGCACAAATAGCGGCAGGAGTGGCCGCGGAGGCCGCTAAGGAACATGGCATCCGCTCTGTAGACATTCGAGTAAAAGGCCCTGGTGCTGGGCGTGAGTCAGCGATTCGTGCGCTAAATGCTTGCGGAATACAGGTGACAAGTATTCGTGACGTAACCCCAATACCCCATAACGGATGCCGCCCCCCAAAACGGCGCCGAGTTTAAGAGAGGAGGATTTCAATGGCTCGATATACTGAAGCCGCCTGCCGCCTCTGTCGGCGCGAAGGCATGAAACTTTTTTTGAAGGGCGATCGTTGCTTCAAAGAAAAATGTTCGTTTGAAACACGCAAGGGCAAAATTCCTGGCCAGCACGGAGCTGGCAAACTTAAAAAGCCAACGGGCTACGCCCTTCAGCTTCGTGAAAAGCAAAAAGTTAAGCGAATATACGGAGTTCTGGAAAAGCAGTTTCGCCTGTATTTTGAAAAAGCAGAAAAGAAACGAGGGGTGACAGGACATAATCTGCTAGCACTGTTGGAAAGTCGCTTGGATAATGTTGTTTACCGCATGGGTTTTGCCGCTAGTCGCCGCACAGCGCGACAGATGGTTTTGCACGGCCATATACTTGTCAATGGTAAGAGAGTGGATATTCCATCCTTTATCACTAAGACAGGGCAAATTATTGAACTAGTTGCTAGTGCGCGTGAAATTGAATCAGTAAAATCTTCTGTTGAAACTGCCGCAGGTAGGGGAATTCCCAAATGGCTCTCTTTCGATGCCGCGGCATTCAAGGGTCAGGTTACAGCTGTTCCCATGCGAGAAGATGTATCACTTGATATCAACGAGCAACTTATCGTCGAACTCTACAGTAAGTAAGGGGCAATGGATGCTAAATATTAGTGATTTTCAGCGTCCGCGATTTGCGGAATTAACAGCCACCACAAAGACAAGTTCTTTTGGTGAGTTTATCGCATACCCTTTTGAAAGAGGATTTGCTACAACTGTTGGACATTCTTTGAGGCGCGTTCTGCTGAGTAGTATCAATGGAGCGGCGGTAACTAATGTGCGAATCAAGGGCGTACAGCACGAATTTACAACCTTGCCAGGGGTCTGGGAAGATATCACCCACATCCTGCTAAACATCAAGGATATACCTTTCAAACTGCATGTAAACTCACCCCAGATAGTGACTCTTTCCTTCAAGGGGGAAGGTGTCGTTACATCGAAAGACATTCGTTGCAACCAAAATCTGGATGTAGTCAATCCTGATATTCATATCGCAACCTTAGGTGAAGATGGCGAATTAGAAATGGAAATACAAGTTAGTCCAGGGCGCGGTTTTGTAACGGCAGATCGCAACATGGATGAGAGACTTGCCGCAGGGTTTATTCCATTGGATTCAAACCATAGTCCTATTACCAGAGTAAATTACAATATCGAAGCCGCACGTGTTGGACAAAGTACCGAATTTGAAAAATTGGTTTTGCAGGTTTGGACAAACGGCACTGTAGACCCGCAAGATGCAGTTAGCGATGCCTCTCTGATTCTCAGGGAACACTTCCTTATTTTTGCTCGTCAGGATGAAGATTTACTTGATCTGGAAGGTGGTTCGATGGCTTTCTCCAGTGAGAGCGTCAATGCACTCCTTGGCAAGTCTGTGGAAGAACTGGAGCTTTCTGTTAGAGCCAACAACTGTCTTAGAAATGCCAGTATCACCTCGATTGGAGAGCTAGTGCAGAGAACAGAAGCAGAATTGATGAAGACAAAGAATTTTGGCAAAAAATCCCTCCAAGAAATCAAAGATGAATTAACTCGTCTGGGGTTATCCCTTGGGATGCGCCTTGATCAAGACTTTTGATTGATAAAAACGGAGAAAATATGCGTCACAATGTTTCTGGAAAACGGTTTGGTCGTACAACAAACCAGCGTAAGGCTTTGATGAAAAATTTGGCAACTGCCCTCTTGCAGAGCGAAAGAATCCAAACAACATTGGTAAAAGCAAAAGAACTTCGTAAGTTTGTAGAGCCTTTTATTACCCTCGCAAAGGCTGATACTGTCGCTAATAGACGGTTGGCTATGGCACGGCTAGGCAATAAAGCTGTTGTTACCAAGTTGTTTACACCTGAATTTCGCGCCCGTTTTAGTGAACGCCCAGGTGGGTATACCCGGATTCTAAAGACAGGCCACAGGCACGGCGATGCGGCTGATTTGGCTTTGATCGAACTTGTCGATTACGTATTACCTCCGCCGGGTGAGAGTATAGCATCTTCAACCACAGATTAGTTTTTTTGAACTTTCGATAGACCAAAGTGCTAAACCAAATTGACACTTTGGTCTATCTGTTATTTGAGCCAGCCTTGCAACCATGACTCTGGCGGTACGAATCCGTCGCCACGGTCTGGCCCAGTGCTGATGTACGCTATCGGTACTCCGGTTTCTTTTGCAATAGCATTAATATATCTTTGAGCCTGCACAGGGAGGTCATTCCAGTTTGTTATTCCTTTTGTAGGGGTGCTCCATCCTTCATAGTACTCAGTTATTGGCTCAATGTTTTCCCAATCGTAAGCGGTAGAAGGTATGCTGGTTATGCGATTTCCTTCCTTGGTCTTATAGTCTTTTACAATGCCGATGGGGTTTAATCCGTCGAGGACATCCAGCTTCATAATTCCAAGACCATCGACCCCACTCACATTGCAGGAATGACGCAAGGCAACAGTATCCAGCCATCCACAACGCCTTGGCCGGCCTGTAGTAGTTCCGAATTCATGTCCAATTTGGCGAATTTGTTCGCCTATCGAATCATCTAATTCACTCGGAAATGGTCCTGCACCAACCCTCGTAGTATATGCCTTTGCAATACCGAGCACCTTATCTAACACTTTGGGGGGGAGGCCAGTACCCGTGAATAATCCCCCGATACTGCAGTTAGAGCTAGTGACAAAAGGATAGGTGCCATGATCAATGTCAAGCATTGTGGCTTGTGCACCTTCAAAGAGAATTGATTCTTGCCTCTGCCATGCTTCATGCAGGTATACCTGCGTGTTGCCAATACATTTTTTTAGCGGAGTGATCAAAGAATTTAGATTTTGGAGAACGTCTTCTGGCGAAAGCAAGGTGGTGTCTTTTCCAACTATGAGTTGCACTTCTTTGTACACATTTGATATTCGCGATAGAGCCTTTGGCGTGTCTAGGTCTCCAATTCGGATTCCCTGCCGTGATGCTTTCATTTCGTATGCAGGCCCAATGCCCCTTCCAGTAGTTCCAATTCGATCAGAATAATTTTCTCTCCAATTATCTAGGGCAATATAGTAGGGCAGAATTAAATGTGCGTTGGAAGATATTAGCAGTCTGTCAAGAACTTCAATACCCCTCATCCTGAGACGTTCCAATTCTTGATGGAAAACTTCCAGGTTCAAGACAACGCCACTGCCAATTACTAGGAAACATTCTGAGTGCAGGGCACCGCTGGGAACTTGATGCAAGGCTATTGATTTTCCGTTGACAACAACAGTATGACCGGCGTTATTGCCTCCTTGAAATCTGACAACGTTTTTGAAGCTTGCGCTAAATAAGTCTATGACTTTACCTTTGCCTTCATCGCCCCACTGCAATCCGAGAATGGCTAGATTTTCTGAAGGTTTATCCATGCTCTGAACCCTTCCAAAATGCTCGCATCAAAATGTTATTTGACCAAAGAACTGTTGGCAGTTTTGCAATAAATGCCCAAAACTAGATTATCGCTGAAATTAGGAAAAATTATTAGAGTTAATCCATAATAGAAAAAAAATTAAAAAAAGCGTTAATCTAGGAATAGTCCACTGGATATTGTAGAGAGTGGGTATTATCGAGGTTGCAGTGTTCGAAAAATTTTCTGAAAAGGCTCGGCGGGTGATGTTTTTTGCTAGGTACGAAGCCAGCCAGTTTGGAGCTGAAAGTATTCAAAGTGGACACCTACTATTGGGATTGATTCGCGAATCCGAAAAGACATCAATGATGTTGTTAGAGCGGCTAGGGGTCAAAATACCATTGCTTCGCGAAAGGCTTGCTACAGGGTTGACTCCTGCTGGCGGAGATACCAAACCGAGTTCAACAACCGTCGATATCCCTTTAGAGGATGAGGTAAAGAGAATATTGCAACAAGCCGCCAATGCCAGTTCAAAAATGCACGCTAAACATATAGGGGCAGAACATTTACTGCTAGGTATGTTGCACGAGAAACAGACTATGGCCGGCGGTCTGCTCCATGAAATGGGTGCTGATTACGCTTCTGCAAGAGATATTCTTAGGGAGACAACCAAGCAAGAGAGGGTAGCCGAAAAGAGAAAGGAACAACCCATCATTTCTGAATTTTCTCGGAATTTGACCGAGTTGGCAGAGCGGGGTGTTTTTGATAATCTTATCGGTCGCGAAGTTGAAATTGATAGAATCATTCAAATATTGAGTCGAAGACGCAAAAACAACCCAATTCTTTTGGGTGAAGCTGGAGTTGGAAAAACAGCCATTGTAGAGGGACTCGCCCAGAAAATTTTTATGGGGAAGGTTCCATCAGGGCTACAAACAAAACGAATTTTCGCTCTTGATCTCAGTCTTGTGGTTGCTGGAACAAAATATCGAGGACAATTTGAGGAACGATTAAAAGCGATTATTGGTGAGGCTTCAAAAGACCCCAACGTAATTCTCTTTATAGATGAAATACAGAGCATTATCGGAACTGGTGCGGCAGAAGGCAGTTTGGATGCCGCAAATATTCTTAAACCGGCACTAAGCAGGGGTGAAATTCAATGTATTGGAGCGACTACGAATAAAGAATATGCAAAATATGTGAGCAAGGATCGGTCACTCGTAAGACGGTTTCAGCGTGTGACCGTAAATCCGCCTAGTGAAGAAGAATCGCTGAATATTTTAGAGGGAATCAAAAACCGTTATGAAATTTTTCACCGAGTTAGGTATTCCAGCGAGGCTCTTAAGGAGGCAGTATATCTTTCTAACCGGTATATAACCGACCGCTTTTTGCCTGATAAGGCCATCGATTTGATCGATGAGGCAGGAGCGCGGGTAAAGCTCAGAAATGGAGAAGAGGAAGATAGGCATCTATTAGAAGACGAACTACATCATGTTATTACCCAAATGAACGAGTCCGTGGATAGGCGAGATTTTGAAAAGGCAGTTGTTTTGCGCCAAAAAGAGTTGCAAATACGAGAGGAGTTGCAGAAAAGAAAAGTATCTAATTCCGAAGCGGATTATGAGAATTTTGTTCGAGTCGAAGTTCAAGATATTGAGGATGTTGCAAGCTCATGGACAGGCGTGCCTATCAAAGCTCTAAAGAATGAAGAAAAGAGTAATTTGGCCAATATGGAAAATCATTTAAACACCCAAGTTATTGGTCAGCAAGAAGCTGTTTCTTGTGTTTCTCGCGCAGTGCGCAGGGCGCGCACAGGATTGAAAAACCCAAATAGACCTATGGGTTCTTTTCTTTTTTTGGGTCCAACTGGAGTTGGGAAAACAGAGCTTGCAAAAACGTTAGCAGGTTTTTTGTTTGGGGACCCAAAAAAGATGGTTCGGTTTGATATGAGTGAATTTATGGAGAAGCATGAGGTGTCAAAGCTGATTGGGGCACCTCCTGGATATGTGGGTTATGAGGAGGGTGGGTTACTTACAGATCGCATTTCCAGGCATCCCTATAGTGTGCTACTGTTTGACGAAATAGAAAAAGCCCATCCTGATTTGTTGAATGTACTTCTCCAAGTTTTTGAGGATGGGGTTGCATCTGATGCCTTCGGGAACCAGATCGATTTTAAAAACACAATAATTATTATGACAAGTAATGTGGGTGGCCGTGAGCTACTTTCTACCAAGAGCCTTGGTTTCAGTGATGCTAGTCGCCAAAATGAGACCAAAGCAAATGAAGCACTAAAAGTGCTTCGCAAAACTCTTTCACCTGAGTTTTTGAATCGAATTGATGAAATTGTTGTATTTAATAGCTTGACTGATGATGATTTGAGACAAATAGTATACCTCATGGTAAGCAACTTAAATTCCACCCTGATAAAGCATAAAATTGAAGTATCTCTCACTGATGCCGCAACCACTTTTATTTTGACGAATACCTGTAATGAAAGGTCATTTGGGGCCAGACCCCTCAGACGTGCATTACAAAAACTTGTGGAAGACCCACTTGCAGAGCTGATGATTGCTCAGGAATTATTGTGTTCGGGGATTGTTAATTTTGATATAAGTTTGAGTGGCAATCGACTTGAACCCATTTTTGTTCCTACTTCTTCGCTTGAAGAGGAATTTGTGTCTGAGGCGAAATAGCAATGATTTGTTATAATGATAATTGCAGGTACACACCCCCTTTACACGGGGATTTGTTTTTGTTTAGCGATATGCTTATACTTTTGGATATGGAATGTAAATGAATAATAACAATTCAGCCCTTTCAAACTACCTTCGCAACTTGCTTCCTAGATGCTCTTTTCAGAGCCTTGGACTGTCGGTGTTTTTGCTGACTGCGCTTGACGGCGCACTTCTGGGACAAGATTCTGAAGTGATAAAAAAAATAGACGTGGTTGGTGCCCAAAAAATCACAAAGGAAAATATTTTATTTAGGGTGGGACTTAGTGAGGGCGATGATCTTCGTACGATAGATTTTTCGGCTATTTTGGAAAAACTATGGGCGATAGGTGTCTATGACGACATCAAAATAAAATTCCGAGAAGAAGCTGATGGGAAGGTGTTGATTATTGAAGTAGTAGAACGTCCCCTGGTAAAGGAAGTTGACTATCGAGGCGGTACACAGATAGGACATTCTAATATCAAGGACAAAATAAAAGAAAAACGACTTGAAATAGAGCCAGATACAATTTACGACCCTGATTCGGCACGCAAAATTAAAACTCGAATTGTTGATCTCGCCGCGGAGAAAGGCTTTAACGACCCCGTTGTGGATATTCAGTTAGAGCCGATGGGTGCTGGGATTTGTAGGTTGGTGTTCGATATCAAAGAGGGTGGAAAAGCCCGAATTTACAATATCAAATTTCTTGGGAATAATGTGTTTTCGGATTCCCAGCTTTCAGGTTTTTTTGGAAAGATGAGAAAAACTCGTAAGCATTGGATGTTTAGCTGGTTGACGAGCCATGACCTCCTGGTGGAAAAAAACCTCGAAGACGATATACAAAAGGTAAAAAATGGATATTTTAGGCTTGGGTACAAAGACATTTTTGTAGGACAGCCTACAAAAGATATTCAGGATCACACAACAGCCCGTCAAAAAGCAAAAAATATTAAGCGTATTCAACAGCTAAAAAGCCCCAAGTTAGATCTTAGAACTACCCTTACCTTCCAATTACTTGAAGGCGAAAAATACTATGAAGGTGTACTAGCCTTTGAAGGAAATGAAAAAGTGCCAGGTCTCCGTGGTGCTAAGGGCGAGGAGATTTTTAGAAAAAAAATTGGAGTTGCCAGAAGGGATAGCAAAAGCAAGACCGCTAAGTTCCTAAATCTCAGGTCACGAACCGCCGATCTGTTACCAAATGTAAACCGACCCATGGATTTTTACGCCATCAATAATGGAATCGAAGAAATAGAAAAAATATATAGAAATGCGTCCTATGCTCAAGTTGGCGTGTGGCCAAAGTATGAAACACGAGAGGAAAATGGTGTCAATAAGGTTGATACAACGATTGTTGTGGAAGAGCGAGAAAAATTTTCAATCCGGCGTATAGAGTTTATGGGGAATGATACTACCTTGGATAAGGTACTCCGAAGGGCAGTTTTTCCACTTGTCGAAGGTGCCCCCTTTAGCATAGATCGGATAGGGGACAGTATGCTGGGGTTAAAGCAACTTGGTTTTTTTGAGATTGAACCTGAAGGAATAGATATAAAGTTGGTTGGAGATAAACCACAAGTAGATATAACGATCAGTGGAGAAGAGGCTGGAGTAAATGAATTTTTGGTTAATGGTGGATATGGGGCTGTCTTTGGGCTTACACTCGGCGCATCTGTATCAACAAAGAACCTATTTGGAGGTGGGCAAACGATAGCCCTTAGCGTTCAAGGAGGACAATTCCAACGGTCTTTTCAAATTTCCTTTAGCGATCCATATGTATTGGACAAACCTTTTTCTCTAGGAGTCAGCCTGTTTGATAGTGCTTTCGAATATAGTGCTGACCAAGTAGGAACAGATTATGCCCGCAAACAGTTTACTCGTGGACTTGGATTATCAACTGGCACTAGATTGGCAACCTTTATGCCATCTGATAAATGGGGATACTGGACGAATGTAAGTCAGGTTGGTATTAGTTACAGTTTGCGCCTAATCAGAATGGAAGGTGGGCAAAATTACTATTTCCGTTCGCTTGGCAGTCAATTGACATCCAGTGTTAGTATACACTGGATGTATAACACTGTTAATCATCCATTTAAGCCCACCGATGGCTACAAATTCGGAGTGGGTTTTGAATATGGAGGTTGGCAGTTTGCAACAGATAAACCATTCCATAGAACTACACTCGAGTCGTCTTATTTTAAGAGTTATGCCGAACGCCACATTTTTGCCCTGAATGCAAGCTATGGGTACCTAGCGAATCTTACCAACGAAGAGTTGCCAATTTGGGATAACTTTCAGCCAGGTGGTGAAATGAGTATTCGCGGGTACAGATATGGCTGGGTTGGTACATATAAAAATGACAACCTGGGGCGACCTGTTGTTATTGGCGGCAACAAACAATTTTTGGCAAATATAGAGTATCAATTAAAAATTGCTGACCAGTTTAGAGCTCTGCTTTTCTATGATATGGGAAATGCTTGGGGTTCAGGCTACAAGGTTTTTTCTGAGTCATTAAGGCGGAGTGCTGGGATTGAATTGAGATTCTTTTTGCCAATTAGCCCAGCTCCAATGCGGTTGATTTGGGCCAGAAAGTTAAATCCATATAGTTTTGATCCAGAGGGAAAGTCTGACTTTCAATTTAGTATGGGTACCACTTTCTGATATTGTCATTTATTACATTTTGATATATACTTATTACACTTGCTTGGAGTTGTCATGCTATTTCGAAAACTTGCTTTCCTTGTTGCAATTGCAGGCGTAGTGTCGGCACAAGAGCAGGAATCTCCGCGTTTTGCTTTTATTAGCCCGCAATATTTGATTCAAAACTCTGCTCAGGGCATGAGAGTTTTTGCTGAAGCCCAGGCTACTGAGAAAAGGCTCGATGAGACAATTCGAGTCAAGCGTGAGGAGCTACAAAAATTAGATCAACAGCGGAGTTCTTCTAGTATCAACGAAGAGGGCAGAAATAGATTGAACAAACAGTTTGAGGAAGGTGTGGCTGAGTACCAACAATTAGTTGAGGAAGCCCAAGCTGAAAAACAAAGGGTAACCCAAGCGGCTGAAGAATTATTTTTTACTGAAGTAATGCCAATTATTGAGGCTCTTGCAAATGAGCGCAAACTCCAAAGCGTAATTAATTTACTACCGGGACTAGTTGTGTGGGGCAATGAGTCTGTACTCCTAGAATTTACTAAGGAAGTTGCCAAAAGATACGATGCCGCATACCCATCAGGCAAACCGGCAACTACCACTCCAAGTACTCCTAAATCAGCTTCACCAAATTCCAGCAAGTAAATTGAGTTATCAAGTTTGGGATCGCTATTAATTACTGGTGGTGCTGGGTTTATTGGGTCGAATTTTGCACATTTTTGGAGCAAGCAAGAACCACAAGATGAAATTATCATTTTAGACAAGCTCACCTATGCCGCAAATACATCAAATTTGGATGGGATCCAAGACCTAACACTGGTAGTAGGAGATATCCAAAACCAAGAACTAGTGAGACACTTGTTAGTGGCACATAGTATAAAAACTATTGTTCACTTTGCCGCCGAAAGCCATGTGGACAATAGTATTAAAGGGCCTGCTACATTTATTCAAACAAATCTGGTAGGTACATTTTCCATGCTTGAAGCCGCTAGGCAAGTGTGGGCAGGAGATGCTGCCTGCCGTTTTTTGCATGTTTCAACGGATGAAGTATATGGGGCATTGGGTGAAACCGGCAAATTCTCCGAAACCACACCGTATGCTCCCAATAGTCCATATAGCGCATCTAAGGCCGGTAGTGACCATTTAGTAAGGGCATATTTCCATACCTATGGCTTGCCAGTAATAACAACAAATTGCTCAAACAATTATGGCCCAAGGCAACATCCTGAAAAATTGATTCCGTTAGCTATTACTAGGATGCTAAAAAATGAATCAATACCTATATACGGTGACGGAGGTCAGGTTAGAGATTGGCTATATGTAGATGACCACTGCAGGGGAATTTATGCTGTACTCAGAAATGGTAAATGCGGTGAAACCTACAATATTGGCGGAAACAACGAATGGAAAAATATCGTTCTGATTAATGTTCTTTGTGACCAAGTTGATAGGAATATTGGAAGAGAAGTTGGCACTAGTCGCAAACTAATAAAATTTGTAACAGATAGGCCGGGGCATGACAGGCGATATGCGATTGATGCTACAAAAATAGAATCAGAATTAGGATGGCAACATGAAGTCAATTTTCAAGATGGGATTGCGAAGACTGTCGAATGGTACTTAGCAAATATATAGAACAACACTACTGCCAACATAAAATATTGAACAAAATTTATCTATCCAATGCAAAAGGCCAGGCTTTTTTTCTGATAACTGATAACTGCGAGCTGGGTGGAGTTTAAACCTTCCTTTAAAGAAAAATGGAGAAAGTATGAAAATATTATTACTAGGCTCAGGGGGGCGCGAACACGCACTGGCATTGAAGCTGACTTCTTCAAATACAACAGTTGAATTATTTGTAGCTCCTGGATCAGATGCAATATCAGAATGTGGAACCTGCTTACCATTTGAAATAGACTCTCATGGGCTTTTTGAATGGGTTTCTACTTCACGCCCTGATCTAGTTGTGGTTGGGCCAGAGGCTCCGTTAGTAAATGGCATTGCAGACCAGTTTGCCGGGCTGGGTATCCCAGTATTTGGCCACCCAGCTACAACATCAAAACTTGAGGGATCAAAGTCATTTGCAAAAGATTTTATGCTTAGGCACGCTATCCCATGTGCAATTTCAAAGACGATAAGTAATATTACTGAAGGTGAATCTACTATCAGAAATTGGCAACTAGGTTATCCAATTGTGCTAAAAGCTGATGGACTAGCCGCTGGAAAGGGTGTAGTGCTGGCTCAAACAGAATCAGAGGCTCTCGAAACCCTAAAATCCTTCTTGGACGGTCAGCACGGAGACGCATCACGCGTGGTGGTATTAGAGGAGCCATTATTTGGAATGGAGCTAAGTCTCCATGTTTTTGTCGATGTAAACAATGAACATGCAATGTTTTGTATGCTTCCTCCCTGCCAAGACCATAAGCGAATATTTGAGGGCGACACTGGTCAAAATACTGGCGGAATGGGGGCTTTTGGTCCCATACCTTTTTTGCGTCCGAAGGACATCGACCGATTACAAGTGGATTTAGTGGAGCCTACCATCGCGGGTATGCAAAAGGATGGCTTGGAGGGTCGAGGAGTGCTATTTATGGGTGTCATGTGGACACAGGCAGGGCCAAAACTTCTGGAGTACAACGTCCGCTTCGGAGATCCCGAAACTCAAGTGTTAATGCAACTTTTAGATGAGGACTTGCCTGATTTGCTGTATACAATTGCTACTCATAGCTTACAGCGAAATAAAGTAAATGTATTGCCAAATACAGCTATATGCACTGTCCTTGCCGCCCAAGGCTACCCTAGTAGTCCACAAAAGGGAGCTACAATAACCATCAAATCTCCAAAATGTTTGATTATTCACGCCGGCACAGCAAAAAAAGGAACGGGCTGGACAGTCAATGGTGGACGCGTAATAAATCTGGTGGCAATAGGTAATGACTTGGAGCAAGTCCGGAGAATGGTCAATTCTGACCTAGATAGTCACCAAATTGAATGGCCTGGAATGCAAGTCAGGCGCGATATTGGATTAAAGGCGCTCCAACATGCAAAAGCCAATTTAACAATTGAAAACCAATGGTGAGGTTGCATTGGCAACGTTGGAGGAACATGCTATAGCGGTTCAACTTATTGTAGTTGAACTGCTATATGCCAGGATTTGCTTGCGAATCCTGGCCGTTTGTTGTTCATAGGCGGGCTTGGCTCGCCGTTAAGTGAAC
>WRHW01000009.1 GCA_009783055.1 Holophagaceae bacterium
ACATCTACGCCGTGCTCCATTCCCCAAATTACCGAGAGAAATACAAAGAGTTCTTAAAAATTGACTTCCCGCGAGTGCCATACCCCACGGATGCCATTGAGTTTCGCCGTTTGGCACAGTTGGGAGAGGAACTGCGCTTACTACACCTCATGGAGCACCCCGCGCTCAACAAGCTAATTACGAAGTATCCAATCAGTGGTAGCGACATTGTAGAAAAACTGCGCTGGGAGTCAAATAAAGATGGTTCCGTTGGCAAGGTCTGGATCAACGACACACAATACTTCGACAAAGTACCACTTGTAGCATGGAACTTCTATATTGGCGGCTACCAACCTGCACAAAAATGGCTAAAAGACCGTAAGGGCAAAACACTAACCTTTGAGGACATCAACCACTACCAGCAGGTAATCGTCGCACTCCTACAGACTGATGCTACTATGCAAAGGATTTGTTAGCGAACCGTTTTTATATGGCGGATATTGGTTCAATAACTTGGATCAACCCAAGGCAGTACTTGGGAGGGCACTCCGGGGGAGTTGATAGCCCAAGCCACTACTACCAGCCACCCCGCGGAACGACCAAAACTGGATAAATCCATTTTGATAGCCTTGCCAGGCTTCGGTAGGTTTGGCCGGCGATATTCAAGGATTGCCTCACCATGCTGAAATACTTCCAGAGAAGTTGGGTAATGGCTACCTAGTGGCAAATAATAAATATTGACAGCTTCGATTCCAGAGAGGCTATTACCTTGTGTGTCAGTAGTTGGTAATACTACTTCAAATGTTCTAATATCCAGTACACGCACCGTGCAAGATGATGGCTGTGGTCTTTGTTTTGGCATTGGGTCGCCCTTTGCTCCGCAACCAACCAGCGAGATCATGGTGACTAGAAATAGAACTGGTAGAAGTAAGTAGAAAGCTCGCATTGTTTTATGATACCAAGTTGGTTTATAGCAGTTCAATTTATTGTGGTTGAACAGCTATAGCGAATTAACCTAAAAAGCAGTAAAGAGTTATGGAGATACAAGTCCGTTGGTTTATTTGCAAGAAAGCGTTGCTTGTCACAAGTTGAACGACTATAAAGCCGGGGGGACTTTGGAGCACACGGCAGAATGGACGGAGTAGGCGCAGTACATGGTTTTGAAAAGGGCTTTGTTATCTGCCAAATTCTGTGTAGCGGGTGACGTTGTGGATGTGGCCGTCATGATCCATCATTTCTCCTGCCAAAAAATTTGAAATTGAGTTTTCTCCCCCCAAGCTCTCTGCCTTCAGCAACAAAAGAAGCCCATCAAAAGGTTCGGTGACATCAATAGAAATGCCATTGTGGAGGGATATTCTTGTGTATTCTTCATGTTTTTCAGTCATTACAATGTATGCGGGGTTTACACAAATTTGACCCTTTGATACGGCTTCGGTGAGGATTATGAAGGACATAAAAACACCTCCTAAGGGCTATTGTATAGTAGTTGCTAGCTAAAGTCACAAGCTACTGCTAAAAACAGTGATCAGTGGTCAGAATTATTTGTGGGTGGAATTTGTGTATTTTTGGGTATAATGATGATGGGAGATTGCATACTGGGGGTGATGTATGGGTGATCATGGAAGATTGCTTTCAAGGCTACCTGTGGTGTTGATTTTCATTATGAGTAGCGTTATTTCAATTCCATACGCTTTTGGCCAGGGTGCGCCACCACCGCAGAGGCCGCCGCAACAAAGGCCTCCTACTAGGCCACCAAGTCAGCCGCAGAGGCCGCCGACTCCACGCACAGGACCACAAAGACAACCTGCTCCCTCTCAAAGAACTCCTATTGGAGAAGAGGGAAGATATAGCGGTCGGCCTACTAACAGTGCAAAGCAAGATGAATCTTTGGAAAGAGCAGAACGTACCGAGCGTCGAGGAGGTGGGGGGTATGAACGACCTGATAGGGATATGGAACGGAGGGAGCGTCCTCCTGCGCGGCCAGAACGACCTAGCGCACTACCACGGCTTGCGGTATATCCAAGATTTGTAAATATCTATTGGAATATGAGGTTTCGTAGTATTTTAAACGACATCAGATTTGTTAGCAGGAGGGGATATATCCCAGTCACGGCTATCCCTGCAGATGTATACGAATTGACGGACTACTCCGAGACTCCGGCAGGCTGGAGAGGCTATGGCATGGTGGTTCCTCCAGGCGAAACTGTCACCATAAACCTAGAACATCCCAACAGGGGCTGGTTTAGGCTAATAATATGTGATGCTTGGGGGCAGGCGGTTCCGGGGGGGTTGAGTTCTAGACTTCCGCAGATGGAACCAAGGCTTACATATACCAATGTTGGCAATGCCGAAAAAGCTATCTATCTGCTGGTGGATGATCCGGGGTGGATGTCGTCTGGTGGTAGTCCATATCTCCTCCAATTTGCCAGAAGCTGGAATCCTTCCATAGTGTCAGTGAATCAAGAGCTGATTGTCGCAGGGATATGGGGGCTAGAATCAAACATTAATGCAAGGTTTAGAAGACCAATGCTAGTGATGCCTGGATTTTAGTTTTTTGTGACCTTCATTAGTGGTCAGTGGGAGGAAACAGTGGCCACTAAGCTGAAAACTAAAGAGATATAGGGAATTAACCAAAAAAGCAGTACGGAGTTATGGAGATTCGACTGCGTTGGCTTACTTACTCCAAGCGTTGCTTGTCACAAGTTATACCAAGTTGCACCCATACGGGAGCAACTTGGTATAACGTTCATTGAAGACATCAGGGGCTGGATTCGGCACTGCGGCTATGAACTACCATAAATTGAACCGCTATATATCATTTTTGAAAGGGCTACTACAAACTAAAAAAAAATTTGCTAGATTAACCCAAATAAGATTTTACCAGCCGCTCCCAAAGCCCTTTCGTTTTGATGATGAATTCGGCGACTGAACGGATTACACCCCTGCCGCCATTTACTGGAACAATCCAGTGAGCAATGGCCTTAACTTCGGGGACAGCATCCTGTGGGCATATAGCAAACCCGGCCTGTCTCAACATTCCAATATCGATCATGTCATCACCGACATAGGCTATCTCTTCGAGGGAAACACCATATTTAATGCATATTTTTTCAATTAGGTCTACCTTTGTGGCTACTCCTGTAAAACAATCTTCGACTCCCAAGTCACGCGCTCGCTTGGTAGTAGATTCGCTCAACTGTCCAGAAATAAAAACAACGGGAATGCCAGATTTTTGAAGTGCCTTGATGCCTACGCCATCCCGAACATAGAATTGCTTCCAATGTCCTCCCTCCGGCCCATAGTTTAGTAGCCCGTCAGTAAGCACACCATCTACGTCAGTACATACCAGCTTAATCTTTTTGGCGCGATGTTCTATATCCACTTTTTACTCCGAAGTTTATGGCCACCGATCCCTATTCCCTATTCCCTATTACTAGAATTCCTTCGGCTTCTAACTAGCACAAGTCAAAAGGCAATACTAACATCTTCTGGATTGCCTATTGCGACCACCTTAACTACCACACCCGCTTCCCTTTCCATTCTTGATACGATACCACTCAATACCTTACCAGGGCCGAGTTCGAAAAACGTGGTCACATTCTGGCTTAGTAGAAACTTTATAGTGTCTTCCCATCGCACTGCTCCGGGGATTTGTCTAATTAGTCCTGCACGAATCGCTTCTGGGTCTGATACAGGCATAGCATCCACATTATTGACTAGAGGGCAGATGGGAGCCTTAATCGCCAAAGCATTTAATACTGGTTTCATAGCAAGTTGGGCTGGTTCCATCAAGGGACTATGAAATGGTGCGCTCACCGGTAGCTTTAGCATCTTGCGCCCACCTTTGGCCTTTAGTATTTCTATAGCAGTATCTACTGCCTCAGCATGGCCTGCTATGACTACCTGCCCAGCACCGTTATAGTTTGCTGGAACAACTATTTTTCCAGAAGCGGCCTGCGCTTCGCTACAGCCGTCTTCTACGTCAGCGACTGCCATGCCGATAACTGCGGCCATTGCACCTACACCAACGGGTACGGCAACCTGCATAGACCTTCCACGCTCTCTTACCGTGCGAACAGCGTCTGGATGGGATATCGAACCAACAGCAACTAGGGCACTATATTCGCCTAGGCTATGACCTGCTACAAAATCAGGTTTGGGCAATTTTTCTTTGCACGCCTCGACAACCATGACGCTATGGGTGAGAATTGCAGGTTGGGTATGCTCAGTAAGTTTTAGGGTTTCTTCCGGCCCATTTGCCATGATATTTGACAAACCAAACCCAAGTGCATCGTCTGTGGCCTTCAGCACATGGGCCGCCTCTGGATTGGCCTTTGCAAAGGCCATCCCCATCCCAACTGCCTGTGACCCCTGTCCAGGAAAAAGCCATGCAACTTTAGTCATATAAAACCTCACCATCGGCCACAAACTTAAAGAATACTCCAAGTATCAGTAGCCCATTTGTAACTGTTAGCTCAATTGAAATTGGCTTGCCTAGTCAGTAGTAAATGGTAACAAGGCAATATTTCTGGCTCTCTTAATGGCTTCGACCAACATGCGCTGGTGCGGGGCGCAAACGCCACTGGTGCGCCTGGGCAGAACCTTGCTACGCTCAGGTGTAAACGCAGACAGCGTTTTAACGTCCTTGTAATCAATCATAGTGGCTTTTTCGACGCAGAATTTACAAAACTTATTCCGTCGACCACCAAAAGTTTTTTTCTTTCCCTTACCCTTGCCTTTTGCTCCGCCTTTTCTAATCATCCCATCACCTCTTCAAGAGTGCGTTCTTTGATACCGGCAGCGGCCTTGCGCTTACCTTCGCGCTCATAGCGAATCTTCTGCCTCTCAGAGGCTTTTTGAATTTCATCTACTCGGACAGAGAGATACTTGATAACATTTTCGTGGTTACGAAACCGCCTCTCTAATTCGGCGATGAGTTTCGGGCCAGCCTTGAGTTCAAATAAGGTATAGAAACCCTCACTGAATTTCTGGACATCATAGGCCAATTTCCTGCGGCCCCAGCGGTCGGTCTTAAGCAGTTCGCCACCCTGCTCAGCGATAATCCCCTCGAAGTACTTGACAAGTTCTTCCACCTGTTCTTCAGCCAACAGTGGGGAGGCAATGAAGATGCTCTCATAATGGCGCATCGGATATCCTCCTTACGGATATAAAGCCCCGACACCACATCGGAGCAAGGAGAACCCCCAAAATGGGGGCGTGAACGAGCAGTATCCCACAAAAAACCAATTAATCCAAGTGTTTTTTTTGCCAGAAGGCATTGCTATTTACCCTACTCTGCAAAACATTGAAAGTAGCACCACCTGCAAGGATAGACATAAACTCGGCGAAGGGTATATCCATCTGTTCAATTATGCACCACTCGTCGTCACTCCACTCACCCAGCACCCAATCCTGCAATGGACGCTTAAACTGGCCAATGCCTAGCCGTAGCCTAGTTATACTATTAGTGCCGATTTTACCCATGACGCTCTGAATGCCGTTATGTCCGCCCGAACTTCCGCTATTAGCCAGCCGGCCAGTTCCCAGCGGTAAGTCTTTGTCGTCATAAAGAACTATCATTTGTCCAATCGGGCAATCCGCATCGATTGCCTCGGCAACTACCTTGCCACTTAAATTCATATATGTCGATGGAACTAGGGCAAGGAATGCCTCAGTCATCGAATAAAGTGTTCCGTAATAGAATTTATGTGCGATTGTAGGAGTGATGGAATGGTTGTCCATCCATCTCTGCAACAGTAGCCTCCCAAGGTTATGTCGTGTGTGGGCATATTCATCGCCTGGATTGCCCAGAGGCACAACAATCCACTGGCATTGGCCAATAGCCAAGGGAGTTTTTTTCTTTTTCCAAAATTGAAACCACATGACGGAATTTCAAAGCCTTCAGACTATTTAGCAAATTGGATTTCAGAGCACAATAATTGCGAGTAATGGCACCCTGCCGGAAAGAGCATGCAGGTGTTTAGTTACTGGAGTCTATTGTAGTCCCGCCGTGCCACAGCTCATTACATGATAGGTCGATATAATCGTTCCATTCTATGCCTAGCCCCCTAGTAGTCACCCTAGCATAGCTGAAGAGGTTGTAGTTATTGAGGTCTTGAAACTCCTCACGCTCCTCCATCAGGGGCTTCATGTCATAACGCTTGATAATCCCATTTTCAAAAATGACCTTTAGAATCAAATCCGGCAATAGCACAATTTCTTTTACCCTGTAAAACATAGAAATCCCCCACTACTCCAGTGGCGGTAGCTTTTTGAGATTTTGGCAATCCCACATAGTTATCAGTTCTTCCCTGTGCTGGTCTAGCCATTCCAATACAAGGGCAAGTGCCTTAGATGATAATCTGCGCCCGAAGCGTAACCGAATCCAGCGAAACTATTTGATATGTCAACACTTGCACAATCTAAGCTGGAGAAGGCAGAAGGGAGGGAGCAGGTGTATTACAGGGTTTTGCAACTACCTAGCAACTACCTAGTTATAATGCAACTACTCTTTTGCTGGAGTACCAGTAGCAACTGTTTCTCCTTCAGGAGTGGCAACTTCGGCAACAATTTCTTCAGCCTTTTGTCCATGGACAATACAAATGACGTTGTTTGGAGCATCAAGGAGGTGAACATTTGCTGGTAGCTTTACTTCTTCTACTCGAATGTTGTCAGAAATCTTGAGGTGGGTGACATCAACATCGATATGAGCCGGAATGTCTTTTGGCAAGCATTCCACTTCCATTTCGCGGTTTACAAACTCTAGCCTTCCGCCCTCTTTTGCACCCGCAGGGGTTCCGATAAGGTGAATCGGAACGCGAATTTTGACTTTGCGGTTAGGATCAACACGCATAAAATCAACGTGTGCAAGGCGGCCAGTGACAGGGTTGCGTTGCAAATCCTTGATAATCACATGGCGTTTAATATCAGTGCCTTCTCTCTGTAGGTATATAAGGCTGTTTACGCCAGTTTCGGAAGAAAGAACACGGGCAACTATCTTGGGATTGATCTTTAGAGAAACGGTTTCTTCACCAAGCCCGTATACTGTCGCCGGAATTAACCCTTCCCTACGGATTTTGTTGCATGCAGACTTACCTGTTTCGGTACGCAGAGCAACAGCAATTGCTGAATCCATTTTACTTTCCTCCTACCAAGCCAATAGGCTCTCTCGTTGGTTAAGGGTCGGTCGACCCGAAAGCCCGCCCCGATTTCAGGCGGACGTTTATCTTACTATGATTTACGGGAAATAGCAAATGATAATTTGGGATTGGGGAATATAGCGGTTCAACTTATTGTAGTTGAACTGCTATATGCCAGGATTTGCTTGCGAATCCTGGCCGTTTGTTGTTCATAGGCGGGCTTGGCTCGCCGTTAAGTGAACAACAAAAACGTAAATAGCTATAGGTTTGCAAGAACGATTACAAAAATAAATAAAGAGTGGCACCGCCGCATAAACCACACTGATCACTGGCCACTTATATCCTGGGGTGTGTACGGCAAACACAAAAAGCCTTGGCAACTATGAACTACCAAAAGTAACATTGCTATAATACAAAAATTCTACACTGGCTCTCCGGCCCACTGGGTTGCGAAGGCCTCTCTGATTGTTTTCAAGTTGAAAGACGCTCCAAGGCACAGCCCTAGCTTGGCTAGAGCCGCCCATCTGGTATGCAATCCTCCAGCAATAGCTCCCATGGCGGCGGCCCTTTTACCTAGTTCGTAGGCCATAAGGTTTGTGGCTCCTGAAGCGCATTGGCTAGTGAGCACAACTGGGAGTTCCCTTTTTTGTGCGTCCTCAAACAACCTTACTAAGTCTGACCTTCCCATCGGCAGGTTACCTGCTCCGTATGCTTGGATCAGCACCCCCCTTGCCCAAGATGGGGCGATGTCCCAAGGCATACCTGGGTGTGGAGTATAGACTGCTATATTGCACTCTAAATGGTTGCCAATCTCCTTTGGCACCCTGCGCTCAAAGTTGCCCGCGTATGGATATATCTGTATCATCATCCCCAATTCGGCAAGATATGGCAGATTGGGAGAATCAAATGCACCATATCTATGGACGCTATTTTTATTTGCGGCCACGCCACGTATCCAGTGGTCGCCAAAACATATTCCTACCTCAGCTATTCCCTTGGTCGCCAGAGTGACTGCATCGATCAAGTTGCTTCTTGCATCACTTCGAACATAGGCCAGTGGGCGTTGCGAGCCTGTTATTACTATTGGAATATCCAAGTCGGATAGCGTAAAGCCTAGCACAGATGCTGTAAATGCCATAGTATCTGTTCCATGAATAACTACCACGCCATGATATTTAGTACTGCGTTCACGGATGAAGTTGGATATGAGCAAGATATTTTCTGGCTCTATGCTCGAACTGTCGCAGTTGAATAGTACTTCTAATTCTAGGTCTGCTATCTCAGCCAATTCAGGCAATTGGGTAAGAATTTGATCTAGAAATGTCCCCGGAGCCAGATAGCCTGAGTCTTCTGAAGGAGCCATACCAAGCGTACCGCCAGTGTGAATCATAAGGATGTGGGGACGCAAACCTGCCTCCTATGTCGTTGTATAAAAGGTATCATCTGGTAAAAAAAAGTGCTACAAGCTCCCGCCCACTTCCCAGTCTTCAAAAGACCTAAAACTGTAGTAATTATCAGAGCCGACTATTATGTGATCAACAAGCGGAATATTCATCGTTTCGCCAGCCGCTCTCAGTTTGGCTGTCAAGCGCCTGTCTTCTCGACTTGGCTCGGTACATCCGCTTGGGTGGTTGTGAAATGCTATGGCTGTAGTCGCTCCGTATCTGAGAGCCTCCTTAAAAAATTCCCTTGGTGTCACCATCGTCCCTTTTGCAGTACCTTTGCTCAAAATTCGCTCCGCAATCAATTCGCTCTTGATATTTAGAGCAAGCAGACCAAAGTGTTCTTCTGTCCAGCCTGTACAGTGGTCTAGCAAGTATTCCCCGGCCTCTCGTGGAGAGCTAATTCTCTTTTTGGCGTTGCCTCTCTTTGATCGTCGCACTAGTTCCTGAACTGCCCACAACTGTCCTATTTTGGCAGGCCCAATGCCCTTTAGTTCTTTTAGCTCTTCTAAGCCAAGAGCCATGAGTCCTACAAATCCATTTGTCTGAGATAGTATTTCGTACGCGATTTCAATGATGCTCTTTCCTTTTCGTCCGGAACCCCAGAGAAGGGCTAATAGTTCTGCATCGCTCAGTTCATTACCGCGACCTGCAAATAGCCTCTCGCGTGGTCTTTGTTCGGGTGCAATATCAGAAATTTTCATAGCAGTATCTTTAGAAATTTCCCTAAAATAATCATCTATCCCCTACTGTCCATTGCCCACTTTTCTCTTATCAACGGTCAGGAATGGCTTGATCGAAAGAAAAGTTTTTTCTCCCATCCCTCGTACATTCATTATTTCCTCAATTTTTTTGAATGGGCCATGCGCTTTTCTGAATTCAACTATTTGGTCTGCCATTTTTTCACCAATTTTTGGAATCTGCATAAGCTCTGTCCTAGTGGCGGTGTTGATGTTGACAGGTCGAATTGGCCCCTCTTTTTGTTGAGCGTAGAGAAACGCCGACGAGACAAGTCCGAGGAATACAATTGCAATTGGTCGCAATAGATGTAACAAACTCATAGTCCCCCCTAATTTGCCAAAAGGTTTAACTGTCAACTGCTACCAAAGTGTAATAAAAAGTTGTACTCTGGGTTTGTCAGTAGTCAGTTGCTAGTTGCCATGGAACTTGCAAAATTGATCTTTGCAAGCTACCACACTGTAATATTATATAATAATGGTATTGCAAGTTTGCGATCGAGCCAATTCCCATGATAAAAAAAGTAAAGACTACAGAACTGAGACTAGGGATGTACATCCATGATCTAAATGTACCTTGGTTAGAGCATGGATTTGTCCTTAACCATTTTATGTTGCAATACGACAAGCAGATAGAAAAAATAATGCACGCAAATATTTTGGAAGTGCTCATAGACACTGAAAGGGGGCTCGACCATGCACACGCCCCTACTGTTGAAGAGGCCGAAACCGCTTTGATGGGCAAAATGATTACTGCTGTTTCAGCAGAGACCAACGAGAATATGGCCAGCGAATTAAAGGTTCACTGGGCAGAGTCAAAGAAAATCCAACAAGAGGCGATGAAGACGGTCAGCAATATCCTCAATGACGTGCGAATAGGTGCGCAGGTCAATATCAAAAAAGCTACTCCTGTCGTTTCTAGTATTGCAGATGCTATTTTGGGGAATGATGGCACCCTGGTAAGCCTGTGCAGGATAAAGAACCGAGACGCTTATACTTTTCAGCACTCTGTCAGTGTTTCAGCCCTCCTTATCACGCTCTGTCATTCGATGGGAGGTTTTAGCAAGGGCGAATTAATTGACATTGGGCTTGGGGGCTTGTTCCATGACGTTGGAAAGATGAAGGTTCCTGACGAAGTCCTCAATAAGCCAGGCCGTCTGACCGATGATGAGTTTTCAATTATGAGGACACATGTGAGGAAGGGGCTAGAATACCTGCAAGCAGAACACGGCCTGAGCGATTTCGCTCTTCAAGTGGCCGCTGAGCACCATGAAAGATTTGATGGCACGGGATACCCTCGAGGGCTGGCTAATAGAGAAATATCGAAGATTGGTCAAATGGCCTCAATAGTCGATGTCTATGATGCAATTACATCTATCAGGGTTTACCACTCTGCCTTGGAGCCTTCGGATGCTCTTAAGCGTATATTTGAATGGGCTGGGCGACACTTCGACGAAGTATTGGTACATAGTTTTATTAAGGCAATTGGCATTTACCCCGTTGGATCGCTAATACGACTGACAAGTGGTCGCCTGGCGGTGGTTTTGAGGCAAGGTGAAGAAAATCTGCTACAGCCTTTTGTGCGGATAGTATATAACGCCGCCGGTGGACACAGACTGCCTCCCCATGACCTCAACCTAGCAGATGCAAATTGCCAAGAACAAATTGTAGGATATGAATTACCTGAAAGCTGGGGCATTGATCCAATCAAGTTCATAGGAAAAGGCGCGTGATGTAAAAATTCCGAGTTTGGCATCTATATCATGATCAAAAAAGTCAATACTTCAGACCTCAAAGTTGGAATGTTTATCCACGATTTGAACGTGCCGTGGCTTCAACACAATTTTGCCAGCAATCGCTTTATGCTCCTTACAGAAAAGCAAATTGAAAAGATTGTTAAGCTACAAATATCTGATGTTTTGATTGACACTTCCAAAGGACGGGATGCAACCCATGCCCCAACAAAGGAAGAGGCAGAATCTGAGCTGATGGAAATGATTTTAGACATTGCCTCAGAGCCTGACCCCGTGTCCAAAGCAAACAATCTGGAAATGCAGTGGGCAGAATCTAAGCAAATTCACACTGAAGCAGTAAAAGTTGTTAGCGATGTCCTCACAGATGCCCGCATTGGCAAGCACGTCAGCGTCGAAAAAGCGGCTCCAATAGTTTCAGACATAACAAAGGCAGTATTAGGCAACGACGGCACGTTGGTTAGCCTTTGTCGAATTAAGCAACGAGATTCATATACTTTTCAGCATTCTGTTAGCATCTCTGCCCTGCTAGTGACTTTTTGCAATGCAGTTGGAGGCTATAGCGAGGATGAACTGCATGAGATTGGCCTAGGAGGACTTTTTCACGATGTAGGCAAAATGAGGATTCCCAACCAAATCCTAAACAAACCCGGAAAGCTGTCTGACTCCGAATTTGCAGTGATGAGGAGTCACGTTACTGAAGGCGTAGAATATCTCCGGGCAGGGCATTCTTTAAGTGAATCTACGATGAAAATTGTTGAAGAACACCACGAGAGGTTTGATGGTTCCGGATATCCAAGGGGAATTTCTAGGAGTGCTATATCGCGGATTGGACAAATGGCTTCCATCGTCGATGTCTATGATGCAATCACTTCTATCCGGGTTTACCACAAAGCTCTCGAGCCAATAAATGCAATGCAACTTATTTACGAATGGGGTGGGAAACATTTTGATAACTCACTTGTACATCAATTCATTAAAGGAGTTGGAATTTATCCCGTGGGGTCGTTAGTTCGCCTAGAAAGTGCTAGGCTTGCGGTTGTTTTGCGACAGGGGCAAAACAACTTGCTAAAACCTCTCGTAAGGCTTGTGTTTGATACTCGGTTGGGCTACCAATTGCCCCCAACTGACTTAGACTTAGCTACTCCAAGTTGCCAAGATATTATTGTGGGCTACGAAGTTCCGACCACTTGGGGGATAGACCCATTCCACTTCATTGGAAAAGGAAAATAATGCACTAGGTCGGGATTTGCCTGCATAACGAAGGTGACGCAGGAAAATAACCTGCTAGTGTGCCTCCAAGTCTGCCAAATTTATAGTGGTTGGCGTAACAGCCTTCATAATCAAAAACCTATCGGTATCCTTCGGATACGCGAGACTGCCACGCCAAACACTTTTAGAAACTTGAGATTTCGGGCACGCTTGCTGGTATCTTGTTTTCTTCACCTTCCTTCTGCGGGCCCCACATTCGCCTTTCCGTTATACCAAGTTGTTTCCCGGTTGGGTGCTACTTGGTATAACAGCTATATTGGTCAAAACCTAAAGATTGTCTTCCAAGTTAGGCTACTCGGGTGCTACTTGGTATAATACCTAGATGATTGATAATACATTGTTGAAAATTTTGGAAAGGGACAAACCGGATGGCAGTTACAAAAATCCTAGTGGCAAATCGGGCAGAAATTGCTACAAGAATTATCCGAACCTGTCGGGAGATGAAAATACCTACAGTTGCCGTGTTTTCTGATGCAGACCGAGGCGCAATGCACGTTCGCCTAGCCCAAGAATCTATCCCAATTGGAAAGACTCCTACATCCAGCGGATATGCGGATGTAGAAAAAATTATTGCCGCCGCAAAAACTGTTGGAGCTGATACTATCCACCCCGGATGTAGCTTTATGAGTTGTGATCCCTACGCCGCTCGCAAAATAATAGATGCCGGGATAGTTTGGATTGGGCCCTCGCCGGAAATCCTCGAAATTATGGGAAACAAAATAGAAGCCAGAAAAATTGCCGAAAGTGTCGGTGTGCCTGTGCTTCCTGCAGTTGTTGGTCAAATGCCTGATGAAACCCTTTTTGATGAAGCTCAAAAGCTGGGTTTTCCACTTATGATTAAAGCCGTCAAGGGCGAACATGGAAAGGGGATCCGCCTCATTAAATCCATTATTGAGTTGCAGAGAAGTCTGCCTTGGGTCAAGGGGGATGCTATTGTCCACTTTGAAGATGATCAAATCTATTTAGAAAAGGCTCTTCAAAAGCCCCACCATATCGAAGTTCAAATCATGGCAGACCAATTTGGCAACGTCGTGCATTTTTGGGAGAGAGACTGTAGCATCCAACGCCGTTTTCAGGAAGTCTTGGAAGAGGCACCCAGCCCATTCGTTAGTCCCGAACTCAGAAAGAGCATGTGTGAAGCCGCCGTCACCATAGCAAAAAAGGTGGGATATGTAGGTACTGGAACGGTCGAATTTCTTGTAGATGAAAACCATAATTATTACTTTTTAGAAATGACTTGTCGCATTCAGGGTAGCCACCAGGTTACAGAATGGATTACCGGTCAAGACATCATCAGGTGGCAAATTGACATAGCCCGAGGCGAAAAATTGCCCATGAAACAAGCAGATATACCTCTTTGGGGACATGCTATTCAGGCGCGCATCAATGCGGAAGACCCTGTAAGAGATTTTGCTCCATCCAGTGGACGTATCAGCTATTTGCGCACCCCAGCCGGTCGCAACATCAGAAATGATTCCGGTGTCTACAACGGTTGGACACTTTCACCATCCTACGCACCAACGCTATCAAAATTAAGTTCTTGGGGATTATCCAGAGGTGAAGCTATCAGAAGAATGGCGACAGCACTGTCCGAATACAGAGTGGGAGGAGTGCGAAACAATATCGCATTTCAAAAAGCTCTTAACGAACATTCAGCATTCCAGAGGGGCGAAACCAATACAGCAATGCTAGACAATAACTGGTGGGGTACCCCAGAGCTTGGAGACCTAAAGTTTGTCGTAGCCGCCGCACTTTTTGACGAATTGGAGATGGAAGAGATGCGTGCACAGCAACCTGTGGGCAGGAATGGCAATGCAGAGCCATCTAATTGGAAAACTCACGGAAAATTTAATCGGATATGAGGATGATGTATGAAGAGAACACTTAAGATAGGCGATGAAAGCCACGAACTTGAGATGTATCGCCACAGTGGCGCAATAACTATGGTCTGGGATGGAGAAGAAATCCCGGTAGATATTGTTCGTGTAGAGCCAACTAGCTATTCGGTAATTATTGATAAGCGAAGCGTAGGCATTAATGTTGACCGCCTTCGCATTTCAGAGGACCCAGACCTGCACGGGTTTAGGGGTAGCTATCATGCAGGTGCTCTTGAGTTTACTCTTCAGGATCCAAACAAGAGATTGCTTGCAGAAGCAATGGCAAAAGCTCCCCTATCTGGTGGTAGTACTGTTAAAGCCCAGATGCCAGGTAAGTTGATGAAGTACTTTGTAAAAGAAGGTGAAATAGTAGAAGAAGGGCAACCACTCTTCATTTTAGAAGCAATGAAAATGGAAAATGAATACAGGGCTACCAAGGCCGGGCGGGTATCTAAAATACATGCAAAAGAGGGTTCAAGTTTGGAGATATATACACTTGTGATGACATTAGAACCATTTGAAACAAAGGACGCAACTTAATATCACAGTGAGGTAGGGCGCGAGAGTGTAATGAAGCATACAATCATTGTAGGAGCTGGCAAGTCTGGATTGGCCGTTGCAAGGCATTTGTTTGCCAATGGAGTGCCTTCAGTATTGACTGATAGCAATCCGAACCCTGACAAAAATTTGTTATCCCAGCTTGCAGAGTGGGAAGTGCAAGGGTTTTGGGGCAGTCATCCAATCACTCTTCTCGACAATGCAAACGAAGTAGTTCTCAGCCCAGTTATCAACCCAAACATCCCTTTTGTCCAAGAAGCAATCAGGCGCGGCATCCCCGTTATCGGCGAACTAGAATTGGCGCATAGGGTTTTGCGAGCAAAAGACCCAACAGCTATCATATTGGCAATAACTGGCACAAATGGCAAAAGCACAACTACCGACCTAACGGCACATTTGCTCAAGTCAGATGGTATCCCCGCAATCGCCTGTGGCAACATTGGCCATACCTTTTTGGACGCAGTAAATTCCGCAGAGTCAGGTTCGCGCTTTGTTGTTGAATGTTCCAGTTATCAACTTGAAACTGTGCATAGTTTTAGGGCAGATGGAGCTACAATTCTCAACCTAACTCCCGACCACCTCCAGCGACATGGCACTATGACTGCATATCTGAAAGCAAAACTTCGCATTTTTGAAAGACAGGTACAGACAGACTTGAGCATAATACCCAGTAATGCAGACTTTCAAACACCTGCCTCACCTTGCAGTCAGATGGCAAAGTTCGGGTGGCATAGCATAGAAGGCCAAGGAGCTTGGTGCGATCAGGAAGGTAACTTGTTATTTCGGTCTGCCGATGAAGTTATAACAAACTTGATCAATCGATCAGAATTGTTGATCCCAGGAGATCACAATGTAGAAAATAGCCTAGTAGCTATCTTGCTGGCTACTCATGGGGGAGCCACTGTTTCTGCCCTGCGTTTAGGACTTAGGACATATCCAGGATTGAGACATCGTCTGGCCTTTTGTGGTGAAAAGGATGGAATAAGAGCTTACAACGATTCCAAAGGGACGAATGTAGAAGCCACCTTGACCGCAATTCATGCCCTGAATGGCCCAATAATCCTCTTGCTGGGCGGTGAAGATAAAGGAAGTAGCTATTGCCCCTTAATTAATGCTCTTGATGGCAAATTAAAACAAACAATTTTCCTAGGAGATGCCATTCCGATGCTGGTGAGGGATTTAGGAAACCTGCCTCACTATATCTGCAAAGATTTTGATGGTGCTGTTGCTAGAGCATTTGAATTAGCTATTCCGGGGGATCAAATCCTACTCAGCCCAGCCTGTGCCAGTTTTGACCAATTCAAAAATTTTGAAGCAAGGGGCGAGAGATTTGAATACCTGGTGAATGAGTGGATTGCTTCAAAATAACTAATTTCAAAAAATTTGCTATCTAACTTATTTCCGAAACACTACTATCCTATTGCTGTTTGTCCCTTTGGAGTTATTATCCACTCCCCAAATATTTGCCGTTTTAGTAAAAACTTGTGTGTTTATTACAATCCCCAAGGGATCAAAACCTGCATGAATACCGATAGGGAGTATTTCTTCTTCTAACTTTAGCCTTCCTTTCTTTACCTCGCCAACCTCAAATGCCACATGCCCACATGGCTTAGTAATTCTATATAGTTCTTTTAGAACATCGCCCATTATTGTTGCCCATCCGTCAACCGTGCGAGCCATAGTGATGTTTTTTCCTATTTCATTAGCATCTAGGCCACAGAACCAGCACCTCAACCAATTGTCATTCTGATATTGAACTACATCTAAAAATGGCGGAGATGTTACGGTTAGCGATACGGAGTCAGATGGAATGTCACCTGTCGCACCAGCGTCGTGGATGAGAAATCGAGCTGATTTAGAAACTGTTGCCAAATTAGATTTATCGGCTTGTGATATGCCAGCCAAAAGTTGCCGACTCTTTTTGAGTATGAGGGCATGGGTATCTCTGTACTCAGGTATCTGGTTGCGTTTATTGTTAATTTCTATTTGTTTTTTACAACTTACTGCTTGGTTGGGAGGGAGGGTGTAGACGCTAAAAAAGCCTGGGCTATGGCCTGTTAGCCTATTTGTTGCCACCATTCTGATCCATCCGTCCACATTATCGAATGAGCCATTTTTCTGTCTGCTAATAAACCATTGCCGCAACGCCCTGATTTCGCCCTCGGTTTGTGGATGAAAAAACATTTCAAGGTCATTTTTTTCATCGCCGATACGCGATATTTTGGCAAGGCGGTTTACTATTTCTTCAAAGATAGGCGGGTTGAGGCGGGGTTTGGCCAGCATTTGGCTGAGTGGGTTGACATCATTAGAAATAACTTGCCGGCCAAGCAGTCCAGCTTCAACGGCTGTTGTGCCACGCCCCCCAAATGGGTCATAAACAATATCCATTGGGCTTGTTAGCCTTCCAATGAAAAACCTTGGCAGTTGTGGTTTAAAACATGCCCTGTAGCTAATCTCATGTAGACTAGATGCCTGTCTCTGTTTAGATGTCCAATATTCATCTGTGACAACTGGAAAGCATTCGTCATCAAAAACAAATTCTGACCAAATGCCGCCGGAGCCTACAATGGCCTCTAGAGCCTTTTGACGATTTTCTATGTTTACTGCCATAAAAATAATCCTACACTTGACTGAGAATTTGTTTCAGCAAATTAATTTTATATTCTGCATAAACTCCAGTAATTCTGAAATCCCTTCTTTGTCACTGGCCACTAGACTCTATCCAACAATCCGGAAAGGTGGAATAGGCACTTTGAATCCAGCTACACCCTTTTTTCTTGACATATATGGTGATGACCTGCGAAAATTTCGTAGAGGGGAGAGCAAGTCGCTCTCCTGAGTCACCAATAATCTCTTACAAGAATTTTTATGTTATCTTCACTGCTCCTCACACTTTCGCTTTCAGTTGCTGGAAGCCCTGAAATGATAGCTGGTTCTACTTCGGCTATCACTGACCCCGAATTCATTTATGTTCTAGATTGTGATATTTTTGAGGTTGGAGGTGAAGGCTCCGAGGAATACCATGTTTGGGGTCCTGATGGAACTCATACATCAGTACGTGGCCTTGAGAACCTGGTTGCTATCATTGGTGACCTCTGTACTGTTTCCTCTACGCCACCTGATTGGTATTGACGCTTATGCAAGCTGTTAGCTCTACTATTGTTCTAAGAATCATAATAATATCATTGTTGATGGGGCAGTGTGCTTTTGCCCAAAAAGACCCTGGCCAATGGGTAAATGGTTTGTATTCTGTCTTCGGGCGGGCAGGTGATAGCCTTTTTTCGCGACCAACGGTCTTAATTGACGAAAAAAACATTATTCAATCTGAAATTCCTAGCTTGTCGAAGGCGGTTAATTTCCCCGTGCCTGCATCTTTTAGGACGATATGCTTGAAGCCATTGTGGCACAATGGTATACTTTATGTGCTTGCAAGAGGCGGTGCGACTGAAGAAAAAGAAGACGGCACTGAATTTATGCGCTTTACTTTTGCAAGGTATCAAGATGATACTTGGGAATTTTTAGGTTTTTTGGAAACGCCTCCTGGCGAAATGATAAGGGTCATCCCATGCGACAATGACCGCTTCATCCTAGTCTCAAATAAGACTGATCTAATTGACAATAAAAGGTTAGACCGCTCTCCATTCTGTCTGGCAACTCTTGCAAAACCTCCTGTAAAAAGTAGCTTCCCAACTAATATTCCAGCAGGTGTGCCTTTTAATCCAGTAATGAACCGTGAGGATCGTTCAATAGTTGGTGCAGTGGTATCAAGAAATGCAACAGACTCCCAGCGAGCCTTGGTATCTACCCATAATGCGACAAACATTATCAAGCTAGATTCCAGCATATACCACGGTATGGATGACATTAAGGACAAAATGTCTGACGAGGCTTGGTTTGGCTTGGCTGGCTCAAGCCTAACCACCATGACTGATAACCATGTCACATTAATTAACTATCAAACGGGTCTATATTGGATTTTTTCTTTGGAAAAGGCTAACTTGGTTTGGGCTGGTAATATTTTTCAAAAAGTCACTCCCGAATTTCTGGCTAGCAAAAATTTTTTGAAAGGTAGCATAGCCGTACCCATTTTGTGCTTCAATCCTGAAATTGATGGAACAATACTGATAGCTAGCGAGGATGAAAACTTTTTTCTCACCGATGGAAGTGACACAAATAAGGAAGCCACAGAGATTTTCCAAGCTATGCCCGAACCTAAAACCCGCCAGGATTATATAAGGATTTTTGAGCGACTAGAAAAAGAACGGCACGAACGGAATCCATTTGTTGTTTGGTACAGGCTTTTTCCCGAGAGTGGAAGGGTCGAAAAATTGCCTGATGCTCCGAACGGTGGCTCCCTCTTGAAAAGTGAGTTTTTGACGACTACTTTTCGCCCAATGCCAGACGGATCTGTAAAAATGGGCAATATTATTTTAGAAGAAGCAAAAAAAGTAGCCATAGATGGCGACTCAAACGCAGTTAATAAGTGATGTGACACCGCTTTGAATTTTTTCTCCGGACAGATATTGTGGCGAATAGTTTTTGTCTTGGCTCCGATTGCTTGTTTGGCGCAATCGGAATCAGGGGTTGTTTTTGATGCTACTCACCACGTATTCGGCAAAATTCCCGATTACAAAATCACATCACATAGATACGTGGCAACAAACCTTGGCACTTCCCCAATAAATATTATCAAGGCTGTATCATCTTGTGGTTGCAGTATCACAGATGTCGAAAAGACATTACTCAATCCCGGCGAAAGTGGCTATATCAAAGTCGTGTTTAACCCTTGGGGACTTGCAGGACCTATCCGCAAAGCTATAGAAATAGTTACAGACGACCCTATTAAACCGCGTTCAATGCTGACTTTTGAAGCCTATGTGTACAGGGAGATTATAGTAAGCGAAACTGCAATTTTTTTTGACAAAATACCTCGCAACATTTCTGTATCGCGAAGCATCAAGCTAGAATCTGGCAATAGCCAGCCAGTGGTTTTGTCTGGTATCCAAATAGAAAATGCTCCATACCTGTCTTGTAAGACTTTAGAAGCTGGCAACGATGTAATCCTGACCCTGACCCTTGACAGTCAGTTAATTTCTGTGGGGCACAACAAAGGTTTGGAAACGATGATTGTCCGTACTACAAACCAAAATATTCCAGAGGTGCAGTTTCGCATACAATGGGATATTCAAGTGCCAATAGTTGCTGCTCCTGGCCGAATCGCATGGGTCGACAATGCTGGTACAGAGTTGTCCACCTCAATAAGTTTGTTCCACTCTGGTAGCAAACCGTTCAAGATATTGGGAGCAAAAGCGACTTCGCCACTCATAACTATATCTGGCATTGGCAAAGCGAGTGCGGTTGAACACAAAATTGAAATTCATCTCTCGCCTACCGCTCAACCGGGCAGTTTACGCGAGACATTGACATTGACGCTAAACGATCCCGAACAAGAAGAGTTGGAAATAAGTATCATGGCGATTTTACAATAGGAACAATAATTCAGATACGTTACGACAATCTTAGAAAAAAATTGCAAGACAATTTATCCATGCCATACTCATTCCAAGTTGAGCCGGAATAATAGCAACTTGATATACTGGGTAATAGTGGTAGTCCAGAGCTACAAACTGCAAGCTACCAATTTTGTTCTGTCTCCCAACATGTCCCCACTCAAACCAAAGCTATTCAAGCACTCAAAACAGCCTGGTCAAACTAGGCGCAAGAGGCGAAATCAGGAGCTTACAAGGCTCTATTTTGCGGCAGGGTTAGCGGCGGTTAGCTATACATTTTTTAAGCTCTATAAGCTACTTAGCTCTTCAGAAGAAGGCGTGCTTGGGGTAGGCCGCTGGGAAGGGCTACTGGCTCTGGGTTTGGCAAATACAATTGCTATAGGACTGATTCTCTTTATTGTTGCCCGAACCTTAGCAAAAATATTTTTTGAACGTCGTAGCGGAGTACTAGGCTCCAGAATCAGAGCCAAACTAGTTGTAGCATTCCTAGCAGTAGGGATTTTGCCTAGTGTAATGCTCTTTTTTATGGGGCGGAACTATATTCTAAAAAATGTCGAAAGGTGGTTTTCGCCTGAGACAGAGCGCCTTATTAGGGATGGTAGCGAAATAGCTCGCCAATACAAAAATGAACAGATGGAGAGGGCTGGGCGATCTGCAGTGATTGCCTCTGGGCTGGGCAAAAATCCGAGAGAAATCTTGTCTGAATTTGATCTGAATTGGTGTTCTAATTCTGGTGAAGTAGCCATTAGCGCAGGAATCGAGGCTCCTGTATTAAGTATTTCTGACAGCGGGTTTTCGCCGACATGGACTATAGAGGCTGGACAGAATGGAACTTGGTATTTTGGCCGAAGTGGCGACTGGATTGTGGGTCGTTTGATTCGGCGTGATATTCAGGAGAGCCTCGCTAGATTAGAACGTCGCCAGCTTGAGGCGGTACAGATTGCTGGCCTAAAAAATACCTTGGTGGAGTTTACTGACAATGTATTGCTCTTGTTGACATTGCTAACAATATTTGCGGCGGTATGGACAGGTCTTACGCTCTCCCGAACTATTGCCGAACCCGTGCGGGCACTGGCTAGGGCGGCACTGCGGGTTGGCAGGGGCGACCTAGACTTGGCTCTACCAGAAGAGGGTGAAGACGAGTTGGCATTTTTGGCTCGTAGCTTTAACACCATGACCCGCGACTTAAAGGCCGGCAACGAGGAGATCAAACAACATACCATGAGTATAGAAATGCAGAGGGCATACTTGAAAGAGCTATTGGATACTCTGCCGGTGGGTGTTATATCAACATCTGCGGATGGACAGGTACGGATTTGTAACAACACAGTTCAATCATGGCTAGGAATGCACTCATTTGAAGTTGGAGTAGACTACTGGGGCGATCCCGCTTGGCTTTCTCGCTTGGGCGAACTGCCAGAACTCTTTGACCATGTGAGGAAATCTGCGCAACCCAAACAAGAGGAATTGAGGATTGGGAGCGAAGGTGAAGGCCGGCCAATTAGAGCAATTGTTGTGCCTTTGTCGTCTGGGGGGCTACTGGCAGTATTAGAAGACTTAAGCCTTTTAGCACAGGCGGAAAAGAGAGCGGCGTGGCAGGAGGTAGCTCGCAGAATGGCTCACGAAGTCAAGAATCCACTTACCCCCATTAAACTTACAGCCCAGAGACTAGTCCGCAGGGTCAGGGATGGTCGCCTAGAAGTTGAGGCTGTTTCTGAAGGTGCAGAGACTATCCTAAACGAAGTAGAAAGCCTAGCCCGCTTGGTAGACAGCTTTACACGCTTTGCTAAACTTCCAGCCCCACACCCAGTGTCTTGCGATGCCTGCGAACTACTGCGACAGGTATATGCCCTCTATCGAACAGAGCAAGAATCTATCCATGTCGAATTGCTATTGCCAGATGGACAGATACAAGCAAACTGGGATGCTGACATGGTAAAGAGAGCCATCATCAATTTTATAGACAATGCCATTCATACCATTCAAAGTAAATCGCCTCAAACTGGCGGAATAATAACGCTGGAGGCAAAATCTATTAGCAATAAGGTTCGCCTCTCAGTAACTGATAATGGAGGTGGAGTCCCTTCTGAGGCCAGAGTACATTTATTTGAGCCATACTTCAGCACAAAGCGCCAGGGTACTGGTTTGGGACTTGCCATAGCCAGAAAAATTGCCGAAGACCACAACGGAGAGGCAAAGTATGAGCCATTAGAAGTTGGTAGCATATTCTGTCTGGAACTACCTGTATAAATATAGCTACTAATACTAGGTTGCGTTTAATCGGGATTAAACGCGAAACACCATAATGAAGGTGACGTAGCAACCAAACAAACAGCGATTTGATACCAAGTTGCTCTCGTATGGGTGCAACTTGGTATTACTCATTTCATTGGATGCCGTACGACATCAGCCCTTCTCCACGATTGCAATTTCATCCTGAGTGAGGCCATAGAGGACATATACCATCGCATTTATCTCTGCATCCAGATTTTCTATTTGTAAATTCAGAGATTGAGCCTTGGTTTTTTCTGTTTCAAAATGCTTTAACCACTCTGATTTTTGGGCAAGGGTTATTGTATGGGGCTTTATGTTTTTTTCTAGCGCAGTCAGAAATGCCCTTTGTTCCAGCGTGTGCCAAGATTTCAAGTCACGGCTGTTTTTTGTTACATCGAACTCCAACTTGATCAAGTTTAAGAATGAATCTGATAACTCAATCAACTCCTTTTTGTGTTTCAACATCCGCTCTACTGCTTTGATGACAGGTTGTTGGATTTCTGCACTGACACTTTTTGTTGGGATTTTTTTTAGGTCAGCAAGTATTATTTTTGGAAACAGTTTTCGCACAGACTTGGGCGTAGAGCGCATGTAGTAGTACGACATAAGGCTACTATTTATTAGCCCTAGCAAAAATCTAAGATCATTTTCTGGGCATCTTGCCGCAATTGCTATGTTGCTTCTGTTAAAAAGTAGCGTCTCTGAACCATCGGAATATGTACAACTTAAACTGCGGGGATGTTTCCCAGTAATTTCCCTGACAATGATCACAGGGTTTGAAAAAAACTCAAATCTACTCGGATATGCAAGGTTGTCCCCATAACGCAGGTACGCGCCTTCCCATCTGTGCCAGTACCTGCCGACATTTTTGCCATCTAAGTACTTGTGAGTTTTGTCATCTATCTTTTCTTTGAAATCATATATCCTGTTCTTGACATCCTCTGGGCTCTGCCTTGGCCTCCCTTTGCCTGCGGAGTAGGCCATCAACCCAGACTTAACTTCATATAGTTCATGTAGTGGCAGACAATCCTTTTTGATTTTTTTCAGTACATCGGTATCACTGCCATGAGCAAATATTTTTAGCTCGCTACCGGGGTTCTTGGCAAACTCGGCCTGTAGCTTGGGGTGAGAAAAGACAAATTGGTTGTTGTCGTCATCATTGAAAAACACCTTAATATCATGGCTCTTGTCCGCCACAGTTTTTTTTGTTTCCAATATGATCGTTTCTACAGACGCACTTTCAAAGGGTTGACCCATCAAATTTGTGATACTACAAATGGTTGTTTGCTCCAGCAACAAAGCACGTAACCTCTCTGCCGAGCTAACCATCAGCCAGGCATTTGGCACTATCAGGCTACACCTGCCATAGCCTTTTTTTATCAGGTCTATGGATTTTTCGATAAACAACAGATAGGTATTTACCTGATACTGTGCCGACTGGTAGTGCCTGGAATAATAGTCCTTTTCGATGGCGGTTATCTTTTCCCTAGCAAATACATATGGCGGATTGCCGACTACCACGTCAAAGCCTCCAGATTCCATGATCTCTGGAAATTCGCTTTGCCAGTCAAAGGCAAGCTCACCGGCAATATTGGGATCGTCAATCAGCGAATTGCCACACTTGATGTTGTCCTCCAGATAGGTCAGCTTTTCGTTTTTGTTGGCTGTCTTAAGCCAAAGAGATAGTTTTGTAATTTCCACTGATTCCCGGTTAATGTCTACTCCATAGATATTATTGGCGAGGATGTGGGTGTCCCACCTAAACAACGATGGTGTAGCCCGTAGCCTTGCTAATTCGTTGTTTATGGTCTGTCCTTCGCTATAAAGATAATCAAAGACTTCATTCAAAAATGCCCCGGAGCCACAGGCCGGGTCGAGTACTTTGATATTTGACAAGGCCTTTTGGTATGCTTCCCATGCCGATATGTGCAGGGCAAGGCTCTTTTTTTCGATAGCCTTTAGGCTCTTTCTGCTCTGCTTGGGGTCGAGGGCTGTATCAGGTATTTGGGGAAGTTCTGCAAAGCCTATCTCTTTTCGCCGGTCGGCCAACCAGCCGCCAACGGCCTGCTCCACTATGTGACGGGTAATATGAGGCGGTGTGTAAAATATGCCGTCCTTCTTACGCTTGGTGGTTTTCTTGTCACTGTGATTGGTACTGAGTTCCTCAAAGTCATTAGTAGATTGTTCAAAGATAATGCCCAAAATACTGGCATCTGCATCGTATCTACGAAAATATTCAATAATTTTCCACACACTACAACATATTTTTTTGCTTATTTTTAGGTTGTTTAGATTTTCTAGGTAGCCACTATCTTTTGCAAAACTACAGGCAATAGCTCCGACTAACCCATTAATGTCACTCCATGATAGTTGCAAATCAGGAAGGGGGGCTAAAGTCAAGACAGAAGTTAAATTCTTTTCTGGCGAACAGCCCCTCGCCTCCACAAAGGCCAAAAACAAAATACGAATGGACATGGTTTGGGCATGGTGAAAGATGTCCAGATCGCCCATTTTAGGGCAACATGTGCCAATTGATTTTGCTAACTGTGACTTGAGTACTCTGTATTCCCTATACAGAAAGGCGACAATCTCTTTTTCGACATTTCTACATCTGTTGGCCTTGTCACTCAAAACCATGCCCTTAGTTGCCGGCTTCGATAATTGCAATTTCATTAGGCGAGAGGCCGTAGAGGGCATAGACCAGTTGGTCTATCGCCTTGTCGGAAGTAGCGATTTGAGTCACTAGGCTTTGGCACTCGCTTTTGCAGGCATCGAAATAATCCTCCCATTCGTCTTGCTCCGACAAGGACAGTTTGACTCCTTGTTTTATTAGCTCTGTCAAAAAAGTTTCGTTGAAATCTATCTTTTCCAAGTACTCCATTGGGCCAGTTATTCTCAGGCCATCAAAATTCGCAAATAATCGGTTAAAAAAACGCCTGCGAATAGAATGTAAAGTAATATTGCAAGAACGCATGGTGTCTGCCAAGTCAACAAATGGTTGTTGAGCAACCCTAGAGATTTTTTTTATTGGTATTTGTTTTAATTGGATTCCTTTGATTTTTGGAAAAATATCTTTATTGTCAGAAAACGATGATAGCCACCAATTTTTTATCAAAGATGAGCAGAGTATTGCCAATAGATACCCGTATGAAAAATTTTTCTCATTTGATAAAGCTATGCTGTACATCGTGTTTAATGTGGCAAGTCCGAAATCATCAAAAGCAAAGAGTGGCTCTGGTGCACCTATTTGTCTCACCACGATTTTCTTTGAATGGTGGATTCCCATATCCCAAGAACCTCCTGCCTTAACTTCAGTCGGACAATTCTTAAAGAACAGGCTTGCTTCTTTTAAGTAATATCTTGCAATATCCCGCCCCGTGTAACAGCTTTCCCAATCGCTTCCACCGCTTGTTTCCCTGACGTAGATACTCTTGTCTTTTGTCTGCAACCCAAATGTTACGCTCGCAATACTCCCCAACGGGCAAGTATTTTCACTGTCAATCTGGAACGGAGTCTGAATAGTAAACGTTTTGGATTTGTTATTTTCCCATTGTGCTTGTGGAATCTCGTTTTGTAGCACAACGTTACCAACATTATCCATGCCGAAAATTTTTACATTATTTCCATCGAGGTGAGTTTTTTCCATTAGAATTATGCAGACATCAACACTTGCATCCCGAAATACTCCCTTAGGGCTCAATGACAAGCTAATGATTTTGTTTCCCAACAAGTAAGCCCGCAAATTCTCCATATTAGTATTCGTCAAATAAGTATTTGGGGTGATATAACAGAATTTACCATTTGGCTTCAATCGGCTAATTCCTCTTTCAAAAAACAAATGAAATAAATCAATTTTATAGCTTGCTACTTTGAAATTTTTATAGAAAAGTAACACATCCTCATCTGTATTTGAAGGCTGGCACAATACATACGGCGGGTTGCCAACTACCACGTCAAAACCACCAGATTCCATGATCTCTGGAAATTCGCTTTGCCAGTCAAAAGCAAGCTCACCGGCAATATTGGGGTCGTCAATCAGGGAATTGCCACACTTGACATTGTCCTCCAGATAGGTCAGCTTTTCGTTTTTGTTGGCTGTCTTAAGCCAAAGAGATAGTTTTGTAATTTCCACTGATTCCCGGTTAATGTCTACTCCATAAATATTATTTGCTAGTATATGTTTATCCCAGCGGAAGAGCGAAGGTCGCCCCCGTAGCCTAGCTAATTCGTTGTTTATGGTTTGCCCTTCGCTGTATAGATAATCAAAGACTTCATTCAAAAATGCCCCGGAGCCACAGGCCGGGTCTAGCACTTTGATATTTGACATGGCCTTTTGGTACGCTTCCCATGCCGCTATGTGCAGGGCAAGGCTCTTTTTTTCGATAGCCTTTAGACTCTTTCTGCTCTGCTTGGGGTCGAGGGCTGTGTCAGGTATTTGGGGGAGTTCTGCAAAGCCTATCTCTTTTCGCCTGTCCGCCAGCCAGCCCCCTACCGCCTGTTCTACCATGTAGCGGGTGATGTGGGGCGGTGTATAGAAAATACCATCTCGCTTGCGCTTGGTGATTTTTCTTTCTGAGATGTTGCTGTCCTGAGATTGGTTTTTTAGCTCTTCCAGATCGCTTATTGATTGCTCAAATATTTTTCCCAAAATATTAACGCTAATATCACTGTCAAAGTCATATTCACCGATTTTCCTGAGGTCGTGACACAAATCATCGCTGATCTTTAAGCTGTTTAGCACATTATCATCTGCAAATAACCCCCCGTTGTAGCCGGGGATGCTCAATTTAGGATTGCCCTCGTTGATGTAGCGAAACAGGCCCTTAAAGTTTTCCCAGATCGGCTGTGGGTTAAATGGATTGGCACTTTCAAAGGTCTGCACAAGGGTTTTGTCAGGCAACAGCCCCTTATCCTCTGCAAATGCAATAAAAAGAACTCGATCCAGGATTGTCTGGGCTACCCTGATTACTACTAGTTTGTCTATCCTGGGGTTATTGTCGCCCATCTTCTTTATCAGACGCATACGTAGTTCTCTGTAGTCCTTGTAGAGCTGGTCGGTAATATCTTTTTCGGCCTGTTCACATTCCTTTAGCAGGGTATATGTTTTTTCGCCAAGTAGGTTTTCTGCTGACAGCAATGTAATAAATTTTGCATACTGCCCTGGCTCTGACATCTTTGTTAGGTCGAATAGTTCATATTCTTTACGGCCATAGCCAATTGCATAGAGTCTTATCACCTGAAAGTTAGACACAAGTACCCACTTGGCCCCTTTTGCGTCCATTGCATATTCCCAGGCCTGGGTTACTGGGCTTTTGTTGCGTCCGTGCATAATTGCATCGAGATATTGGGTCTTTGCGCCTTTTAGCTCCATTGGGGCAATGATGCTGGCTGAATCTGGTGTGAAATGACCCAAAGCCACGTCAACGTTTCCGCTACCCACGGGTTGATTTTTGGCCACCGTCCAGTTTTTGCCTTCGCTACTGCCCACATAGCCCAAAACCTCGATCAGGATTCTCTGAATAAATTCGCCATCATTTTGGGTTTCTCTGTTGTAAACCCCTCGCTCCAGGTTTTTTGTCCATTTTTCCAAAATGGCGATATGGTGCTGATCGGCCTGTATGTGTTGGAGATGTCTTTCCAATACGCGTTGATGAAAAAGTGGCATGAGCTATTTTAGCAAAGAGTTGAAGGATTATCGCTGTTATACTTTTTGCAGTCCTGCACAAACATCAGTAAATTTTAATCCCCTCCTCTGGTCTGAAATTTGCTCAAAAGGGTTTCAAAGGCGGCTGATGCCCAAAGTGCATGGGGTACAATTAGGGAGTCTGGGTTGTCATTCGGGGGAGTATCTAGCAAAGTTTATCTGTGCCATAAGGCTTTTGTGTGACAAGGGGGCGACTCGAAATTGGAAAGCATCCAATCGAAAAGCTGTGACGTGATTTTGTCATACAGCCGAATATTTGTCAGTTTAGGTCTGGAATCGAAATAGCTACATGGGAACCATCAACAATCTTGCAATCGGATTGATGCCTGCCGCAATTGTTTTTGCGTCAGTTGACCCGGAATTGGCTGAGGTAAAGGGAATGCTCCCTAATGGAAAAAGAGCTACGATTAGGTTGCAATTCAAAATGGGCGTGATTGTTGAGTCCAGAGACTTGCCAAAGTCTTTTATTGCAAAAACGGGCAACTTGCCTCAGTGGCTCCCCTTTGAAGACCTAACTGCCGAAGGCAAAAAATGGACATTAAAGGCTCTGTTCCCAGATGATGTGTGGTCAAAAGATGAAATTAAACACAAAATCAGGTGGCCAAAGGTGGAATCCGTTTGGTTAATTAGCTCGCTGTTTGCAGGTCATGGCCAACACTATGACAAGCTGATGAAGGCTAATCCCAATAACCCTGAGCAGTTAATAGAGGGCAATATCTGGCGAATTCCGACGGTAATGCTCTCGCAGGAATTGGGTGGCAGTGCTACTATCCCCGAAAAAAGTCAGGCTGAAGTAGAGATTGAAGACCTAGTAGCCTCTCTAAGGGCAATGCTAACTTACGCAAAAGATTCTCAGGGAGAATATGCCGGTTACAAGTTGCGTAAGGGCGAAGCACTCTATTCCAGCGTGGTGATGCGTTATACCGACTTGGTTGATGCAAAGGAGGTAAACCAACTAGCGGTTCGAATAGCAAAAAGAAGTAGCATTGTAGATGTGAGGTCGATCCAGCCGGGGCAACTCATTAAAATACCCCTTGATTGCCTTGCAGACCCATTTTTGCCAGAGGGTTCAAAAGGGCTTACTGAAAACCGCGAGATGGCAGAAGAAGTACGCAGAACGGTAAAAATCGAAGCTGGGCCACGCCTATCTGGAGTTCGTATAGTCCTCGACCCAGGTCACGGTGGCATTGACCCCGGAGCTATGGTAAACGGTGTATGGGAATCCGACTTTGTCTACGACATTACCATGCGAGTGCGCCGATTATTAGAGGCCAATACAGACGCGCAAATATTTACTACCCTGCGCTATCCAGGCATTGATTTTGGCATCAGGGAATTTATACCCAACATCACTAAAAATGCAGTGCTACAGACTACGCCTCCCAAGCCAAATGATGGCGAATCTTCTGCTAATACAAGCGTAAATTTGCGATGGGTGATGGCAAACAACTTTTTTACAGCCACAAAATCAATAGACTTGAGAAAAACCATTTTTATTAGTTTCCATGCCGATAGTCGGCATCCATCTGCCAGGGGCACGATGGTATATGTTCCTGCATCAAACTTAGTTCCAAGCAAGTTCTCCTGGGGTGGGGCGGGAACAAAGGTAGCAGAGCTAAAGTATGGGGCGAGCGTCAATTTTACACAGAGGCAAAAAGTTGTATCTGAGGCTCAGAGCCGCCTTTTTTCAGAAGGGCTGTTAAAAGAGCTACGCAGGATTGGCCTCCCCATCCATGAAAACCGTCCACTTCGCAACGTGATAAATCGATCAGGGAAATCATTTGTGCCAGCGGTAATCCGCACCAATGTAGCAACAACAAAGGTGCTGATAGAAGTTGTCAATCTTCAAAATGAAGAAGACGCACTACTACTTAAAAATGCTGACTATAGAGAGCAATTCGCGGAGGCAGTGGTCAAGTCCATCAGGACACATTTCAGAACGTGATTGGTAGCAATGCCTATGGCTGAATGTCATCATCGGCCAAAGCCTTTTCTGTAGCCTGTTTTCTGTAGGCAAGATATTTATCACGAATGCCTGAGTCAGACAGCGCAAGTATGGAAACGGCCAATAGTGCGGAATTTATAGCTCCAGGCTTGCCTATGGCCAGAGTTCCTACAGGAATTCCACTAGGCATTTGGACTGTACTCAATAGTGCATCTAAGCCCTCTACCGCCCAGCCTTTCATTGGTACACCCAAAATGGGAAGATGGGTCTTACTAGCGCAAACTCCCGCCAAATGCGCCGCTCCGCCTGCCGCCGCAATTATTACTTTTATCCCTTTTGATTCGGCTCCGATGCAAAACTCTGCTACTTTATCTGGGGTTCTATGGGCACTAGCAACATGGGTTTCAAATGGTATGCCCAAATCCTTTAGCGTTTGAGCGCAGTTCTTCATTGTTTCCCAGTCAGACTTAGACCCCATCAAAATACCTACTAGAGGGTTAGACATGTTGTTCCTTTCGGGTGCAATAATCTATACTAGAAGGAGATCCCTTGAATGTCTACCTTTTCAAGAGGCATTAACTTTAAGCATCTAGCTACATAAACATGGAGATAAATAATTTTTGGCTTGACTTGTATGGCATTACCTATTAGTTTTTTTATTGGGGCAGTTTAGCCTCTAGTTATAACTTATCTCTTTTTGGAGTCCACATGCTATACTCACTGCTACTCGCTTCAGCTCTTTCGATTACTGGATGTGCTGAAAAACCTGCATCTGACAAGATAGAGACCACATACAGCCAAACTTATAGCACCATCCTGCCAGTATCTGCAAGTTGTCTGATTGTCTGGACTGCCGAATTTTGCTACTATGCCGATGGCGATGGGTATGTGAGGGCAGGCAGTTATGAGGAGTTAGTGACCGAAATGGAATTGAAATGGGGACCTATGGCAGAATTCTTGATGAATCAATGTGAACAATTTTGTGTTTGAGGTAAATCTGTTATGCACCTGTCTAAAAACATTACCAAAATTGGCCTGTTCCTTTTGCTGTGCCAATTATTGGCGTTAGGCAGTTATATTTTTGCCCAACAAATCCCGGGACAATGGGTAGATGACCTTTATTTAGTAAGCATAAATGATTCTACTGCACCTCCATCACTCCTTGTGGATGAAAACAATATCATCCGGAAGAAAATACTACCCTTGGTAAATGCAGACGGATTTCCCATTTCCGGTGTGTACCTATCGGTATCTACGAATATGTGTTGGCATGAAGGTGCGCTATATACTCTAGCCTATGGCGGTGGGAAATATGAAACAAACAAAGACGGCACAAAGTTCAAACGCTGGACGTTAGCTAAGTGGGAAGATGAGAGTTGGCATCTGGTAGGCAGTTATAACACTGACATAACTGAATCGCTAAAAATAATACCCTGTGATAATGGTCGCTTTATTGCTATTTCTAAATCAAATATGGGTACAGATTTAAATGGCAACTCCGGGCCTGACAGAACCCCTTTTGTCCGAATGTCCATACCAGAGGGCAGTACCCAACTTAAAATATCTGCTCCTATAGCCCATAGAATGGGGGAAGATATCCCTCTTCCATCTCTGTTCCGTGCGGCATATCTCAGTAGGGTGATTATTGCAGGCAAATTTGCCGTGCTCCTAAGCAAGAGTACCGGACTTTACTGGATTTTTTCATTAGAAACGGCCACCCTTAAGCATGCAGGTAAAATCTTTGGCAAAGCCACTCCCGAATGGGTAGTCAATAATGGCAACTCCACAGCTATTTTGTGTGCCAACCCAGAAAAGGATGGAACGGTACTTATTTCAGCTCAAGAGGAGGATGCCATCCTCTCACCTGATGCCGGCGATGCACAAAGAGAATTCAATAAAGCGAATTTTAACAAACCACCAGATTTGCAGAATAAATCAATTATTGATCTTATTACTGAAGCTGAACAAACGATCAAGGCGCGTGAAAAGGAGTTAAGAGATAAAAATCCATTTGCCGTATGGCATCGCATATATCCTGAAGTCGGAGAAATTGATAGAGATGTTTTTCCAGAGGGGGCCGCATTAATTAGGGAAGAGTCTGATATATGGCGACCAATGCCTGATGGAACTGTAAAAATGGGAGTGCCTATTTTTACTTATATAGAACGTGAAAAGCCAAAACAAGAAAGTGAAAAAGATAGCTCGAATACAACAAATAAATGATGTGACACTGTTGCCTCAAAGCAAGCTGAATTACCAGCAACTGATCGCTAACCACTATAAGTAGGTATGCCCACCATATCTAAAACTGCTATATCATAATGCTTATGAGCTATGTTGCACCATGCCTGCTGGTAGCCAGCCCACTCTTGCTGGATCCACATTTCCTCCACTGTGTTGTTTTGATCATCGATCACAGCGAAGCAGGGGCGATGGGGGTTGTCCTCAATAGGCCAGTCCCCCTTACGGTTGCCCAAATTTGCGAAGAGGGAGGCATGGAATATAACAGAGATAACAACACTACGGCCTATTATGGGGGGCCAGTAGAGCCTGGCCGGGGGATAGTGCTAGTGCGTGGAGGTTTGCCCGAACCAGATGATACAGTGCTAGATTTTACTGACTTTGTTAGTTTCAGAAGGGATTTGCTGGAGTCCCTAGCAAAAGACCCATCGGCAAACTTTCGCCTGTTCCTTGGTTATTCGGGATGGGGTGCTGGGCAACTCGAAAAAGAGCTAGAGCAGAAAGCTTGGATAAGAGTTGCCTTAAAACCAGAATTGCTATTATTAGAGGACCCCTCACCGCTGTGGCGGGAAACGATTCGAACCATTTTGGAATAACTATTTCCATATTATTTGCGAAAGTGCTAACTGAAAAAATGCCTAACATATCACTCAATACATCATATTTATCGACGGCTCTGACCCATTTACTCAGAGACAAAGAACTTGCTCCACTACTTAAAAAGGTTGGTCGGATCACCATAAATCAAAAACACCCGCCATCCCCTCTACATTCGTTGGCAGAGTCTATTACCAGCCAGCAACTCAACGGAAGGGCGGCCACGGCAATTTTTGGCAGATTATTAGATCTGTTTAATGGTCGCCTGACTGCCGACAAGATATTGACAACACCCCAAGACAAACTGCGCTCTGTTGGCCTTTCCGCCGCAAAAACGACAGCCATTTACGACTTAGCAGAAAAGACAAAATCTAAAGTAGTACCAGGCTGGGCAACACTACAAAAAATGGATGATGAGGCCATAGTTCAACGTCTAACACAGGTTAGGGGTATTGGTCGATGGACTGTAGAAATGCTACTCATTTTTAGCCTTGGCCGTACCGATATTTGGCCTGTAGACGACTTCGCCATTAAGAAGGCCTATGGATTGCACTTTGGAATCGCCGAACCAAAACCTGCCGAAATGAAAGCAAGAGCCGAGTCTTGGCGGCCTTGGCGCTCGGTTGTTGCCAGATATTTATGGGAAAGTTTGGAATGAGCACCCTGCGTAGCAAGGCTTGTTATAGTCACTAGTCGCTAAATGGCTATTCTATGGCCAGAGGGTTCCCATCATCCTTGGGTATGCGCCAGTTTCGCGGACGTGTGGTAGCTTGCATATCCAAGCTACGGCTCGCTCTAGGCCAAGGCCGTAGCCTGCATGAGGGACAGAGCCATAGCGGCGAACATCCAAGTACCATCTGTAGTCTTTTTCGTCCAAGCCTTCTTTGGCAATTTGATCAAGCAAATACTGAAGGCTGGATGCCCTTTCGCCACCACCAATTATTTCTCCATACCCTTCGGGAGCCAGTAAATCAGCACCTAGTGCCAACCTTGGGTCGTCAGGGTCTGGTTCCATATAAAAAGCCTTAAATTCTTTTGGAAAATGATGTACCCAGCAGGGGCGATCCAAAGAATTCATCAGGATTGTTTCGTCGTCGTTTCCAAAATCCTGTCCCCACTCTATGTCGCTCCCAAGGGCCTTTAGACGCTCTACGCTCTCTGTATAAGTCATCCTCAAATAAGTATTATTTAGAGCATTTTCCAAGGGTGCCTGGTCTCTTTCTAAAATCTTTAATTCCTCTTGCCTTGTCTCTAATACTCTCTGGATGATAAATTTCATCATCCTCTCGCCTAGCTGAATGGCATCTTCCAGATGGGCGAAGGATATTTCCGGCTCGACCATCCAAAATTCGGTCAGATGCCTACGGGTCTTGCTCTTTTCCGCCCTAAAGGTTGGTCCAAAGCAATATACCTTACCAAAAGCGGCAAGGGCTGGTTCGAGGTATAGCTGTCCTGATTGGCTCAAAAAAGCCATTCCTTCGTCAAAATATGGCGTTCCAAATAGGGTTGAAGTACCCTCACAGGCAGAAGGGGTCAAAATTGGGCTATCAATCAAGGTAAACCCATCGCCATCAAAGAAGTCCCTGATTGCTTTTGCAATAGTGTGGCGGATGCGAAGTATTGCCCATTGTCTCTTTGAGCGTAACCACAGATGCCTGTTGTCCATCAAAAAGGCAGTCCCATGTTCTTTTGGAGTGATGGGATAATCGCTACTACCACCGATGATCGTTAGGCTCTTAACCAACATTTCCGGCTGGCCTGTCTTCGGATGAGTTTGGATAGTGCCTGATAATTCAACTGCACATTCTTGGGTAAGCGTGGCCGCTAGTTGATAACTCTCCGGCGTAGCATCTGAATTGGTAATGACACATTGCAAAAACCCCGTTCCGTCCCGTAGTTCTACAAAACGAATTTTACTTGTGCGGACATTTCTGACCCAGCCACGCACCCCTACCGTTTCTCCGATATGTTTTTTCAAATTGCAGACATCGACAAATTGGTGACTCATAAAAACTCCTAGCAATAAAACACTTCCTCTAATAGCATACAATAATCCTTTGGATTGATACCATCTACCGCTCAAAGGGCAATGAACATAAAATGGCACCAATTAAGGCATTTTCAAAACCGTATGTCCGAGTCCCCCACGTCCACCACTATAAATTTGGCAGACTTGGAGGCACGCTAGCAGATTCTTTTCCAGCGTCACCTTCGCTATGCGGACAAATCCTTGCATATAGCAGTTCAACTACAAAAAGTTGAACCACAATACTATATTGAAAATTTTTTGACCTGCAACTGTAGGTCTGAGGCTAACTGGGCTAGTTCGGTTGCGGTGCGGGAAACTTCGGATGTTGTGGCACTCATTTGGGAAGTCGCGGATGCTACGGATGCGGATTCGCTCACGCTACTCTCCACTTGCTTGGCTACTTCAGATCCAGCACGAGCCTGTTCGGAAGCGGCGACCACAGATTCTCTGGTCTGAATTGCAAATTGGTCTAGGTTAGACTTGATCTTGTGTAGCAATTCTACTGTGGTGGCAACCATTTCGCCACCTCGTTGTACGGAGTTTCGCGCTTCGATGTTGTGCTGAGCGATTTCTTTGGCCGAAGTTCCACTGCGCTCGGCTAATTTTCTGACCTCTTCTGCCACAACTGCAAAGCCTTTGCCTTGTTCGCCGGCTTTGGCCGCTTCTATTGCGGCGTTTAGGGATAAGAGATTAGTCTGGTTTGCTATTTCCTGGATCACTCCGATGGCCTGGGCTATGCGGCCTGTGGTCAGCGTGATGTCGTCCATAGCGTCTTTTGTGGCTTCGCCGGCAGTGTTACCCTGTTGCGTGGCTTCTATTGCAGAATCTAATTGAGAAAGCGAATTCTGTGAACCATGGCTTACTTCATCAATGGATGCCGATAGCTCTGCCATCGCGGCGGCCATCCTCTCTGCCCCACTCCTTTGCAAGTCTGCACTTTTTGCTATCTGCTCTGTTGTTGCCGACATCTGCTCAGATGACGCAGACAATTGGGTTGAACCACTGGCTACCCCGTCTATTCCATGACTAACGCCACTTATCAAATCCTTAAGTGCTATGACCATATCATCAAGTGCTATGGCCATTTCACCAATTTCATCGCTTGATGTAATGCTGGACTTTACGGTTAAGTTGCCCTTGGCGACTTCTTTTAACAGGATACAAATATCCTGAATAGGCTTGACAGTCCCTCGGATAACGCGCGGTAAAATTAATCCGATTATTACTACGATTATTACAATCGTTATTATGGTAATAAATACTTGTTTTGAAACTGTTTTGTTAATAGGTTTCGTGTCATAGCCCAAAAAAAGCATACCGTCAATGTCACCCCCTGGGCCTCTGAGGGGCTGGTAAGTTACATTGTATTCCCTATCAAATAATTTGATTGTGCCAACGTAAATTTTTCCCTCTTTTAATACAGCCTGAATGATTTTGCTATCCTTTAGAGCTGTACCAACGGCTCTCTTTCCGTCGGCATTGATAAGTGTTGTTGATATCCTGGTGTCATTCTGAAATATGGTACACTCGGCCCCTGATATTTCTTTTATTTTGTCAACCATCGAATGGTTTGCTATCACAGAGTTTCCAGTATTAACACAGCCAATAACCCTGCCATTTGAATAGATCGGGGCACCAGCGCGCATTGAATATGCGTTGGCACCGCTCTGTTCAAGCCCTTTAGTTTTTTTACCGGCCAACGCATTTCGGCTACTATTGGTGTCCTGAATGTCGCCAAACCTATCGGAATGCCCGCGCCCCAGTATCTTGCCTTTGGAATCGGTAACTGTCACCATACCCACTCCGTAAACGTTCATGGCACTTTTTGCTATGCGTTGCACCTGTGGAGTATCGTCTCTCAAAACAGCCTGCACTAAGTCTGGATTGTCGGCAATGCCACCCGCGGCTAACTCTATGGTCGTCAATTCGTCGTCAAAAAGTTCGGTTGCTAAATGCGTATATACGGATATGGCTCCCTGATTTTCCCTTCTGAGAGTCGAGCTAAATTCCTGTATGCAAACAATTGCTACTACAATTCCCATGACAACCAGAGAACCTAGACTGATAAGTTCAATTTTGCGCTGAAATTTCATGGTTTTTGCCCCCAAAATGCAAAAGTACAACCATATTATTGTAAATCCTATGTAAAAATATTGAAGCTGTCAAGTATAGCCGGTTGCACTAATCACAGATATAATTTAATATAATTAAATTGTGGGCAACAAAAAGTTGAACTGCTATATTGAGTTAAACCGCTATATACCAAACGCCCCTTCATATTCCTTACGCCTTGCGATGGTCTCCCGGCAGGTGAGGTTTATGTTTATCGGCGTGAGGCTGACATAGCCATCATGGACTACCGCAGTGTCTGTACCCTCTGCCATTTCGTAATCTGGCCCCCCCTCGCCGCCTATCCAGAAATATGGCTTGCCTCTGGGGTCGAGCCTCTTCTCCATCAAATCGTAATAATCACGCCGTCCTTGGGTAGTTATGCGAAAACCCTTTAGTTCGCCCTCAGGCATGTTTACATTCCATATACTCCCCTGCGGCAGATCGATAGTTTCCCATGCCAATAAAAATTTCTCTATCCATCCTCCAGCGACTTCCAGGTTGCCGTTACGTTCTAGAGAGAATGCGGCACTTCTAAAGCCCTGTAGGCGGCCTTCCAATGCGGCACCAACCGTGCCAGAGTAGAGCACGTCTTCTGCTAGGTTAAATCCCCAATTTACGCCTGATAGGATCCAATCTGGAGTTTTTTCAAGTACGTGGCGTACACCCATCAATATGCAGTCCACGGGCGTGCCATCGCAAGCGTAGCGATCCTGAGCAATCTCATCTATGCGCAAAATACTGTGGACGGACATCGCAGATGAAATAGCAGATCTATTTCTGTCAGGTGCAACAACTACCACTTTGCCAAACTTGGATGCAGAACTGGCAAGGGTTTCTATCCCAGGGGCAAAGATGCCGTCATCGTTGGTGACAAGAATAAGTCTGTCTGACATTGTATTAGTTTACAGCTTATGGCCGAAGTTGGTAGCTAATTATACAAAGTTGCATCCAACCGGGAGCAATTTGGTATAAGACCTATACAAGCGTTTGCAGTTTGTTGCATATTTGAGAGAAATTAGCAAGGGATACATTTTCCTTCAGCCATGCCACCAGGCCATCATCTGATTCATATTCATAGCTGTCGATTTCTGTCATCAGCATGTCTACTTGATCCATATCAAATTCTTTGCAAGCAGTAAGCAATTTTGCCAGAGTTTCATTGTCTGGTTTATCTTTTTGTGGCCTATGGTCATGGCTGGCTATTTCGGTAAGTAGTTTTTCAATGTCGTGTATCAGTTTTTTTGCTGTTTCGACAAAATGCTTATTGTTGTTGCTTATAAATTGGAAGTCGCCATCTCTGGCGGCGGCCTCTAGGGTAGCGGCTTGTTCGCCGAGATCGTGCGCCCCTATGCCCCTACTGGAGCCTTTTATTCCGTGTACCAAGGTTATATATTGTGTTAGGTTTTCGGGGTCTATTTCGCTGATGGATTCTAGAATAGGCTTTGTGGTAGTGGCATAAGAGTGGAGGATTTCTGTATATGGCGAAATTCCTCCAAAACGATCAATCCCTTCATGGGCATCCAGACTAGGGATATGCTGGCCAAAGATGCGCCTATCTATTCCACCCCTTCTGTCGATGTGGTGATCGGAATGGTTATCTTGTCCAGTACCGTCATTTGTTTGATGGTGGCTATGGTGAGTTAAATCATGCTTATCGCGAACCCAGTGGTTGATTACTTCATCTAGTCGAGATATATCAATTGGCTTTGGTAAAAACGCTTGGAAACCATTTTCTAAAAACATTTTTTCATTTCCTACTACAGCATTGGCTGTAAGAGCAATGATGGGCACTGTCTTGGCATATTCCGTCCCAATTTCTTCCCTTATTATCCTTGTGGCTTCGATACCATCCATGCCCGGCATCATGTGATCCATAAATATAGCGTTATATTTCACTTCCTCGCGACGTATCGCTTCAACGGCCTCTTCTCCGCTGGATATGCAGTCTATCTGCATTTCGTAGGGCTTCATCAAACCCTTGGCAACGTCTAGGTTGGTAACTATATCATCGACTACTAACACCCTGGCATAGGAGAGGTTGGCACGCACAAAGCGCATGTGTTGTCCGCGCTTGTCGTTTGTATAGTGGAATGTCAACAAGTTTTCAACCGTCTGGTCGCCTATAATGTCATCATTTACAAAGCCCTGGCGGAATTTAACTGTAAATAAACTGCCCGTGCCATATTCACTTTTTACAGATATTGTGCCATCCATCAAATCCAATATCGCCTTAGTTATTGAAAGTCCAAGTCCAGTACCTTCTACCCTGTAGTTAGACTTCATATCTAGCTGGGCATAGTCGTCAAACAGTAGGTTGAGGTCTTCGGGTTTGATGCCGATGCCTGTATCTCTAACACCGGCTGTGATCCAAACAGTATCACCAACCCTTTCAGACTTGATGCTTAGTTCTACTGCCCCTTCTTTAGTATATTTTAGAGCATTGGATAATAGGTTGTTAAATACTTGTTTAATTCTTAGTTCGTCCCCATACAGGCGTGCAGGGAGATCGCTAGTGATTTCCAGCAAAAATCGAATTGGTTTTTCACCAATACGTAAAATATTTTGAGTCACCGTGTCGTTGATAAGGCTCGGCACGTCGTATTCGTCGGCCAGGATTTCAAATTTGCCAGCCTCAATTTTTGAAATGTCCAAAATATCATTTACGGTACTCAATAGTGTGGAACCAGCTCCATATATTTTTTCTAAGCCAGTAAACACATCATTATTTAGCCCTTCAGTTTCCATGGCCAGCTCTGACAACCCCAGCACAGCATTTAGGGGAGTACGCATCTCATGGCTCATATTTGCTAGGAATCTGGATTTTGCGATATTTGCATTTTTTGCATCCGTAAGAGCTTTTTCGAGTTCTGCAGTGATTTGTTTATATTTTGTCAGGTCTTGCTTGTATGCCGCAACAACGTAGTCATCCCCAAAACGGTAACGGACAAGGGTGATTTCCATTGGCAACAACGTTCCATCAAGCAGACGATGAGTCCATTCAAAAACACATTTTCCTTCCTCAAAAGCCTTGTTGAGCTGGTCATGTGTGAAGTCACTGGAGAGTTGTCCATCTGGCTGATATTCAGGTGACATTTTACCAAACTGATTTATGTAGTCCTGCTTATCGTCCATCTTGAAAAGCCGTGCGGCGGCATCGTTTGCATCAAACAGGTTGTAGTTTTCATCCCATAGATCGCAACCAAATGGCATCTGGTCAAGTAGTTGCCTTGTTCGATTGAGTGCTTCGCTGATCATCGCAGATTGTGCGTCCCTGTTCATTGCGCTTGTATACATCAAGCCAACAGATCGGAGGATATTTATATCGTCATCAGAAAAAACACGCTCTTCCCGACAGTCGTCCAGGCTAAAAAATCCCCAGAATTTATCCTGCATAAACAACGGGATGATGACAACTGATTTTATGTCGTATGCACTCAAAAATTCCTGGTCATCTTTTGCCAGCACTGACAATGGCGAATTAATATGGCCGCCACGCAAAAATCTCTTTTCCCATGAAGGCTTGTCTTTATATGGGAATTTCAGACCCTTTGGAAGATGAGTCTTTTGCCATCCAACCTCGCTGAGCCACGTAAATTCAAGCACAAAATGAAGGTGTCCACCAACCATTTCGTTTTTCCAAATTTGCACACGGTCTGCGTCAACGGCGGTACCTATCAGCTTCATACTTTCGAGTAAGGTGCTCTCAAAGGATTCATAGCTGATAGCAGTGGTGGTCAGGAGCAGTGCGGCCACTTCTTGTCCCGCCCTAAGAAGTTTATCTCGGTGCTGGATTGCCTGCATCATCCGCTCGTGTTCGCGGAGGTCACGCGCATAACCTACAACTGCAAAATCATCTTCATAGGGAACTCTTACCAAGGAAATCTCTGATGGCACCAAAGTACCTTCTGCCAACATATGAACCCATGTAAACTCGTATTTCCCATCCTCGAAGGCCTTTTGTATGTTGTAGTTTGCCGTTTCGCGGGATGGTCTCCCGTTTGGCTGAAATTCGGGGGAAAATTCAAAGAAGCGATCAAAAAACTCCTGTTTACTATTCACCTTGAACAGTTTTAGGGCGGCTTCATTGCATTCGATAATTCGGTGGTTTTTATCGAAAACAAAATTACTTAGTGGCGTTGAGTCCAGCATCAACATTGCGCGACTGTGCTCATCTTCTATTCTAGCCGCCTGACTCAGGACCGTTTTGTTTAGCTCTTTAAGTTTGTTGTAGGGACGAATAATAAACCCAGAAATGATATAAGCGGCAATCGCGCCGACCGCAAAAATAGCCAATGACGATGTCACTAACCCCCACCGTAGTTTGGCGAGAGGGCTTTCATTAAAGGGAGCTACTACACCAAGAATCCAATCAACCCGTTCCGATGAAAGGTATTTGTATGAGCACAGTTTCGATGTTCCATCCAGCATATAAGTGCCCGATCCCTCTTTGGTAAGGAGCATTTTTTGGAAAAATTCCCCAGTGGATTTATACGATGGGTCTGTCTTGCTAAGCTCGATAGGATTGTCACGGGTTTGAACTCTTCGCTGGTCGTAATGCACTACGAGAGTGCCCTCCCCATCTATGATGTAAATACTTCCGGTCTTCCATATTCGATGGCCAGAAAAATAATCAGAAAAAACCCTCGCAGGCATAGTTGCTACGAGTGCCCTGTCACCTTCCATTGGCACACATATATACAAAACAAGCGTGTTGGATGTTTGATTATACTGGGTAGTAGTGATGGTGCCTTTACCAGCAAAGGCCGCTGACAAGTTGTGGCCTGTTGCAAATAGCATTTCTTTTTCGGCCGGGTCTAAACCAAAAGTAGCCTCTAATCCCTCTCTATTAAAAATGGTAAAAGCTGTAAACTCAGGAAATTTTTGTAGAAGGCTTTTCATTACTGATGACCTGCTATTTACAGCCTTAACCAGAGACAATTGAGACGCAACAGCCTCTGCATTTGATATTAGTAGGTCAATTTTTGCGCTTGCAAGTTCGTTGGCAAGGCTCTGCTCTAAAATCTGCTCGTTTTTGATTGTTTCGACTAGGCTCTTAGTTGTGAAACTTAGATCAGAAAAAGAACCAATAAGCCTGATTGTCACCATGACCAGGAATATTATTAACGTGGCTTTGATCCTCATTGACATTTTTCCCACCTATTTCTACAGGGTAATTGTATAGCTATTTGTGCACCATGTGCTAAGTATTATACCAATTCTCACCCAACCGGTAGCAACTTGGTATAACTTCTACCCTTCGTGTCTTCAGAGTTGTATTTCTATGCTTACAGGGCAATGGTCTGAGCCAAAGATATCCTTGTGAATATCGGCAGATATTATTTGGTCTGTCAGCCCATTGCTAATTAAAAATATATCTATCCGCCAACCTACGTTGCGCTCCCTTGCGCCTCCTCGCTGTGTCCACCATGTATATAGTCCCGGCACGTCAGGATTTCGGTAGCGCAAAATATCTACAAGTCCTGCTCCCAGATACCCCTGAAAGTCTTCCCTTTCTTCGGGTGTAAAACCTGGATTCATCACATTATCTTTTGGGCGCGCTATGTCAATTTCGGTAGGAGCTACGTTGAGGTCGCCCACCACTATTACTTTGTGGTTTGCTTTATGCTCTGCGTTTATGCGCGCTACCAAATCTTTGGCAAAGGCTCGTTTATATGGGAGACGCACCAAGCCGTGACTCGCATTGGGAAAATATCCACCTAATAAAACCAAATCGCCCCTTTTGCTAACCACCATCCGGCCTTCCTGATCGTACTCCGGTTTTCCAAGGCCACGCTGGTGTGTCCAGCCCTCACCTTTTTTTGTTAGTGTGGCAGAGCCTGCATAGCCTTTTTTTGAGCTTGCAGGAAACCAGCAAATATCAAACACATTCTCCAAAATTTTCCTTACAGACATATCAATCTCGTTCCACTCGCACCTTATTTCCTGAAGGCATAAAACATCGGGGTCGGCATCTTCAAGCCAATCCATAAAGCCCTTTTTTAGGGCGGCCCTAAAGCCATTTATGTTCCATGAAAAAAATCGCATCATATCCCCCTCTATTCTAAAGATGCTATAAACCGATCCCAAATATTTTCGCTACGGATTCGCCACCACCCCATCAGGAATAGTACTGGCCAGCCTTTGAATTTATTTCTATAGGTAAGTAATATTCGCTCTCCCATAAGTTCTACCCTATACCAAGCCTCCTCGGAAACACAGCAACCCAATATGTTGTATTTGATTTCCAGGTATTCTCCATCGCTAATAATTTCCGGCTCCACCGATTTATGGCGCGGATGCCAGAGGCCATAGCCCCGCCCATTCAAGAGTGATTCTCTTATAATCTTTAATGGGGCATTGGTGTCTCTAATGATTTCAAACTGCCAGACGGGTCGCTTCACTTGACGATAAACCCAGGCAGTGCAGAGTCTGAGGGGACGATCAAATAGGGCTTAGAATTATTGTCAGAAGCACACAACAGCATCCCGTGGCTCTCTATGCCCATCAGCTTTCGGGGTGCTAGGTTGGCTACCACAACTACACTTCTGCCAACTAACTGCTCAGGCTCATAGGCCGTGCCTATACCTCCTACCACAGTGCGTATTTCTAACCCAATATCTACCTTCATCTTTATTAGCTTTTCGCTTTTTGGAACCCTTTGGGCTTCAAGTATCTTGCCTACCCTCAGATCTGTTTTCCAGAAAGTGTCGTAATCTGTAGTCTCACGCAATTCGGGGACATCGAGCCTTGGCTTGTCTGGTTGGGTATTCGCTATTTGGATTGCTTCAATTTCAGACAGTGCAACATCTTTATCGATCCGAGAAAAAAGAGGCAACGCATCCTTGACTGGGTTTGGGGCAGGGCTTTCTATTGCGAGACCTGCAAAGCGTTGATCTACAACCTTGCCGGAAAGTCCAAGGGATTCCCATAGTAGTTGGCATATTTGAGGCATCACTGGGGTTGCCAGGACGGCAGTCATCCGTAAAGCGCGATACAACTGTGCTAATACAGTATCCAGCTTGGCGGAGTCGGCGGAATTGGAGGCATCTTTAGCCAAATTCCAAGGTTGGGATTTTACAATGTAGCCATCCAATGCTCTGAGGGTTGCCCACAGGCTCTCCAATGCGCCGCTATAGTTGTTTTGTTCCATTTTTTCCAGATAGTCAGTGGCTGTATTGGAAATCATGTCTTTAATTTCATTGTCTGATTCATCCCAAACATTCGGTATAGGCACAACACCTGCCCGATATTTGTGGAGCATACTAATAGATCTGCTGGCCAAATTTCCAAGGCCATTTGCCAGGTCAGCATTTAAGCGTTCAATAAAGCTTTCAAAGGTAAAACTGCGGTCATGGCCTAACTGCATGTCGCGTATCAAATAAAATCTTGCGGCATCAACGCCAAAGTGCAGTAATTCCTTTGGCCTCACAATATTGCCCAGCGACTTGCTAATCTTTGTCTCTCCCATCAGCCACCAACCATGGGTCAGGATGGTTTGGGGCAGTTGTTGGCGTATGCGGTCTGGCAACTCACCATTTAGGTCGTCGCCCTCCTCCCTGAACATCGACATGAGAAAGGCAGGCCAGTAAATAGCATGAAATCGAAGTATGTCTTTGCCAATCACTTGTATCTGTGGAGGCCAATGGCCCTCCTTACACGCGCTCATGTAGCTGAGCAGAGCATCGAACCACACATAGACCACATGTTTTTCATCATCCGGAATTGGGATGCCCCAGGTAATTGATGTCCGGCTGATAGATAGGTCTTGCAGATGACCACGCTCGCCATTTGGAGCAACAAACCGCTTTACTTCATTTAGGCGAAATTCTGGCCTGACAAATTCGGGGTATCTGTCAAAAAGTTGAATCAACCAGTTTTCATAGGCAGATAGCCTGAAGAAATAACTCTCCTCTTTGAGTGTGGTTAGCGTATGTCCAAGACCCTGAGCCTGCAACTCTTTTACTTGGGTTTCGGTGACAAACGCTTCATCTGAAAGGCTGTATAACCCCTCATACTCTGCCTTATAAATGTCGCCCTTGGCAGATAGCTCTTTATACCGTTGCTGGACTAGCTCTTTGTGGGCTTGGTGTGTAGTTCGGACAAAATAGTCTTGTGTAAGCCCCATTTGTTGCCAAAGGTTTTCAAAATTGGGTGCCACCTCATCTACTAGCTGTTGCGGAGTTATTCCCCTATCAGAGGCCGCCCTCTCAATCTTTTGTCCATGTTCGTCAGTGCCTGTCAAAAAAAACACATCCTCGCCCAACATTCTGTGGTGGCGCGCCAATACATCCACCAGAATAGTGGTGTACGTGTGTCCAATGTGCGGACGGTCATTAACGTAGTACATCGGAGTAGTAATAAAAAATCGCTTAGGCACAGAACCTCCTTGATAATAGTTTATAGCAAGTTGCACACATACGGTCGCAACTTGGTATAACCCACTATAAAAAATCTTTTTACTGAAGTATTTCTTTGCCTGTGCGGAGAATCTCTTTTACAAAAGGGTTGTCATTTTCGAGTTCAGAGGTCTCAAAGACAATTGGCTCTATATCAACAGCCTTGTAGCCTTCCGTCAACCAAAACAAGTCTTTCAGAATATCGATGCGCCTCTTTTCACCGTAGCTATTGATGAAAAAACAGATGTCAATATCGCTATGCTTGTCAGCGGTGCCTTTGGCGTAAGAACCGTACAGCACAGCTTTGTCAACGGGATAGGCGTGTCGCCAGCATATCGTCTACAAATCTGGGTTACGGCTTCGATGTCAACAGCCATGCGAACACCTCTTTTGTTTGGGTGTAGAGTGCCTTTTGCCTCTGATTCTGTGTTCCGATACCGAGTTGCAATCAAAGCATTGTAACTTGGTATGAGCAACCTTAAGCCAATGTTCAAATTTCTCTTCAGAGCTCATCGCCATAACGACCTCATTTTACACTATTTCGTCATAGAGTGAGGGTATGGCATTCCCTACACCCAAAAAAGCCCCTCGCGGGGCTTTTTTTTGGATGTAGGTAGACAACGTGGATTTACACAGTGATCTTGATTACTACCGGTTTGCTTTTTAATCCAGAAGCATCATCCTCTTCAAAGTGCACGGTTGTTTCTATGGTAGCTCCAATAATCAAACTACAGTTATCTTGATCACAAACGGCTTGCTTTTTAATCCAGAAGCATCATCCTTTTCAAAGTGCACGGTTATTTCTATAGTAGCTCCAATATTCAAACTACCGGGTTTCCCTGACTTAACTTCCGGGTTCGTCATCAAGCGTCCGTTTCCTGAGTTTACCAATCGTAGATTCGTAGTAATATCAGCTATGGCTTCGGCTTCATCAGCATACTCAGGACCTGGCGGATTCTGCCACCCAGTAACCTTGGTGACTTTTGCAACGAACTTATAACCATCAGGAGGGTTACGCCCTGCCATCTCAAGCCAAGGACTGACAAGGGAAAACCCTGTTGGGCTAACACCGAGTGGGACTGAAGCGTATATAGCTGACCCAGCTACTGTGATATCTGTTTCTAAACCATCTATGTCCAGTGTGGTGTTTGCATTCAGATCCATAAAGGTCACTTTTACTACTGTCTTGGTTGTAGTAGGCTGAGTGTCAACCCCATCATCCACAACCGGATTTGTGGCAAGCCACATGACATCCCCGTGCTCAAGAGTGGGAGTAGAAATGAAGGCTACATTCAAGGTATTGGGTTCATGAGGAGTTCCAGTAACAGTACCAGATGACCCCGTTCCCCAAGGAATTGTAAGTGCGGCGGTGGTGTACGCATTCCAAAGGCCATAGCTCACGTCGTCAAGGTCGCCGATGGGCAAATTTCCTGCCCTAACAGTCTTCGCCGTAACATTCGTAAGGAGTCCGGTACTTTGGTTGGTAAAGATATCTGTTCCAGCCAAAGAAAACCCCGGTATAGCAACTGTAGCCTCGGCAGGGCTCCATTCGATGTAGCTATCCCCATGGACCCATCCCATCTCCTGTACGCCGGTGTTGGTGAAGTCTATCTTGGTGGTTATAGTTTCTGTCCAGGTGGCGGGTAGGGCCTGCATGAATGGTGTGTCGTTAAAGTCAATCATGCCATCGCCTTCACCGTATCGTACGGTGCGTATTCGCGCTACTGCCTCTCCAGTTCCGCTACCGAGGCTTACAACCCAGGTGTTGGGGATGGGGAATTTTTCTACATCAGGGGCTACAAATACTTTGAAGGCTGGTGTTGGGTTGGTAGCGTCCGCAAGCGGGTTTACACCTGCTGGCACCTTAAAGAATTCAATGATGTTGCCGGAGAATTTTTCCATTTCTTCTGGATTTTGGGGATCTCTGGGGTTTTTCCAGCTTAGGTAAACCTTGCTGTCATCACCCACCTTTATGCCATGGGCCTGGATGGTTTTTGTTATTTCAGTACCAGTTGGGCCAAATTTTCCTTTATGGGTCTCGTCGTGGGTCGCTCCAAAGGTAATATTGCCTGGGCGGTAAAGGATATCGTCCTTGTAATAATTTGAAACTGGCAATTCAACCACTGTAGTGGCAGAGGGAAGTATCTTGCCCGTAATTTCTAGGTTTGTTACAGGCTGGAGATTCAGGGCAATGCCACTGGTGGTATCAGTGGTTATAAGACCCATAGTACCCGTAAGGCCAGTGCCATCCGAATATTCAGTTATTGTTGAATCGGTAGAGTATTTGACTACGTAGCTGACCACAGGGGTTTTCTTCCAGTTACTGTGCCAAGCACCTGGTGCTGGGATGTCTATTGAACCTAGGTTGAGTTCACCACCAAAGGGGCGATGATCTTTTTTGTTGAGGTTGCCAAATTCCAGATAAACCGGCACACCGTGATGGTTTTCGACCGCCCCAAGCTCCGTGCCGTTTACGTATGCCAACACTTGCAGGGTTTCGTCTACACCGAATAGATAGTTTCTGTATTTGTTGCTTGTCTCCGAATTGGGATCAAGTGCTGATTCTGTACTATTGAAGGTAATAAGAGTGTTTAGCGCGTCTCTAAAGGTTCTGCGGTCGATATTGGCATTAAATTTTTTATCGCTATCCCCAGCAACATTCATCTTGATGTTGCGCGATGCACCTGATAGGTCTGTCACGTCGATTTCGTCTTCGGCACTGTTTGCGATGCCGGTGGCCGCCATCGTCCAATAGGAGAAAACGTGCTCTGTATCCAATAGGCCATTCTCTGGCTTAAATTTGGAGAAAGATTCTTCTTTTGCCATTCTGGTAAGAACAATGTTGTCATCCGTTGTCATGGCGTATGGCAACGCTCCGGCAAAATCAAAAACCATGAAGGTGCCAGTTTCATCGCCGTAGTAGGGGTAGGCGGATGGGTTCAATTTACCAAGAATGGGTGTACTTCCAAATAACTGCCTGAGGTGCCAATAATCCTCAATGGGATATCTGTTTTCTTCTTTTGCGGGCAATGTTGTCTCTAAGGTAAAGAAGGCTGACTGGCCAATGCTTGGGAAGGCCACCTGTATGGCATCAGAAACCGTCTCGAATGTCAGGTCTTTATCAGATTTGGTCATATAGGTTAGAGGGCTTCCTGAAAGCGATGTTAGGGTGTCCAACCCAAAATCGTAGTATTGTGCGCCTAGGGATGGATCAGTCATTCCAGCAATATTGCCAGAACCAACATAAGTGGTGAGGTCAGGCTCGGTAGAACTAATGTAGGCATATGCCATCAGGTTGCCACCCTTGCCATCCACCCAGGTTGTGGCAGGCAAGATAAGGTTGCCTCTTCGGGTAGCAGGGCCTATTACCGGCGCAGTAATATCCTTTCCATCAAGGTAGCCTTTATACCCACCCGAAATTAGGTATCTGTCTGGCACGTCGGCGGCTTCCCATGAATCGTCTTCATGTCTTGGAGTAAACCACAATTTTTCACCTAATTCAGACCTATAAAGGCCCTTTTTCTCGTGGAATGCGTCGACTTCAAGGTTTGCCCAACGGAATAAATCTACGGGCCTGTCGGCTGTGGTTTCTGTTTCACCGTTGCGATAGATTACTTTGCTGATGGGTTCGCCTTTGAGATTACCGGAAACTGTACCCTTCATCTGCAATGGCTGGGCGTATGCTCCGTATTGATCCCATGCTCGGATTTCAAATAAATATTCCTGGCGAGCCTGACTTGCGATGGGTGTCCACTTGAACATAAAGTTATTTGGCTTACCGTCAGTCACTTGGCCTACAGGAGCGTTAAAGGGTATTAATATTTGGCTGTTTGTTGTCTCCATGTAAACATCGTAATCAAATCTATGGGATACCTTGAGGCGGGCTGGGGTATTACTCCATTCAATTTTCCAAGTACTCTCTACCCCCTCGGTTGGTCTGCGGTCTATCCAAGTACTTTCAATGCTATCAGACCAAAGCCAATTTTCATCCTGCAATGTGTTGCCATCAAGCACCGGTGGTTCATTTGCAACGAAGGGAACCTCAAAATCGTAATCAAATTCGTTGGCTAAATCTTTGACTGTATATCTAAAAACAAGTTTGCCTTCTCCTGATGCACCACCAGTTAAGGTGTAGGTTTCACCATTAGTACCTCCGTATTTCATTCCGACCATTGGATTATTGTTAAATTTGATGGTGTTGTTCCATTTTGCGGATGTGCCACCTAACGGCTGGTCTACTGATGGGTCTTGTGGAGCAATATCAAGCTTGTCCTTCATGTTATGGTCTGTATCCTTTGGATCGGTGTCTACCCAAACACCCTTGAGGGATAGGGTGACTCGATCTTTTGGCCAGTCGACATCAGTGATTGTGCGTTCAAATGTAATCGTAGAACTCAGTGGCATGGATTTTTCATTTGCCACAAGCACGATGAAATCTTTATCTGTTATTGGGTTATTTTCCCCTTCCCATGGGAGTGGGCCACCATCATTTATTATTGTGACAATACTGTCCTTGGTGGTGGTTGTAGTGACCACTGGGGCCGTGTTTGCTTTCACATCAAATTGGAACGTCTGGTAGTCTGTGGCGATGTTACCATCCACATCCAGGAAACCCACTTCAACCCCAAAGTTTATAGGTCCAGCCACATTTGGTGCTACAAATACTCCTTCACCATACGAATATGTCCTATCTATTGGATGGGTTGGTGCTACCGTCCATCTCCAGGTTTCGTAGGACGCATTGGCATTTGCTGGGGGCTTTTCATCTTCGCTAAAAACATCCTTTGAAACGTACTGTGTTTTAATCCAGCCCCAATTCGCAGGGCTAGCACTCGCCTTATCACCCACAACACCAGTCCCATTGTCGAGCTTCCATATCTTAGGTTGGTTGGCAAAGTTTAGGGGTTCATCGTCCTGGGCATAGAACTGTATAGTTTCGGGAATGCCAGCAGTGATTTTATGTGAAGTGGGATGAGGCAACTTAGATTTATCAATTTTTGGTATTGATGGGTAGGATGGAGGCTCATCTGAACCATCCACATTGGGGCCCAAATTTACGGTAATTGTATAGGAGGGATTACCAACCAAATAACTATCTTGCCATTGCAGTGCATTTACGGTGAGTTGGTAGTCACCAAAATCTGATGTCGTAAGCGTGCTGGGGGCGGCTATTTTTAGGGTGCCATCTAAGTCGATGGAAGCAGAACCCTTTGTGGTAAAGTCTTTGGCGTTGGCATTATCTTTTGCTACAGGAGTAATCCAGAGAAGAGTATCGGGGTTAAACCCAGACATTGCAACAGACATTGGTAGCGAGATAGGAACAGTTGCGCCTGGCTTAATATTTACCTTATTACCATCTGTAATGCTAGATGGATAAATCGGTGCCGGCGTTTGGGCGACAGTGATATAGAGGGTGGCATCGTTTGACCACATGCCGTCTGCATTTCTAGCGGCAACTTTGATTTCATCTGTCAGGGCTGTTTCTGGAGCTTTGTAATTCCACTCATTGCCACCGAAAGTAATTGATGTAACTTCCCCAAACTTGGCAGAGGCTCTGTACTCGGTTGCTCCCGTCACGTTGGAAGCTTTTATCATGTAATAGTGGTTTGTAAAACCATTATCTGAACCTGATTTGCCTGTTGGACCAGTTACGGTTGGCGTTCGCGGGGCGATACTGTGTTCTTCTTTATTGCCCCCACCACAGGCAAGACTCAGAGCCAAGCCAGTAATTGTTGCTATTCCAGCGACTTGGCCAAAAATACGATGTGACATACTGCCTCCATTAAAGGAATTTTGGAGAGGTTATTGGTTGTACCTTCTCATAGTTAATAAACTCAATTGGTTCATAGAAAAAAACTGTTTGGGAGTTGAAAGCTGAAATCTACTGGGATATGAAGCTATAAGTTGGGTATTAGCTACACTTAGCCCCCTACCCCTCTCTGAATATGTGTATTTCACACCTGTTCTCATACAAAAATCCTTACAAATAGGTAAAATATTACCTAGCGGCCTCCATAGAAGCCTCCAACTTATATATGCAACAATTGAGCCACAGGTTTTATAGAATATTTTCCAAAATCCTGTAAGTATAGTGTTTTCCTAAGTTTACGTTTTTTGCAATCTAGACATTTTTGGCCTTATGAGGGCTATAATGTTTAGCTATTGACCTAAAATGTCATATTTGTGACAAATATTAGCCCAATTTTCCCTGCACTTCTATCGGACACCCCCACCACTCGAAAACCTCTTCCGGTTAAAAAATTCCTGCAACATACTACTACATTCAGTTTCCATCAGCCCCCCTACAAAATCTATTTGGTGGTTTAGTCGGGCTTTATGCAGTAATTCAAAGTGCTTGGTGACTCCTACCTTGGAATCTTCTGCACCATAGATAACTTTATCGACCCTTGCATGGATAAGGGCACCAAAGCACATTAGGCACGGCTCTAAAGTAACGTACATAGTAGTGCCATGGGGCATCCGATAGTTTTTGATCCAATTGCCGGCACTTTGCAATGCCTTTATCTCTGCATGGGCAGATGGATCATTACTCCCAATGGGACAGTTGTGGCCGCGCCCTAATAGTAGGCCATCTGAAACTATTATTGCCCCTATAGGTACTTCGCCCTCGCGCTCGGCCTTATAAGCCTCGTCGAGAGCCATATTCATAAAGTAAAGATCGTCACCTGTCCACATGCTTGTTTGCTACAGTCTTGAATTACTCGACAAAACGCCAGTGTGCAACCTTTTGACTGCACACTGGCGCAAAACCACTGCTATAAGTGCTTACCTATTTAACGGAGGTATGCCCTTGGGCTTGAGCGGGACTATTGGGTCGGATTTCATTTTATCCTGAAGTATCTTAATGGCTGTTTCGAGTTGCCTGTCTCTGCCATTAAAGGTTTCGTAGGGTAGGTTTACTACTTCTACGTCAGGGGTAACGCCCACTCCTTCTATTAACCAAGAACCATCTTTGACAGAAAATTGTGGCCATTCGGCGACTCTTATCATTCCTCCGTCAACCAGGCCATTGGAGTCGGTAAGCCACGCCCCTGCGCCAGAAGTACGCCTACCTACTACAGGGCCGAGGCCAAGTTGTTTGATGCCTTCGGCAAATGTTTCGCCATCAGAATATGTATATTCATCAATCAGAACAACTAAGTGGCCTCTAAAGGTTTGTTGCATGTTGGCTCCGCGATAGTTGCCTGTGGGAGTAGTCCAGAATGACCATGCCCTACGCAGTAATTTTTCGATTACCCAACTATCAATATTGCCTCCATTGTTTCTGCGAACATCTATGATAAGGCCATCCCTTTCTGCATTTGCATAATATTCTCTGGCAAATGTGTTAATATCACTGCCTCCCATTGCTCTCAGGTGAAGATATCCAAAGCGTCCGTTGCTTGCCTTTTCCACCTGCTGGCGATTGTTTTCTTCCCAGTCTGTGTAGCGGAGTGTATTATTTTGCCCACCATTTACCGGTGTAACGATTACTGGCTTCAGTTCCGTTTGGCCCCTCTTTAGGCCTAGCAGTACTTGTTGGCCAGAGCGATTGTTGAGGAGATCGGAAATATGCCTTGCCTCAAGCACAGGACGGTTGTTGATGGAGGTTATAACATCACCCTCTTTAATGTTCATCCCCTGTTTAGCTAGTGGGCCGGCTTCGTTTGGTAATTCAGTTTCGGTGCGATAAATATGCTCTATTCGATAGCCTTCGGGTGTTTTTTCAAGAATCGCCCCTAGGTAGGACTGCGCCCATGAATCGGGTATACTACGCTGGTCGCCTGCCCTCACTTGGGAGTGCATTGCCCCTAGTTCGCCCATCATCTGTGCCAAAAGGTCATTAAGTTCGTTTCTGTCGGTAACGCGACTAATTAGTGGCTCGTATTTTTTCTTGAGTCCTTCCCAATTTAGGCCCCTGAGTTTGGCATCAAAGAAGCGGTCGCGGTGCATTCTCCACGCATCATAAAACATTTGTCGCCACTCAGCTTTGGGGTCGGCTGTAATATTCCAGTCCCCAACCCTAACAGTAAATCTGGAAACATCCTGCGGTGCTCTGGCACCTGCATCTAAAATCAAATATTCAGCATCCTGACCGCCTCCCTGGCCACCTCTTCCACCAGGCGCGCCTCCGCCGCTTCGACGGGTGACAAGTAGCTTGCGACCATCAAGGGAAAGTGTATAGGAAGAGGCATTTGCTAAAAAGACCTCTGCTCTAGCACCGTTGTTACTGATTTCGAGCGTTTTCATCGCAGTTCCACCAGTTTCTCTCTCCATGAAATAGAGCCTTCTGGCATCAACGCTCAAGTTTGAATAATTGCTTGGTGGCAGTGGTATTTCATAAATACGCTCGGCAAGCCCCGCCCATTGAATCGCAGGCAAGTTAGCTGGCCGTGCATCCCTACCACCTTCTCTTGCACCGCCATCTCTGCCAGCCGGGGCACCAGCTTGATTACCTTCCCTGCCCTCTTGCCTTGGAGATTCAGCGGGGGGCGCATCTAGCTCTGTGCGAGGCTCAAATGGGAAGGTGAGTCCTTCTTGTAGCGCAATTGCATACATTTTTGTTCTGCGGTCGAAATATGGCCCCATGTTGCGGTCGCCCCACGGCGATCCGTTGACCACCTGAAAGTGCCTATTAGACAAAAAGTAAAGCCACTTTCCATCTGGAGAAAATGCAGGGGAGGATGATTCATACTTATCGCTTGTCACCTGCACTTTTTGTTTTGTTTCTAACGAGTAAAGTACGATCTGATTAGACCTCACGTTGGAGTTTGGCCTCTGTAGTGCGATGGTTTTGCTGTCGGTACTCCAAGTCACTGATGGAGTAGCCCCATAGTTGTTGGAGTCAATTAGCTGATTATCCTTTGTAGTAAGGTTTAGGAGCCACAGATTTCCCTTCCTGTCGGAATGAGCCAAATATGTACCATCGGGAGATGGATACATCCCTGCCCGATCTGCTCCCTTGTCCTTTGTCAATACTTCCGCGCCTGTTGTTCCGTCTGCCGAGTATCGCCATATCTGTTTTTCTCCATCAGCGTCATTGAAAGCATATACAGACTTTCCATCCTTACTGAGAATTGCCGATGTAACCCTTGAGCCTTTTGGAACGGCTACGTCTACTCGGCGGATATTTTGTACTCCTGCAACAGTTACGTTGCCCCTTGCGGTAAATGTCACCTTTTCGCCAGTTGGGGCAAAGGAGACATTATTTAGGTAACTCATCGCCCTGATAGAGCGATTTCGCATTTGCTCAAAGTCAGAAACTAAATTAATTTTGATTATCTGATCCTGATTACTTGATAAGTCCAAGAGGTGTATATCAGCCCCCAGTTGGTAGGTGATTTTACCCTCGGCTAGGTAGGCCGACCTAACTTCCCAATCCCGGTGCTTAGTAACTTGTATCGGATCAGAACCATCTGGCTTTACGCTCCAGATATTGTCGCAACCTGTGCTGTCACCAATAAAATAAAGCCTATCCTTCCACCACATTGGACGCTTTGCGGCTCCCTTGATGTCTAGTTTTATCGCTTCATTTTTTGTGCCAACTTCGTAACGCCACAGCTCTGCCACTGCCCCACCGCGGTAGTTGCGAGCATTGTCACCCATCATGTGGATGCCAATGCGGATAAAGTATAGGTACTTGCCAGAGTCATCCATGCATGCATCGTTTGCATCTGCAAGCGGAAATGGTGTTCTAACTAAGGTGCTTGGGTTTACCGATACCAAAATTCTCTGTCCGCTTGGCCCTTTGTTATTTGAACATACATAGATTACTTCACCCTTTGGTGTCCAACCTATCGGAGAGCCACCCTCAAAACCAATGCGTTTCGGCAATCCGCCCTCAACAGGCATTACATAAGCATCATTTTGACCCTCGTAACCTGCAGAAAAAGCCAGCCACTTACCATCTGGGGAAACCACCGGCCTAGTCTCCTGCCCTGTATGGGTAGTGAGCCTCTGAGCCTTTCCCCCATTCATGGACGCACTCCAAATGTCGCCCTCAGCTACAAAGAATACCTTATCTCCCTTATGGGCAGGCATTCTGAAGTATCCTTCCTGAGCCATACCCACTGTTGGAATGGCTATTACTGCCGCTACGGCAAGTGTCGAAAAAAAGGTGTGCATGGCTGTCTCCTAAAAACGAGCTACAATTGCATTTATTTTATACCAAATTGTCCCCGATTTGGCACACTTGGCAAGATGCGAAACCTATATTCCAAAAAAAATTCGTTGACATTGTTTTGACCATGCGATAGGATTTTCTTTCTGTGCATTTGAGCGCATGTAGGGTTTTTGTGTTCAATGCTTTACGTTGTATTGCAACGAATTGTGTAGGAGTTGCACCTATGGGTACTTATTTTCCAAAAGCAAAAGAAATAGAACGCAAGTGGTATCTTGTTGATGCCACAGGGGTTCCTGTTGGTCGTTTGAGTACTGTTGTTGCCGAAGTACTAATGGGCAAAACTAAGCCCTCCTGGACTCCCTTTTTGGACACCGGCGACCACGTTTTGGTTATCAATGCAGAAAAGGTTGTCCTCACCGGCAACAAACTAACACAAAAATACTACAGGCGAGTCACCCCACAACCCGGTAGCATGAAACAAATCAGAGCCGACAAAATGCTACAGACATTCCCTGAGAGGGTTATCGAGCAGGCTGTCAAGTGCATGTTGCCAAAGGGGCCGCTTGGCAGACAGTTCTATCGCAAACTCAAGGTGTACGCCGGCCCAAACCACGCACACCAAGCTCAGCAACCGGAAGTCTTGGATATTAATTTGTAATACGAGGATTTTTCAACTGGGAAACCCTGTTTGAAAATTGCTAATTCATCAGAGGCAATCACATGTCAATCGATCAACACTATGGAACAGGTCGTCGCAAAACCAGCATAGCCAGAGTCTTTATGAGGCCCGGCACTGGCAAGGTGACGGTCAATGGCAGAGACATCGAAAACTATTTTCCCAACGCCGTGTTGCGCATGGTGGTAAACCAGCCCCTGACATTGTCTGAGATGAACGGAAAATTTGATTTGTTGGTTTCTGTGACCGGTGGCGGCCCCGCTGGTCAGGCTTCAGCAATTCGTATGGGACTATCAAGAGCTTTACTGGCCTACAACGAGCAATTAAAGGCTCTATTGCGTCGCGCTGGCCTACTTACCCGCGACCCACGTATGAAAGAACGTAAAAAACCTGGCCAGATGGGTGCCCGTCGCAGGTTCCAATTCAGCAAGCGATAATTTTTTTGGAGGGGGAGTCCTCCATTTCCGGCTCGGTATTCCGGGCGATTCGGGCGGCGAGCCGCCTTTAATCCCAAAAGCAACGGGGTGATTTTTCTGTTGCAGTTTTTGAGGAGGCCACGATGGCTACAATTCAGATGAAAGAACTTTTGGAAGCAGGTGTGCACTTTGGACACCAGACGAAGCGCTGGAATCCAAAAATGAAACCCTATATCTTTGGTGCCCGAAACAGCATCTATATAATTGATCTGCAAAAGACACTGCGCCTTTGGAATACTGCCGGTAACTATATCACTAAGGCGGCATCTGAAGGCAAGAGCTTTATGTTTGTCGGAACTAAGCCACAAGCTCAGGAGTTGATTGCAGAGCAGGCTCAGCGGTGCGGTGCTCACTATGTAAACAACAGGTGGCTAGGTGGTATGTTGACCAATTTTTCCACCATTAAAAAAAGTTTGGATAAATTAAAGGAAATTGAGGCCACTCTTAATGATCCTGCCAAGACATCCCAGCTTGCCAAAAAGGAAATTTTGGCACTTAGCCGCCAAAAAACTAAACTTGAAGCATCTTTTATTGGTATCCGGGAAATGCGACATGTTCCCGATGTCCTTTTTGTGATAGACCCAAACCATGAAGACATTGCTGTGTCAGAGGCAAGCAAACTAGGTATCAAAATAATTGCAGTAGTTGATACAAACTGTAATCCCGACAAAATTGACTACGTGATACCCGGAAACGACGATGCCATTAGGTCTATCCTTCTATTTTCAGAAAGGGTTGCCGACTCAATCTTGGAAGGTCGCCAGTCTTTTTCTGACAAAAAGGATAATGCCGAAATGAATGCCATGATGGCAGAAAAAGTAAACGAGGGCGAATAAGGTTAATTAAGGAGATTCATTATGGCTATTGCCGCTTTAGATGTAAAAGCTCTCAGGGAAAAAACTGGTTTGGGCATGTCCGACTGCAAAAAAGCTCTTGAAGAAAATGATGGCGACATTGAAAAGGCTATTGATTGGCTCCGCAAAAAGGGGCTTGCCGCCAGTGCCAAAAAGGCCGGGCGTATCGCCGCAGAAGGCATTGTTGAAGCCTACATTCACCCAGGTGGCAGAATAGGCGTGCTTATTGAGCTAAACTGCGAAACAGATTTTGTCGCAAAAAATGATAGCTTTAAGAGGTTGGTAAAAGAAATTGCCATGCACTGCGCCGCCCATGACCCCCAGCCAGTTTTTGTTGGCAGGGATGAAGTCACTCAAGAGTTCATTGAAAAAGAAAAAGAAATCGCCCGCGCCCAAGCGGAGGCCACTGGCAAGCCCGCTAATATTGTCGAAAAAATTGTCGAAGGCAAGCTAAATTCGATTTATAAAGACAGTTGTCTTCTCGAACAACAATTTGTAATGAACCAAGACCTCACCGTGGAACAATACATCTCCCAAAAAACTGCAGAAATTGGTGAAAAACTGGCTGTACGCCGTTTTGTCAAGTGGACTATGGGTGAGGGATTGGAAAAGCGCAAGGATGACTTCGCCGCTGAAGTCGCCGCTGAAATGGGCAATTGAAGGTAATACCAATAACTTAGAGTGCGAAAACGTCTACTGCATATCGTCGTTAGATCGTTTGGTACACTCGGAAAATTGAAAACTGGCTACTGCAAATGCTACCGAATGGTACATTGCATTTACTATCAAGTGCCCATAGCTCAGCTGGATAGAGCAACGGCCTTCTAAGCCGTAGGTCGCAGGTTCGAGTCCTGCTGGGCACACCAAGTCAAAGTCCGCCTCATACCAAGTTGCCTGCCCATTCTTTTATGGTCACGATGCCAGACTTGATGCAAGACATCTCTCAGGACATTTTTTTTGAATAATTGAAAAACATACTGTATTATCAATAATCTAGAGGGACATATATATGGACATGAATGGTGACATCAATGCGACAATATGAAAGTTCGCATCCTTGGATCAAGTTTTCCTGCAACCTTAGCAAGGCAGATACTAAACTTTGGATATTGCTTGGCGAAGCGGCCAGCAAATGCGACCACTTGGCGCATGTCCCGCTACGTCCCAATACTGCCGACAAAATTTACCGGCTTTACCTAGCCAAGGGCATTGCCGCTACGACAGCCATTGAGGGCAACACTCTTTCAGAAGAACAAGTGCTTGAGGCTATAGATGGCAAATTAAAGGTTCCACCGTCCCTAGAATACCAAAAACAGGAAGTGGAAAACATACGGGATGCCTTCAATACGATTTTGCATGGAATAAAAACTAATACGCTGAATCAAGTGTCCCCCTCTTTGATCTGCGGCTACAACAGTGCTGTGCTAAACAATCTGGAATTAGAAGAAGGCATTGTACCCGGCATATTGAGGACGCATACGGCTGTAGTCGGGAGAGTCTACAGAGGAGTCCATGCCGAGGATTGTCAATACCTGCTCGACAGTCTTTGTGGTTGGCTGAATGGGCCAGACTTCCAGCCCCCAGAAGCGTGGCCTGATAGCGGCGAGAAGGCTTTTGCCATACTAAAATCGATCATCGCCCACCTCTATCTGGCATGGATTCATCCATTTGGCGATGGAAATGGCCGCACCGCAAGACTCCTGGAGCTACATATACTGCTTGCCGCAGGAGTACCATCGCCAGCCGCGCACTTGTTGAGCAATCACTACAATCTGACAAGGCCGGAGTACTATAGGCAACTGGCCTTGGCAAGTAAATCAGGCGGCGACATTTTGCCATTCATTAACTATGCCGTAAGTGGCTTTGTAGATGGTCTGCACAGACAACTTCAGGAAATATGGGTACAACAGTGGGACATTGTTTGGGAAAACTATGTCAACGAATTCTTTGGCGATGTCAAATCCGAATTTAGAATGCGTCAGCGAAAGTTGGCACTAGCCATTGGCAAAGTGGAAGGATGGCTTGAAACGAGCCATATCCCTGATATTTCCATTGCCCTGGCTCGCGAGTACTCCAAAAAGACACCAAAAACCATCAAACGCGATGTCGAATACCTACGAGAGCAAAAAATAATAGAAGTTGAATCTGGCAAGATAAGGGCTAATCGACAACTGGTTTTCGCATTCCTGCCTTGAAATTCAAAAAAACTCCTGAGAACCCACTAAACACCTTACGAACAACAAAACTCACGCCCCTGGCGAAAACCGCTACCAACTCTTGAGTGACCAGACAACGCGGCCAATCAGGTGAAAGTCTTCCGTCAGGGCGATGGGGCTATAGTTTGAATTGTCGCATGTGGCTGATATTGGGCAGAGCCAACCTGCTACACCCGCTTGATGTGAAGGTAAAATAATCAGTTTGACAGTGTTTAGACAAATTGTTACCATTTATAAATATGTGGTGTCGTTTTGTCTAGATCGATAACAAAGAAAAGTGCTGAAGACATCTTCCGTTCAAACGGTGGCCTACTGAAAATGAGTCAGGCGATAGGGTGCGGAATCAGCCGATGTACGCTCTATGACCTGCTCGACCAAGGGATCGTTGAACGAGTCAGCAGAGGAATATACCGCATGACAGAGTTGCCGCCAATTAGCAACCCAGACCTCGCTATAGTGGGGCTGCGCTTCCCCAAAGCTGTCATCTGCACAGTCTCTGCACTGGCCTACCACGAGATTACTACACAGATTCCACGTAGCGTACATGTTGCAGTGCTAAGAGAATCGCGCCAGCCGCACTTGGAGTATCCACCTTTAAGAGTGCATCGCTTTTCTGGTGTTGCGTTTCATTCAGGCATTGAAGAGCACCAAATTGGCGGGGCATCAGTGAGAATATATAGCCTTGAAAAAACCCTTGCCGATTGTTTCAAACTCAGGAACAAAATCGGTATTGATGTCGCATTGGAGGCAATCAGGCTCTACAAAGCCAGAAAGCACACAGATATATCCGCAATAATGAGTTACGCGAAAATCTGCCGTGTCGAAAACGTGATGCACCCTTATCTGGAGGCTATATTTTGAAACACCAGAAAAATATGTCTGCTTCTGTCAGGCAACGCCTCTTGAACCGCTCCAAGCCTGAAGACAGCTACTGCCTGAAATCACTGCCCAAAAGATCAACCTCCTGGAAGTGGCTGGCCGGGCTGAATCATTTG
>WRHW01000010.1 GCA_009783055.1 Holophagaceae bacterium
CATAAAATAAGTATAACTATGCTTTTGACTGCAAGTCAAGAAAAATATTTTAAAAATATCTTGACTGCGCGAGTCTATATGCTTTCGCCTAGACTACATAGTTATAATTAACGGGAATTAGGGTTCATAACGGAAATTTTCCGGTCTTGAAATCCATTTGGGGATACTATTATTAAGATGTTTGTACCGTAGCATATTGGAAAATGGGAAATCCTTCTGGTCAGAAATAGGAGATTACTTTGAGAAGGAAGGTAGCCTTCGTGTTGACGAGGTCAGGCGCGGCAAGTGATGCCAAGCTCCAATACCGATATACACCGGCATGGACACGTAAGGAAGAATTCAAAGTAAAGAGCAAGAGAAAGAAAAGGGGCGAATCGCCCACCTTCCCAAACCATCGAAAGCTCTTTTTCTACATTATGAAACGCCGCCAGGGGCTATTTATCGTGCTATTGCTCAAACATACTGATAAGGGTCATCACCTGTACTTGGATTGATGCCACAAACCAAACTATTTCCTTGGACAGGCATCACCCATCTTGATGGATATTATGTTCCCTGCTTGGTCTAATTCCAATTGGGTCGGGAAGAGGGCTATACCAAGCAATTCCAAATCCTTTTTGAATGGGGCAATATAGACATTGAAGGCAGAAATATCTTGCGCCTTCAACAATTGTTCTGCACCTTCTCGCCAGAGTGGTCTTTCCCTGTTTTCGCGCTGGGAGTCATCAAGGAGCGGAATAATCCAATCATGTGCTCTACTGGCAGGAAAAAAGCCGGGGTCAGGACATAGCCACAGGGTGCGCGAAAGGTTTTCGAGGCTATCAACCTCCTTAAAAGAGGATGACCAAAGCCTGAGAGAAGCAATTGAGCCTCCCAGGGAAGCAAATGCTTTCTGAAAGAGGGTAAACATGGAGGGAATATCTTCGCCAATACTTGAATTTTTCAAGTCCGCAAGCCTGTTTTCGTCATCTTGTGCAAGTGCCCAGCACAGCGCATGACGCAGGGCTAAGCCTCTGATGATGGGATGAGTAGATTCATCCATCAAGCGATTTTCCCAACAGAGCCTAATTTTTTGGCTCCATAAACCATTGCGGATGGCTGTTTGCCCAAAACGCCACAGGGCTAATTGAGAGCCGGTCAGTGATAAACTCAAGTCCTTAAAGCTCTCTTCTGTGGGCGGTTTCTTACTGTTGAGTAATCCTATTATGTCCAAAGACTCGGTATGTTCAGGCGTATCTGCCTGAAAAAAAGAAACTGGAACCTGTAATTGCATTGCGCTATGAAGCCATTTGAGTTTTTTCGCATCTAGCTCTCTAACAGGAGGGAGTTCTGGCAACTGGACATTAAACCCATAGTCATAGGCCATCAGCATCTGGTGTTCTAATAACTCCAATGTTTCTGGCTCTTGCTCTGGAATCTGTATTACTTGTTGGTTCAACAATGCGGCGGCTAAAAGTAACATGTACATAGTTTATACCAAGTTGCAATGAGTTAGTGTAGGCAAAGTGGCTAAAATGGTAGGCTAGGGAGTTTGAAATGCAAAAAGCTTTGTCACCTAAGGAACGTTTGGTTGTGGCTCTTGACTTGCCCTCTGGTAGGGAGGCAGTAGAAATGGCTGAGAGTCTCAGCGGGAGGGTCGGAGTATTCAAAGTTGGTCTCGAGCTGTTTTGCTCAGAAGGGCCAGCCATTGTCAAGGAAATCCAGAAATTTGCACCTGTCTTTTTGGACTTAAAACTACACGACATACCCACAACTGTCGAGCGCGCTCTAAAAGCCGTCCTTGTGCTCGACCCATTACTAGTAAACATACATGCCCTCGGCGGATTTGACATGATGAAAGGAGCAGTAGAAATAGTAAGGAACCACCAAAAAACCGGTGGCCGGACTCGCCTATTGGCGGTAACGGTGCTCACAAGTCTGGACAAAATGGCTCTTCGCCAGATAAACATGAATGGAGAGCCATCAGAATTGGTGCATTGCCTTGCTAGATTGGCAAAGGAGGCTGGATGCGATGGAGTTGTATGTTCCGCCCAAGAATCTGCCTCCCTTAGAGCAGATTGTGGGAAAAACTTTTTTCTCCTAACGCCTGGAATCAGGCCAAAGGGTGTAGCACATCAGGATCAGGTGCGGGTAGTCACTCCTTCGGAAGCAATTAAGTGTGGCTCAGACTGGATAGTAGTCGGGCGGCCAATCACGCATGCCTCCGATCCCGCAGTAGCGGCAGACGCAATCGTATTGGAAATGACTGAGGCTGAAATTTGAAATGTCAGTAGCCTCGCCACTTATTTTCCGGGCCAGCCCCATCCAGAGAGCCATCGCAATGATACTGGGAGTGGGTTGCTTGCTAGTGCTTGGCCGCGGAGTGCCACTAATCGCTCAAAACATACCCAGAATGTGGTATCAGTTAAGGTTGGCTCAAAGTCAGTCCATGGAGCCAACTACAATGATTTGGCTGGGCATTGTCTCTGCCATCATAGCAATATTGTTGGGCGGTATCATTTTGGTTCTGACAATACTAATACTTGTGCAAATCGAAGGAACACAAATAATTGTGGATGGACATGGAATAGCCGTCAAATGCACGCTATTGCCCTACCAGATAGCAAAGAGGTTTGGGGCAGGACATATTACATGGAAAGATGTGTCCCAAATCGAAAGAAGGGGCATATTCTTTGTTTTAATTGGGTTTACTGCTCCAAAACAACAAAATCGCAACACCATAATTAAATTTTTTGTGGTGGATCAAATGGAACAATTAATTTGCTTAATAATTGAACGTAGCCCCAATTTGAAACTTAACTCCTAGAAAGAGCATCCATAAATGTGGCATAATGGAGAGGATTGGGTTATCCTAATTACATCTGATTGAGGAGTTGTTATGAAATTGCTTAACGCCATCGCAATAATTGTTCTGGCCAATGTAGGTCTTGGCGCGCAGACCTATACCGAACGCCTCCAGGCCGCCCAGCCAGAAATAGAAAAGTTGCTAAAAAGTATGGAATACAAGGAAGTTATCACCAAAATCAAAGCTATACTTCCACCCACTATACCTGAATTTACTAAGGATGAGGTAAATCCGGCTGTTGGGATGGCTAGTTTACAAGAGTTTGGGGCAATTAGGTCTTTCCATGTATATTTGGGGCAAGCATACGTTATGGCCGGCGACCTAGAAAAAGCCATCGATAATTTCCGGAAGGCAGAAGAAGTTGCAAATGTGAATGCTTCGGAAATTGATGTAATTATCGCTCCGGCCGTTGGCAACTGGAATAAGGCTTATGAAACCGCGCAACAGGGGCTTGAATTCCTCGAAAGTTTCAGAAAGCAAAAAGAAGAGCTTGAAGCCAAAGGCAAAAAGGCATCCAAACAGGAAAAAGATGTGCTAAAAAAGATCACGGAAAATGAATCCAAGTATGCCGAAAGTGCCCCAGAATGGGAAGCAATGGTTGAAAGGGCACCGGTCATTTTGGAGCAATTAAGTCAGCTATGTGAAACCACTAAAAGCGAAGCAACTCGATTTGCCCCTGCAATAGCTGATTTGCAACAAGACCTCAAATCTGAAAAGGAAACGATTGAGTCCAAATTTGCAGGCGACAAAGTTAAATACGTTGAATCTGTCATTGAAACCACAGAAAACCTTGCAAGTCTCAAGAGCGTAGCAGACAAAGTTAAATTCTTAAACCGCTTGTTATTCTTGGATCCATCCAATAAGGCTGTCCAAGGGCAATTGAACACCATTCTAGGAAAGTCTTAGATTACGCACTAGCAGACGTGTTACTTGCGTATAGCGATACCTGTGGAGGTAGTCAGGATGGGCATGTTTCATACAATTGCAACAGTAGTAGCTTCATTATCCCTAGGGGTAACTGCAAACAGTCAGGGCTTGCCCTCTCACTGGAACAATGTTCGTTCCTCATGGGAAAACGCTCTTGAAGCCGGGGATGGCAAAAAGGTTCAGCAAGAAGCCGAAGTATTATTAAACAGGTCTGATATTATATTTAGCCTATCAAACTACAACGACGCACACGCAAAAGTTGCAATACTAAGCATCGCCGCCAGAGGAGCCGTTCTTGATGGCGACTGGCCAGGAGCCGTTACCCTGCTGAGTCAGGCCGTATCAACTGCCCAGGCAAATTTTTCTTTGACTACCGAGACCCTGGATAACTTGCGAAAACAACACCAGTCCAAAATTGATGAATGGACATCATTAGTTCAGACACACGAAGAACGCCTCAAATGGTTAAAAGAACAACCAGGGTTACGAAGCGAACAAATTCAAGAAGTGAGCTACCTTGAGTCTTTTATTTCTGAGCACAACCGAGCGATAGCCAGCAGTAAAAAATCAATTGATGACATTGATGGGATATTGTCGACTCTAAAGGCAGAAGAAGAGACTTGCACCAAATCCTTAAACGATTGGAATGGGTTTTTGATGAAAGAACGCCTTGATATTCAGGAGCTAGGATCGCAACAAAGGTATGTTGCAGAAAAATTTGCTCAAGTTAAAGGCGACACCTTTAGATCAAGGTTTGAGCTAATCTCCTATACCAGACGATTGATAAGGTTAGATCCCGCAAATCAAGAATGTCAAAAATATTTAACAACCCTGCTAAATTCCAAACCCACCAAATAGATAGGGTACACATCCAGGATGCATTCTGTTGATAGCAACTTGGAATAAACATGAAAAGTTTTAATGTCCGCAGTTCCCGCAATATGTCTTGGAGTTGACCCAGGCTCGCTGGCCTGCGGATGGGCAGTTGTGTCTCGATTTGGTTCAAGGATGGAGCTACTGGAGGCTGGAGTTATCCGAAACAAAAAAGGGCAAGAGTTTTTTCAGAGGATCTTGTCAATTCACAAACGGCTATCCGAGGCAATATCAACTCATCAACCACAATTTGTGGCGGTAGAAAGCCCCTTTTTGGAAAAAAACGCCGCAACGGCTCTCAAGCTAGGACAGATTAGGGGAGGGATACTTCTTACAGCCGCCCTGCATGGACTACCAGTAGGAGATTACAATCCAATGCAGGTAAAAAAGGCTGTCAGCGGTTATGGCTGGGCGGTAAAGGAACAAGTTGGCAAGATGGTAATGACCCTCCTAAACCTAAAAGAACCATTGCCTTCTGATGCCGCAGATGCCGCCGCAGTTGCAATAGGGCATTTGCTTGCGACAAGGCGACAATAGTTTTTTTCCCCAGTTGCCGCGATTTATTGAACAGCCTTCGCCAAAATTGCTATCCATTCACCCTCGATTAATACTCGAATGGGTTTTAGTCCAGCACAGGCTAGGCTGAGGAGGGCTTCGTCCTGCCTCTCTGCAAGGATGCCACTGGCAATTAAATATCCTTGTGGCGCGAGCCTTTGTAGCAGTAAAGGCAGTAGCTCCTGGATGGTCTCCAACAGGATATTTGCAAGTATTAAATTATATTTCCTGTCAAAACAAGGGTCGTCCAAGGTGCTAATAATCGGGTAAAATGGCTCAGTATGCCTAGCGATTGTGGCGTTTAGCTGGATAAATTCTTCCATCACCGGGCCGCAGTCAGGGTCGATGTCTAAGGCTGTGATATCTTCTGCTCCGAGAAGATGGGCGCAAAATGCCAAAATGCCAGTGCCGGAACCTATGTCCAGAACCGGCCAAGGAAGCAAATTATTTGGGCAACCCATCGCCAAATCTTCTAATAGTTCCATACAGAGACGAGTAGTTTCATGCCCCCCCGTGCCAAAGGCGAGGCCAGGGTTTACCACTATAGGAAACCTACCAACCGGAGTTTCATTTGTGTTCCAAAGGGGGCGGATATAAAACCTTTGTCCGACATCGAGAGTACCAAATCCTTCTCTGCTTTTTGCCAACCAATCCTCATCATCAAACGACTCTACCGCTGTTATTGAAACCCCCTCGAAAATATCTAGTCCATCCGTGCTGATCGGGGGAAAGCCGGGTGGAAAATATGAATAGAATTCCATTGGCGGGTCTATCTGCCTGTATACGGCTGAGGCACCATGGCTTAGGAGCCAGTCTGAAACTGCATCCTCCAACTCAAGTGGTAGTTCTATTCGCCAACGAGTATGTAGTTGTTTTTCGCACATATTATCGAATAACACGTCCTCAAATTATGCAAGCTATGTGTCTACAGCCCTTCGTCTGACATATGCCTTATCTGGATTCAATCGCCACCCAAATTATTTATGAAGTGGCAGAGTCCTTACGAGTCTTTTGCAACCGTTGCAGATAATGGTGTATACGTCTGGCTTTTCTCGATGATAGATATATCCTGGGCCTTCAACTATCTCCTGTTGCGCAACTTCCAGACGACCGAAATGGTATTCTGCGATGCGTACACTTCCGGGTGCCGATAGGTCTGCTCCACAATTTGTGCATTTTATTTCTGCCATACTTACTCCTTCAAGAATGCTACAACCAAGGGTTTGTCAATAAAAACCAAACAACAACGCCCACCAAACACAGTACAAATGTGTAGAACAACAGGCGGAGAACTACTCTAATAATTCTATAGGCAACCCAGAGGATAACCAAAGCACAAAACGCCAACAGAAATAATTGGAAGGTCATCAGCGGACACCGACGTTATTATACCAAGTTGCGATCGACAGATCGCACCTTGGTATGAGGGGGACGCGACAGCGGCACTCGCAAGTTTTTGGAAATACGGGCTTTGCTCGTGTTTTCAAAAACTTTGGCGTTTCGCGTTCAAAGCCCTTTGAACGCAACTTAGTATTATTCAAGTTGCACCCTGACCGAACTAGCATACAATAAATCCTAATGAGACTGGTTTTCAATGATAAAAAACGACAATTACTTGAAGTTTTTGCAAAATGTATGAAATATTTTACGATAACTGCATAATTTTGAATAAATATTGCATATATTTGAAAATCAATGATTTCAATCCCTGCTATTAGCTTGCAGAGAATCTGACGGCGTATCACCTTCCTTTTGCATCTTCTAATTCCTGCATTATCCGAGATCGCAAATTGAGAATGGAATCAAGGAGTTCATCCGGTATTACTTTAATGACTTCCTTTGTTCTGCGGTTCTTTATTTCGACAATTCCATCCTTAAGCCCCTTTGCACCTACTACTACCCTTAGCGGAAAGCCCAATAAGTCTGCATCTTTGAATTTTACCCCCGGACTAAGCCCTTCGCGGTCATCTACAAGCACCTCGATACCGCCTGCCTCCAATACCTTTTCCAGTTTTTCGGCCACTTCCATTACTTCGTTATTGCTAGGGTCTAGGCAAAGCAAGTGGACATGGTAAGGAGCTACTGGCCAAGGCCAGATTATGCCGTCATCGTCATAGTTTTGTTCAATAATTGCTGAAATTGTTCGGGTAACTCCCAGTCCATAGCAACCCATCACCATTGGTGATTCTTTGCCATCGGCATCTAGGTAGGTGCAACCCATTGACTCGGAATACTTTGTGCCCAGCTTAAAAACTTGACCAACCTCTATGCCCCTGAAGGCTTGAAAGTGGCCTTTGTTGCAACGGGGGCAGGCATCACCTTCGATAGCCATTCGTAGGTCAAAAAAACCCTTGAACTGTTTTAAGTCCCTGTCAGGCTTGAAGCCAAAATGATGATAGTCAGTCTTATTAGCCCCACAGGTCAGGTTGTATGCACCATCCAGGCTATTATCGGCATACATAGGTACGTCTATTTCTATAGGGCCAATAAAACCCGACTTTGTACCGGAAATATTTTCGGCCTCTTCAATTGGCACTAACTCAATTGAGTCCGCCATAAGAAAATTTCTAAACTTCACCAAGTTAGGCTCGTGATCACTTCGGATAACTAGCCCTACGTCCCATGTATCCTCTCCTTTGGTGACACGGTAGAGATAAAACTTGCTGGCGTGATCAAGGGGTAGCCCGTCGTGGTTTTCGTCTTTGAAAGCTCTTGCTTGGTCTTCCATGGCGATAATCCCTGGAGTACAAAAATGTGCCCGCTTCAATTCCAGCATTGCCTCGCTGGGGTAGCCCCATTTGAGTGTTGGACACTCTGTTTTTTCGATATTGCTAGTATAGTCACAGGAATCGCAGGACAGAATAGCGTCTTCCCCTGATCCTGCTAATACATGAAACTCGTGTGTAAACGAACCGCCAATTGCGCCACTGTCGGCTTCAACAGACCTAAACTTGACACCAACGCGGTTGAATATTCGTTTGTACGCATTAAACATCGCCCAATATTCTCGGTCTGCGTCTTCATTGTTTACATGGAAGGAATATCCATCTTTCATAATGAATTCGCGCCCCCTCATCAGTCCGAATCTGGGTCTGATTTCATCCCTGAATTTGCCCTGAAACTGAAATAGGTTGATGGGCAGTTGCTTGTAGCTCTTTACCGTGCGGCGAACTATGTCGGTAATTACTTCTTCATGGGTTGGCCCAAGGCAAAAATCTCCATCTTTTCTGTCTTTGAAGCGCAATAGTTCCTTACCATAGAACTGCCAGCGACCTGATTCTTGCCACAGCTCTGCAGGCTGTACCGTAGGCATCAGTAATTCCTGGCAAGCATCTGCCTCTAGCTCTTCTCTTACAATCTGTTGTAGTTTTTGGATAGACCGATAGGCCAACGGCAGGTAGTCGTATATGCCTGCCGCAAGTTTAAGGATCATGCCTGCTCGCATCATTAATTGCTGGCTCACTACGTCTGCGTCTTTGGGGACTTCCCTTAAAGTATGAATTAATGCTCTGCTCTGTTTCATTTTTTTTCCAATTACATGTTCTGTTTATGGCAAGATGTTTTGAATGATCTGACTGGCTGTTTTGCCGTCATAGTTGCCGCCATGGGTCGCTTGCATTGCCTTCATAACCTTGCCCAAGTCCCTTTTTGTCTCGGCGCAAACCTCGGCAATAGCAGACTTGACAGCATTTTCTAGAGCCTCGCCCTCCAACATGTCGGGTAGGTATACCTTTAGGATTTCTATCTCTGCTCTCTCCTGATCGGCTCTGTCTGTGTATCCGGCCTTTGTAAACTGTTCAACACTATCTTCCCTTGACTTTACCAGTCGCTTTAATACAGTCACGGTTTCGGCTTCCGACAAAGTGCCCTGAGGGCCTAATTCCTTTGCAATTGCCTCGTTGCGATATGCCGCAATTGCCGACCGAAGCACCGCTGTCTTGAGGGATTCGTGTGCCTTCATAGAGGCTTTTAAGTCTGATTGCAATTTTTCTAACATCCATTTACTCCGTCAATGCCCATGTTATCAGGACTTTAGGCTATGCTACCCTTTTCAGTTAAGTAACGAACCCATTCCCAAATTATGCACTGTTTGCACTATGTTTGGTTATCCACCAGTTGTATATAAACATTCCAATAGCACTGGCGAAACCGCATGAAGCAAGTATGACCCAACCAGTCGTGGCCTGCCCAGGGTCTAGTTGCAATAGGCCGTTGTCAAGTTTTGTAGAGCCTTTGCACATAACACCATTGAATATCCATGCTCCTACAGGGCCGCCAACGATGCTACCAATGGCCATTGGCAGGTTTGAGTAGCCCTGAAACAAGCCCTCTTGCCCTTTGGGGGCAAAGGAGGCAATGTATTCATAAAGCTTGGCACTCTTGAACAGTTCGCCAAAGGCTATTATTGCAACCGTTAGCATAATGAACATAGTTCCAAGTGGCAAAGCCAATTTGCTTGTAATCTCTACAGCTTCGGACACGCCACCAGATGTATATAGGGGGATAATATTGACCAGCATTGAAGCACCAATGATCAACATGCCTATGAAAATGCTCTTCACTGGAGGTAGTTTGCCGAATACCCTGGTAATCAACAACTGACAGGTGACAATTACAAATGGGTTTGCCGCAGTGACTATATCCATTGCCGGTTCAAGTTCAATTGTCTTTTTAGTGTAGAGCGGTAGCAAATTGTAGACTTGGTTGTATATAAAGTAAAAACCGCTAGTGACGATGATGAATACAGTAAATCTTAGATTCGTCAAAACTTTAGGTATGCCCAAAAGAATTTCGCCAACTGATCTACGGGGCTTCTGTTCAGTGTTGCCCATTTCGATGTCAGGGTCTTTGTAAAAGAACCAAACAAGCAGGAAAGCCGCAACTGCGGCCACCATACTTACTAGAAAGATAGCACTCGTATCAAAACCTTCGGTGTTCCTAACCTTATAGCTCACAAAACGGCCCACAAGACTACCAATGTTGATTACCATGTAGAAGATGGCAAACCCCAGTGCCCTCCTGGTACCGGCTGTTTTCTGCACAGTCCCTGCAATGCAGGGTTTTACAAAGCTACCACCAATGCCGATGAACAATACTCCCAAACATATCGGTATGACTGTCGAAAGTGTTACAGTCACTTCCGGCTCTATGGTATCTGCCAGGCTTGCGCCACCTATCCATATTGGGTAGCCCATCCCGATATATCCAAGGGAGACAAGGACAAATGCTATAAGGAGTGCCTTCTTAAATCCTATCCGGTCGGAAATTGTGCCTGATAGGATAGGCAGAAAATAGACCAATCCCCACAGCACAGAGGAATTGATGAAGCTAGGCCAGTAGTCTCCAAAACCGAGTTGACCTAGGTATAGCACCACAAAACTGGCCATTGCATAATAGGCCGCCCTTTCAAATAGCTCGATGGTGTTGGCCGACCAGAAACTGGAGGGGAAGGGCGCGGGCTTGGGTTGATTTTCGATGTTCATGGGGTTCCCTGTAATACCTATAAGTGAAGTAACTGCAAAAACTCAATGTTGGGAAAAATCCCAATGTTGAAATTTGCTCTTAGGCTCCTATTATTTTAGTTTGATTTATATTTTTTCTGCATTTTTTTGGCAAAATATCTGTATACCAATGGAGTCCTCTATGAAAAAGACCTTCTGTTTTGCCCTCTTGATGTGTTGCCTAACGCTATCTGCCCAGTCACTTGCAGATATGGTTGATCCACTGGGTGGCACTGCTTCCAGTTATGAGTTCAGCCACGGCAACGTATATCCTGCAACAGCCGTCCCCTTCGGGATGCACGCTTGGACACCTCAGACAGGAAGGAATGGCGATGGCTGGACTTATCGCTACGATGCAATTAAAATCCGGGGTATCAAGCTCACACATCAGCCAAGCCCATGGATCAACGACTATGGCTCTATTTCGTTAATGCCAGTCGGGCATGAACTCAAAGTGCGTGAAAACGACAGAGCGGCATTTTTTAGCCATGAAAGGGAAGAAGCAAGGGCATATTCCTACAAAGTAAAGTTATTGGAGACAGGAATATTGGCTGAAGTTGCCCCCACTTCTAGGGCGGCGATGATGCGGTTTACAATCCCAGAGGGACAACCTTCTCATATAGTTCTAGATGCTTTTCCTAAGGGCAGGGATGCAGAACTAGTTCAGGTGAGCGTTGATAAGGACAAAAGCAAGATTACGGGTATTTCGCGCCACCATCACGGCGGAGTGCCAAAGGGCTTTGGGCTATACTTTGTTATCACCTTCGACCAACCACTGCTGGATGCGGGTACATGGAATGAGAGGGAGGGTGTCAAACGTAGCACATCTATCGAAGGCGACCAAGCCGGCGCATGGGTAAAAGTAAATGGAGGCATCGTCCACGCTAGTATCGGAGCCAGTTTTATTAGCCTAGAACAAGCAGAGAGAAATCTCTCAACAGAAATAGGTTCCAACAACTTTGATTCTATCAAAGCCCGTGCTAAGGCCGAATGGGAAAAAACCCTGGGCAGAGTAGTTGTCGAAGGTGGTACAAAAGAACAACAGTCCATTTTTTATACTTGCCTATACCGGGCATCTCTTTTCCCCAGGACTTTCCATGAAATTAATGCTGAGGGGCGTACTGTCCATTACAGCCCCTACAATGGCAAAGTTGTCGATGGTGTAATGTATACCGACAACGGCTTTTGGGATACCTTCAGGAGTGCCTTTCCTCTATTGACGTTACTCCAACCAACCCTGAACGGGCAGATGATGCAGGGCTTTGTAAACGCTTATAGCGAAAGCGGATGGATACCAGAATGGCAAAGCCCCGGCCACCGAAACTGTATGATAGGAACTAATAGTGCTTCAATATTGACGGATGCTTGGATTAAGGGCATCAGAGGCTGGGATATAGAAAAGGGTTGGGAGGGCCTAATGAAGGCCGCCCATAATCCCGGTCCTGTAAGCTCTGTCGGCAGACTTGGCGCAGAACACTATGACAAATTGGGCTATGTACCTAGTAACGTGGGCATAAACGAGAGTGCGGCCAGATCGCTGGAATATGCCTATAACGATTTTTGTCTTTGGCAACTAGCAAAAGTGCTTGGTAAGCCAGCGGAGGTACAAGAAAAATATAGAGATCGGGCACTCAATTATCGCCACTTATTTGATGATTCAATAGGCTTCATGCGTGGAAAAAAATCTGATGGATCATGGCAAACCCCATTCAGACCTGACTCTTGGGGCGGAGTTTTCACCGAAGGTTGCTCATGGCACTGGACTTGGTGCGTATTCCATGACTCTGCGGGCCTATCTAGGCTATTCGGTGGAGATAAGCCAATGTCAGAAAAGCTAGACGCAGTTTTTACTGCCCTTCCAACATTTGAATCCAGCTATTATGGCTCAGTAATACATGAAATAGCCGAAATGGTAGTAGCCGACATGGGTCAGTACGCCCATGGCAATCAGCCCATCCAGCACATGATATACATGTATAACCATGTAGGTCAGCCTTGGAAGGCACAGGCGTGGCTTCGCGAAGTAATGGATCGGATGTATAAGCCAGGGCCGGAACTATACTGCGGAGACGAAGACAATGGCCAAACCAGTGCATGGTATGTATTTTCTGCAATGGGAATGTATTCGGTGACACCAGGCGTACCCCAGTATGCCCTTGGATCACCACTATTTAATAGGATCACGCTCAATCTGGAAAATGGTAAGACATTTACTATCGAGGCCCCAAATAATTCACCAAAAAATATATATGTCCAAAGCGCAACGCTAAATGGCAAACCACTATCCCGTACCTGGATAGGCCATGAGGAAATCCTAGCCGGTGGCACATTAAAATATGTAATGTCAGATGTGCCAAACCTGCAGAGAGGCACTAATATCTCTGACCGCCCCTATAGCATGGAGACATGGGAAAATAGGTAGTGAGTAATTTATACTCTACGATGAGACAATACAATGCGACTAGTTAGACTAATTACTACTATTGCAATAGCCACTTCAGCGTTGTTCACCGTTCCATTAGTAGCCCAGCTGGTACCATCTGCCATACCATCGTGGAATCCCCGCATCCTGTTGTTGTACGTGGGAGAATCCAGTGATCCGCAGTGCAAGCTGTTTCAGGATATATGCAGGTCAAGCGAACTTGCAGAAATGAGGGTTATTTTTCGCCCACAGCCCAGGAATGACTATTATGATACATTTGTCAGGGAATATGGCCTAGCGCGAAGCTCCACTTGGGCACTCGCAGTCGTGGAGCCTGGAATCACGGTCTCTTATCGTTGCTTGCTTCAAGGTACGGAGTTACCGCTCGTTTCGGATATCCAAAACGCCCTTGATAGGGGCGGTATCAAAAGTGTCACAAGGTTATTAAGGGATTTTCTGAAAACTCACCCAGATAATATTGATGTCAGAGCGCAGTTATTACAGGTTCTCAGAGAAGTGGCCGAAAATGCCACACAACATTCTATGGGGCTGAAAACTGAAACTGCCCTCTCAGAACAACAGCAAGCCAGGGACTTTTATTCTGGCACAGCCTTATTCGATACAACATCTTTCAAAGATAAAATGTTGGAATCCGAACAGGATGCTTCAATTTGGGGACCGTATGCACAAGTGCTAGATGCGATATTCAATAGCGGTGACTGGCAAATGCTACATCCAGGCTGGGTTTTAAATCACACCCCACTAGAAATTTGTAGCCCCACAATGATTCAAATATATACGCGCCACCTACCAAAAATTGAAGCATATTTGGTAGAGAACCCACATGATGCCCGATATTGGCTCCTCTATGGCTGGATGGTATCCATAACAAAACACAGCTCTGTCCGGTCACTTTTTGATAGGATATTACCCACTCCATGGAATGATCTCAATAGCTCTTGGCCAAACCCAGAGGTACTGAGCCTGTTAGTTGCAGAAGAGAGGGCTAGAGAAAACTGGGGATACATTGCAGAAATGCTCATGTCTAACTGGCCAGTGCGCAGACAAGTTATTTTAAATTACACAGCCTTTTCTCCATCAGAAGAAAGTGCAAAAGCAACCTCCAATAGGCTTTTGGATTCCGCATGGCAGAATCATGTCAAACCTCTGATAGAGTCACTAATCAAATCCAACCGTGCCCCAGATGCCGAAACAGTAATTTTGGATATGGCAAAAAACAGTACCTACGGCAACATCCAGCGTCTGGCGGCGGGTTTAGCTCTGAACCTTGGCAGACAAGACTTGCAATACAAATGGCTGGCTCTTGAAACACCCGAAAAAAACAAGGTCGATATGGATGCTTTTTTGGCCAGACTTTTCCCAACACCACCTGCCCCTCGTATTGTTGTCACAAATCTTGAAGAATCTGCCAACCAACAAATTAATAAAATTCTGAGGGATAGTCGACTGGCTGTTTGGGGACTTTCACCTGTCCGGCTAAATCAAAATACAGAGCTACCAGTATTCGTCCGCCAACTACTTCCTGACACACCTGTTCAAATTGGCGGAACAAAACCCAATCAGAAAATGCCAGAACTCGTAAGACGGTTTGCGCGGTGGCCTGTAGACGAAACATTTTGGGGACTTTTTTACGACAACACTATGCTTGCTGATGGGTCGGGTCTGCCAACAGTTGAAAAACTGGTGACGGAACTTGAATTGGCCAGAGTACAGACTTTTGCCAACGCCTTACGCCACCATATTTCACAATACCCATCTAACTTTACAGCCAAGGAGAGACTTCTCAGGGAGCTAAAAAGAATTGCTGAACTAAAAGTCAAAGAGAAATTTGGCGAAGCCGCTGGCGTGGATTTCACCCTCATGCTGACCGAAGAAGAAGACCGTGATATTTGGGGAGAATTTGCTTTGCTGTACGTCCAGACATTCCCATTTTTTATGGAACATGGCAGACCAGTAGCTGACCTCTATGAATTCGAAAACAACGGTTGGACTAGTAACTATTTTATGCACAGCGAGATAATGAAGGACCTAGCGCGCGAATTCCTGCCCCGTGCAAAGGCCTGCATCGAGCGTAGGCCAACTGCAAAATTTCTGTGGTATGCTTGGGCCGCACTCTCTGACCTTAATGGTAAAATGCAATTCAAGGATTTAAGAGAATCGCTGGCTCCGCTACCTCTGCACAATCATACAGATATACCAGGTGTTGATGTTATGAGGGGACTCGTGCAACGGTGTTGGATAAGGTCGGATTGGCAAGGAATAATAGATGTTGTGGAATGGTACTGGGAGATAATGCAGGAGCGTGGCCAATTTCATCAACATGGATGGCAAGTATATTTATCACCCCTGTTGGAAGCATATCTACATCTGGACAAAAGTAGGGAAGCAAACGAATTAATAAGTGTGTGGAGCTATACCCCCGCTTGGCCCCACATCAAGCAAAGTGCTGTTGATCTGGCAAAAAAATGCGGTAAGGAAAACTTGGGGGAACGATGGGAAAGACTGTAAATTGGTGTCATGGTCGAATTTGGTGACTTATACCAAGTTGAATTATTGCAGTTGCTCCGTCTTCATAACTCTCCCAACCTCTTCTTTATCGTTAGGATGTTTTTGTTGCCCTGGTGTCGGTAATCCACCGAATCCATGATGTTCTTCACCATAAATATCCCAAGTCCACCAACCTCACGCTCTGCGGTAGGCGAAACATCGGGATCGTCCTTGGCCAGTGGGTCGTACTGTGCGCCAGTATCTTCAAACTCGATCATTGCATCCTCGCCCACTGCGACACGAACAACTGCGTTACCTGACAACGGATGGTAGGCATAACGGGCAATATTGGTAAATATTTCTTCGGCGGCAATTTCAATTTGGTGACGGATTTTGGGGGGGCAATTTCCAAGCTGTTCTCCCAAAAACTCTATGACCGCATCTGTGTTCTCCAATGTCGCTGGGATACTTAGCTCGCTCATAGAGATGCCTCTGTAACGGAGAGCCAGCATGGTAATGTCGTCTGCCTGTTCTGCTCCGTCAGCAAAATTATCAATGTCGCACTTCATTGATAAGACAAACTCTTTTGATGACAACCCAAGGTGAGCATTTGCCGTTTCAAGCAACCTATTGTCGCCGTACATGAGGTCATCGCTGTTTGTGGCTTCGCTTGCGCCGTCAGTATATAGAAATAGTTCGTCCCCTGGTTGTAAAACAATTTCGTAATGAGTGTAGGACATACCTTTCATACCGGCGAGGACAAAGCCTGGCTTTACTTTCAGCCAATCAAATTTTCCGTCTCCAGAGCGTAACAGTGGTGGATTGTGCCCAGCATTGACAAATGTAAATTTACCGCTGGGAATATCCAAGTACCCCATAAACGCCGTAACAAACATGTGAGCCTGATTTCCCTCTCGCAATTGGTTGTTGACGGTATTAAATACTTCCCTGGGGCTTTTTCCGTACTGTGCGTTGTTCTTAATCAACGTCTTGGCGATTACCATAAACAGGGCGGCTGGCACCCCCTTGCCAGATACATCTGCGACCAAAATGGCCAGGGTATTGTCGTCAACCAAAAAGAAATCGTAAAAATCGCCGCCAACTTCCTTAGCAGGTTGCATACTGGCATAGATGTCGAAATCGGAACGCTCAGGGAACGCAGGGAAAATGCAGGGTAGCATAGATGCCTGGATTTTGGCGGCCACGTCAAGCTCCGCGCCTATTCGTTCCTTTTCTGCCGTAACCAAAGTCAGGTTTTCAATAGACTCCTTCAGGTCGGCAGTCATCTTGTTAAATGCTCCCGCCAGAATACCCAATTCGTCCTTAGTATTAATACTGGCGCGAATATCCAGGTTTCCGAGGCCAAGCATGGAAACCTCCTGCGTCAATTTGCGAAGGGGACGGTTTATGAGGCTTGAAACCAGATAGAACGCCCCAAACAGCATTAATGCTGATGAAAGTGCAATAATCATTGAAAACCGGTTGTTTTGCCTTTCCATCTCAGCAAAAATTTCCTGCGTAGGTATCTGCACTGACAAAAGCCATCCGTTGTCCATAACGCGCCTGAAGGTTTTGTAGTTGACACCATCCAAATCGAAATAATCAGCCGCAATGTCCCATGGAACGCTTGCAAGGGAAGCCCCTGCGCCATTATGAGCGTAGGTGTTTGAAATGATATAGTCCTTTTCCGGCGCACATAGCAAAACAAAGCTACCCTCGGTGGGTTTAATAGCGGATAACTCGTCAATAACTTCATCAATCTCCCAATCGACAGTGGACAATGCTATTAGCTTATTGTCCTTGCCAAACACCCCTGCGCCCGCAGTCGTCATCAGAGCATGTGAGCCTGAATCATCAACATAGGGTGCAGTCCAGGCCACCTGATAAGGTTTTGTCAAATTTGCTGAAATTTCTATGTACCAACTTGAATTGTGGTAATCGTATTCATCCGTAAAAAATGTATCATCCAACCGTACTGCATTAGCAGGGCGGTCATAAAACGCATAGAACCCCTCGCGATATGTATTTTTGTTATGGGCATATGGAGCGAACCAAAAGCCACCGCCTATCGTGACGGGAAAGCTACGAAAAAACTCCAGTGCCATTTTTTCGCCCAGAGCTTTCGACCTGGCTTCATAGCTAAGTTGCCCACCGGTGGCCAAAAAGATTGCGCCGCGCTCGATCTCAGCTATCGTCTTGTTCACCTTTTCGGTTTCAAACTCTACTGTTTTTTCGATACCCTCAAGGCGCAGGCGTTTGTAGTTCCTGGCAGTAAACAAGGAAAAAATGACAAACGCAACGCCCGTCAGGGCTAAAAAGGCAAGGACGATGGTCAGGATTTTGGTTCTCAAAGAGCGCATACGCTTCAGCCATCCTTATTGCCAATATTTTCTTCCACCATCTGCCTGTTGACTAATTCATAAAAATAGCCTTTATTATCATAGAGTTCGCTAAACGTGCCTTCTTCAGCGATTTTTCCATTATCCAGCACATATATTTTGTCGCAGTCCCTGATGGTGGACAGTCGATGGGCAATGGCAATGCGGGTACACTTTAGCTCCGCCAGTGCATCTGCGACATGCTTTTGGGTAATGTTGTCCAGTGCGCTGGTAGATTCATCAAAAATGAGTATCCTAGGCTTGGGTGCAACTGCCCTGGCAATCATCAGGCGTTGTTTTTGGCCGCCCGAAATGCTACCACTACCCTCGGTGATGATTGTGTGCATCCCCATCGGCATCGCTCGTATATCATCAGCTATGTCAGCAATTCTGGCGGCTGACCATGCGTCCTCAAGCGACAAATTGGGAGAAGAAATAATAATGTTGCCAAAAATGTCCCCTGTAAACAGCTTGCCGCTCTGCATGACAGTCCCTATCTTGCGCCGCAGGGAGGGCAGGTCTAGTTTTGCGATGTCCTTGCCATCGTAGTAAACCGCGCCTTTATTGGGACTTTCAAAGCCCAACAACAGGCGCACCAACGTTGACTTGCCGCAACCAGTCTTGCCAACGATGGCTACGTACTGGCCGGACTTGATTTTGAAGCTAATGCCATCCAAAATGTTTCGGCCAGCCTCATCATAGCGGAAGGTGAGGTTCTGCACCTCGATACTACCTGAAAGGCTTGTCACCACCGCCTTGCTACCGCTAATTTCAGGGACGGCTTTCATTATTGGTGCGACAGTGTCCAATTGCGGCTTAATCCTTGCGAAAAATGTCGTCAACGAGCCGAGGGCCAAAATAGAAGCCGACACCATGCCGTAGGCCGTATTGTATGCCATATACTCGCCTACACCGATTTTGGACATGATAGAAATAAAATATACAACAGCAAGTCCTGCCATAGAGATTACGGAGCTGATTACACCTGAATACTTCATAATAAATGGCGGGTTGAATGTATAATTTGTCGCAGTCTTGTATTTGGATGCCCACCGAGCAAAAATCCTTTTTTCAGAGCCTGTCAGCTTGATTTTTTGGATGCCGGATAACATAGAGTAGGTCATACCAGATAAATCTGCGCCTGCCTCCAGGGATCGCCGTTGCACTTTCATACACGCCATCGTAGTAATGATGTTTGTCGCCAACGTAACTCCAATGATGATGAGTGAAGGCACCATCAGTGCGGGTGTGATATTGGCTATTTGTGTGAAATAGGCAAGCGAAAAAAGCGATGTAAGCAGAGTTCCCGTGATAATCGAAAAAATGGAACTACAGATGGACGGAATCAGCGAAAACTTCTGGCTGAGTTCGCCAGCGGAATATTGCTTAAAAAAAGCGGCAGGAAGGTTTAGCACCCGCATCATTGCGGCAGGTTCGATAGTATTGCTGAGTCGCATGGTCAGCCGGTTAACGATCAAACCTTGGCCAAGGGACAAAACCTGAGTGGCAACGGCCATGGAAAACAACAGCGTGCCCAGTGCCCACAGCATATTTGCACTGCCCTGCGGAATAATGTGCGAATACAGCAATAATGAAATTTTTGGCTGAACCAGACCCAACAGCGTTGTGGCAGTCAGCACCGTCAGATAAAAACCGGCATCACCGCGAGTGACAGTATCAAACATATACTTTACCAAATCCACAACCGACAGTTCACGGTTGGGGAAAGGCTTATAAAAACAATACCCGATAGTCTCAATGTCATTTGCAGTCGCCTGGCTCAATGCGACCCTTTTTTGATCCTCATAGCTAAAATATGAATACCCTCTGCGTGATGGCAACAATGCCACTGCGTCACCATTTTTCAGAAAGCCCAGCATAGGCCCATACGCATCGCGCCACCACTTGCCAACCAGTTCCACGCGGCGTTTCATAATGCCGGATGGTCTAAGGCAATAATTGATGTATTCTGCCGTATCGGTGATGCTGTCAGGGACAGGAACGATGCTCTGATTGAAAAACTTAAGTATTTCCTGTACTGCATTGCGCGTTTTCTGGCGCGGAGTAATTAGCCCCGCACTCGCCGCCGCATCTCCCATGACGATGGACGACAACTCAGCAAAAGCGGAAGAAAAATCGTCCTCATCGTTCTGTAGGCGGTTTTTTACCTGTTCTTCAAACCAGTTCAATTTACACTCACCAATTCTCTGTATTTGCCTTCGACTGCAAATAGCTCATCATGCGTCCCACGCTGTACCACCTTGCCATTGTCCAGTACGATTATTTCGTTACAATCGCGGATAGTTGACAGACGGTGGGCAACCACGACCATTGAAATATCTCTGCTCTTTACTGCTTGTATCACGTCATATTCGGTTTTCGCATCCAGCGCGCTGGTAGCCTCGTCGAGTATTACGATGGTTGGGTCTTTGGCGAGTGCCCCGGCAATCTCCAGCCTCTGCCGCTCCCCGCCGGAAAAGTTTTTGCCGCCCTCCAGCACGGGCGCACTGTAGCCACCGTCCCGGTCGATGATGGTACCGTGTATCTGTGAGTCCCTTGCCGCCAAAATGACTTCAAAGTCCTCAATAGATTTATCCCATGTTTTGATGTTTTCGTTGACATTGTCCTTAAACAAAATGATGTCCTGATCCACCACAGAAACCGAGCTTGTAAATATTTCTCTTGGTATCTCGTCCGCCCTCTTGCCATCGAAGAGTATCTCACCACTCCACGGTTTGTACAGATTGCTTATCAGCTTAGCGATAGTGGACTTGCCACACCCAGAGGCCCCGACAAGTGCCACACTCTCGCCAGGTGTAAGGGTCATGCTAAAATTATCTAATAAAGGCTCCGACAACCTGTTATATCCGAATGTAAGGTTTTTGATTTCTATTTGCCCCGACAGCTTGTAAAAATTTTCTTCCAGATTAAATTCCCGATACTCCACGTCTGTCTGGTAATCGAAAACGTCCTGTACTCGCTCCATAGATACCTTAGTTTTCTGCATTTCTAGGCGGGTGTTTATTATCTTGGAAGATGGGGCCAGCAGAGCACTCATAAATCCTTGAAATGCGAAGAAGATACCAATGGTCATTTTGCCCTGGATAATCATGTACGCGCCGATCATCAGGATAACTATGTCAACCGTCTGCTTAACGATTTGGGGAATCAGTCCCAGCGATCGATTTAATTTCATCGCCTTTATTTGCTGATCGTTGACAGCGGCGTGATAACCCGACCATCTTTCAAAGAATCCATCCTCTGCGCCAGCCGATTTGATAGTTTCAATCATCTCCACGCCGGCAACCGTCATCGCGCCCAACTTAGCCCTGTCTCGCGAGGACACGCGGGAAATGTTTATATTTTTGTCAGTAATTATTTTGTTGACCGCATAATTGATAAACAGCGAAGAAATGCCAATGACTGTCAGCAGGACGCTGTATTGCAGGACGATAAAGAGATAGAACCCCATCATAAGGACATCTATAAACAACGGGGCAAACAACTGTATTAGGGAAAGAGAAATGCCGTCATTTTCGCCCTGCCTTGCGGCAATGTCCCCTGCATGGCGTGACGAATAAAAATCCAGAGGAAGGCGAAGCGCGTGCCATATAAACATGCCACTTGAAACCACCGCAAACTTGGCAGTGATTTTCAGGTTGGTTCTTGTATGTATTACAGCCAGCAAGATGCTTAATACATTATAAACTAAAAAAAGCGCGATAAATCCGGTCACCCATTCGGGATGCTTGCCAGAGAGCAGATCGTCGACGAACACACGTCCAAAAAATGTCGATATGATGCCGATAACTGAAGATAGCGCACTCACAGCAATGATAAACGCAAAAACAGGTGCTGTGCCTTTCAATCGCTGTTTTGCGAAGGGCCAAACAGAAACTGGCTTTCCGCTAGGCTCAAAATCCTTACCTGGCTTGATGGCGATGGCAATGCCGGTATAGGATTTATTGAACTGATCGATGGGCACCTTGACCTCGCCGCGAGACGGGTCGTTTATATACGCATATTTTTTGCCTAACTTGGTAAGCACCACAAAATGGTTCATGTTCCAATGGATGATGCAGGGCATAGGTATCGTCTTGGCTATGGTCGATGGTTCCAGACGGTATCCTTTTGCCTCAAAGCCGTACATTCGGGCGACTTTGAGCAGATTTCCCGCCGAACTCCCATCGCGGGATACCCCGCAGTCCACGCGTAGTCGCTCAAGGGGCACCCATTTTTTGTGGTACGCCATGACCATTGCAAGCGAGGCCGCGCCGCACTCCACTATCTCAAGCTGTAATATTACTGGAACTTTGATAATCAGCTCCCCGTGCTACCAAAAAACAAGTCCCAAACCGGAAAGCCCGTTGAGGCCGTAAATATTGTCAACCCGGCAACTGCAATGGCGATGCCGACAAGGATCAGCCAAACGCGGGGATTCAGCACCTTGACATAGGTATTCAGTTCCTCTGGGCCTGTGATCCTCTCAACAGATTCTTTTCTATACAAGTTGCTTTCCATTGGGCTGTGCCCTCCACTTACCTCACAAAATAGTTAGTACATTTGTAAACCCAGTCATTTCCATGACTTCCATGATTTCCTCTGACACTCCCGACAGCACCATTTTAGCCCCCTTTGCCTGCGCCGTTTCGTGACCTATCAAAAGAACTCGTAGGCCGGCAGAAGACACATATACGAGCTTTGCGAAGTCCAGTATGACTTCTTCTGCTTCGTCAAAAGCAGTGCTCAGCGCGTCTTGAAGCTGAGGTGCGGTACTGACGCTCAGTTTTCCCTCAAGCGAGAGGGTAAGTTTTCCGTTTTCGAGGGTTTTGGTAATGGCCATACAGGTTTGCTCCTGTCAACTGATTCTAATAGTCTACTCTACTAGATCGTCAATGCAACGCCAGCTTTCATCAAACAGCGCGGCAAACTTGTCAAAGTATCCATCGAAGTAAATGCACTTTGACGGGTCGTATTTATTATAGCCCCCTCCAAACAAAATCCCTATTGCCCGGCAACCTCCCAGGCACAGCTTCCAATGTCGGCATGTCTGGCACTTGGGATTCTCCTCCCTTAGCTCGCCAACGGAATAGCAGACCGACCGCAGATATTCGCCCTCAGTCAACAGTTCTCGTAGTGGCGTTTTGTGTACATTGCCCAAATGCGTGCCGTGCTTTTTGAAATAACCGCTCATCTGGTTACATGGCACAATGTCGCCCTCTGGAGTTAGGGCGATGCGACCCCTGTTGCCCCTGCATACAGGCAGGCTGTCGCGGCATTTGTTTGCGCCGCCCTCCACCGGCCTGTGGTGGTAAGCCCTACGGCGCGGCGACATCTGAAACACTTGCCAGATGTCGATCGAAATTTTCAGGTTTTCGACCAAAAAAGAGCGTATCAAATCCAGGGCGAAGTCATAGTATTCCTCTATGCCAAGGCACAAATCGCCGCCCGTCTGCGCCCATCGCGGGGCTTCCGTGGTGCGTATCACGCGGATGGCCTCAACGCCCAGGTCTTCGGCCAGCCTTGCCGAAGGGAGTATAGTATCCATGTTGTCGCGGTGGACGTTGGTCTGGAAACGGACACTAAAGTCCATGTCCTTGAGTAGCTTTGTTTTTTCGATAACCTCGCGCTCCGCACCCTCTTTCATGCGGAACCAGTCATGGTGCCCCACCCCATCAAAACTTAACTTGAACAGCGGCTTTTTACCGAATTGGGCGAATTCATCCAGCATTTCGGAAGTGATACGGCTACCATTGGTGGTTATCTCATCTATAACCATGCCTCGCCTGTCTATCTCCCGGCAGATGTCCATAAAGCTGGGGTGTAGCATTGGCTCGCCGCCCGTAAGCGTGACATTTTGAACACCACATTCGTCTAGCTGGGCTATGAGGCTTTGGCACTGTTCCCAAGTAAATTCAGCGTTCAGCGGCGCGTTGTCAGCCGCATTAAAGCAATGGCGGCAATTAAAGTTGCACTTGCCCGTAATAGCCCAATTTACGGCGGGGAAATAGCGGTTATCGCAGAAGCGGTATCTCTGCCAGTCGGTCAGTTCTTCACCTTCCGTGGCGGGAAGGCACATCCCCCTCTTCAGTAGCGTGAAAAGCGTCTGCGAAGGTCGGATGTCAGTAACTCCGTCGCAATTCCGGAGCAGTTCAAATTCTTCAGGTGTCAGTTTCTGTGCATGGCCAGCCCCATGGGGGTAATAGGCATGGGGTACAAGCCGCCAGCCGCGCAGGGCGATGTTGGGGTTGAGGATGTAAGGCAAACAGTCTCCGCTTAATGTGATCTTTTGACGGGATTTTTACATAGCCACAGGGCACTTTCGTAGTGACACCATTCGCAATGACTGCAACAAACCTTGAGATTTCCATTATAGACGTTGCATTCATGCACATCGCTGATTAAACCACTGCTTCTAGTATTGTCTCCCCCGCAATGCTTACATTCAAAACAGCCGCAACTGTATCCCACGGTGACGATCAGCCAGCCGTCATGGTGGCATCCCCCGCCTGCAACGTTTTCCAGCTCCTCGTCAGCGAGTTCGCCCTGTTTTTGGCTGGCGACAAAAGTCTTTGCTTGTTCGAGGGTAATTTCTACCCCTGCGTCCTTCGCCATCGTGACAAGTTCTTCAGGCGACTTGGCCGCCTTTGCGGCCTCCAGTTGCTCAGGTGTGAAGTTTGACATGGTGCTTTCTCCTATTTGTATTGCATTAGCCGCACGGGGCGATGTTGGGGTTGAGTATGTAAGGCATGGCTACCTAATCCTTCTTCGCTAAGTTTTCCATTCATAGCCGCAGTCTCTGCATGTAAACTTTGATTCTATGTAATATTCGGATATATTTCTCGTTCTTACGCTTACGTTTTCGCTGTTGCATTTGCGGCAGGTTATCGGTTTGCCGCATCCGCCTCCCGCTACATTTTCCAGTTCCTCGTCAGCAAGTTCGCCCTGCTTTTGCTGGGCAATAAACCTTTCGGCCTGTTCCTGCGTGAGCTCAATGCCCGCGCCTTTGGCTATTTCAATCAATTCCTCTGGCGATTTGGCTGACCTGGCGGCCTCAAGCTGTTCTGGTGTAAAGTTTGTCATGGTTTTTTATCTCCGAAAATTCCCCGTACTTGGCGGGGGGTTGTGGTTGACTTGCATTGAGTTTTAAGTCAATGTGTTTCATTCTGTTTAGTTTTTTGCTCCTCCTCTGTTGCGTCTACTGCATCTCCAGCCGCCGCTACAAAGTCCATTCTTTCGTCTGGAAGCTCAAAGTTTTCACGGCTTTTGGAGCTGTCGGAGCTCTCAAACAGCTTTGCCTTGAGTTTTGCTTTGGCACCTCCTGAAACTTTTGTCTGTTGAAACATCAGCGACAGGATTTGGCTGAGTTTGTCTTCATCCATCTCGTCACCGCCCTCTGTATTGTGTATACACTTGAGTACTCAAAAAGGGACTCCCTTTATCAAAATTTTTCAAAATTTTTTTGAGGGCACTTAAGGCGCGCATGTGGGCTTTTTTTGCCGCAGACTCTGTAATTCCAATCGCTACAGCTATTTCCTTAAAGCTCTCGCGAAGGTAATACCTGTGATACACGACTGTGTACTGCTGGTCAGGCAGTGCGGCAAGAGCCGTTTTCAAGGCACCAAATTCCTCACGAGTAATCAAATCGCCCAGAATGTCTACCTCGTCCGCCAGTTCATTACCCAGTCCGCAACATCCCCGATCGGCCCCTATTGCGACATCGCGGTAGTGGTTTTTCAGCACATTCTGGGCTATTGCGTAAATATAGGTAGAAAATTTTGCGATTTCTGGATCGTATGGATTGGCAAAAGCCTTTGTAAACACGTCTGCCGTCAGGTCTTCCGCTATTTGCCCACTGCTGACCCTGCGAGCTATGTAGACATATATCCTGTCGTAGTATTCGTCATACAGACGTTCAAAACTCTCGTGAGTGTTTCTGTATCGTGGTACTAGCACGTGTATTGTCTACCCTTCCCCAAAATGGATTGTAACATGTACGCACCAAAAAATACTCTTATAGCGTTTTAGATTGCTGATTTGAGTAATTGTCTATGTAAATTTCGATTTCATTTGGCTTATACAAACGATTTCTAAAGCTAGCAATAGAAAATGGTATTACACACTCTCAATCAGGGATTTCTTTGAATTTTTCATACATTATCTCCTTTAAGGGCTTTCTGAAACCGTTGGCAACCTGGTTCTAATCCCACGATTGCACAATGGTTCTATAACCTCTGGTATTTACCTTGGTATACCTCTGGAATTATCGTTACCACCCCACTGCTTTTGGGTGTAGGATTTCCTGGCAACTTTTTCAGTATTTCTATAACAAAGCCACAGGTCCTGTTGAAGGAGGAAAGCGACATCCGCTCGTCTGGGCTATGGGCATCAAATACCGTTGGCCCTATTGAGATAATATCTGCATGAGGCATTTTTTCTGCAAAAACACCACACTCTAGTCCTCCATGAGTGGCTCCGAGCATGGGATCAACGCCGTAAAGCCCTTTGTAAAAGTCTATCAGTGCATCCCGCAATGGCGAATTGGCCTTATATGGCCAAGCAGGGAATGCGTCGGAAATGTCCAATTTGCCCCCTAGCAATTCAGCCAAATTTTTCATCGTTTCAATCGTTTCAGCCAATTCTGCGGGGACTGAACTGCGTGGCATGCAGGTAAGCATTACTTCGTTGCTACCAGTTTCTATAATGCCCAGATTACTGGATGTCTGCACAAGCCCAGCAATATCAGGACTCATCGCCAACATGCCGTTGGGTAGCCCCAATATGCAGTCCAAAACCCGTTGCAACGAATCGGGATTGATTGCGGTTTGGGCATCCGATGTCTTTGTCCACGTAACCATCAGGCCAATCTCTATTGGAAATTCAGACTTGATAGTGGCCTCTTCTGCAGATATGACTGCTTGTATCGCTTCATAGCTCCCTTCGGGAAATGACAATACCGCTGTACATTCCCTGGTTATTGCGTTGCGCGCAGTCCCTCCATCAATGCTGGCCACAAATATGCCACTGTTTGCAATGGCGTTGATCAAGCGCGCTATCAGCAAATTAGCGTTGGCGCGCCCACTATTTATGTCAACTCCTGAATGTCCGCCTATTAGCCCCTTCACATTCAGCTCATATGTGACTAAGCCATTTGGCATAGCTAATGTTTGTATTGGTATTGTGATACCTGCACTGGCCCCGCCTGCACAACTCACAACAAAGATACCTTCATCTTCCTCATCCAAATTGATGATCCGGTTACCTGAAAGTAGGGATGTATCAAAACTGAGAGCGCCGTTCATGGTGGTCTCTTCATCGGTTGTAATAACTACTTCGATGGGCGGATGAGAGAGATTGTCAGAATCAAGCACGGCTAAGATGATGGCTAGACCGCCACCATTGTCAGCACCAAGCGTAGTACCATGAGCCTTTATCCAGTCGCCATCAATCCAAGGGACAATGGGGTCTCGCAGAAAATCATGGTCGATGCCACTATTTTTTTGGCAAACCATGTCCATGTGCCCCTGCAAAATGATGGGGGCTTCACCTCCTCGTCCTACCGATCCGGTTTTTTTTATGAATACGTTGAGTGCCTCGTCTTGAATCGTAAGCAGGCCACGTTCTCTTCCAAACGCCGTCAGATAGTCGCTAATGGCCAGCATATTGCCAGAGCCTCTTGGAATTGCTGATAGTTCAATGAAGTATTCATAGGCTTTTTCGGCAAAGGCTTGATTGATGCTCTCAATATCTTCCTGTGCGTGTTTTGATGAACTGCTACATCCTATGGAACACCATGTAGTTGCAAGCAAAACTGCAACCACAAAAGTACATGCAAACTTGTTCATATCCTTTTTCCTCCGGGACCTGCAAAATCAGAGGTTTTGCAAGTGGCTATATTTTATCACCTAAACTGTTTTATGAACGGTTCTACTCCCCCGACTTTGACACATGCGGTGAGAACAGTAGGCATTAAGTCTTTATATTGCAATAGATATAGTGATTAATTGTGTACAGGAGATTGTTGCTAAACGACGGTTTTTTTAGTAGTTGCCAGTATTGCAAAAACTTTTGCGTTTCGCGTTTAATCCCGATTAAACGCAACCTAGTATCAGGATGTCCGAGGCAGTCACGCCCCACCACAATAAATTTGGCAGACTTGGAGGCACGCTTGCAGATTCTTTTCTATCGTCACCTTCGTTATGCGGGCAAATCCTGGCATATAGCAGTTCAACTACAAAAAGTTGAACCGCTATAATATTCGACCCCTTTTGCTTCAATACCCAAACCCAACTATAGTTAGCATTGAGGACAACACGGTGAACACTTTAGACAGAACCGAAATTTTCAAAAACTGGCTTGATGGCCTCACAGACAAGCTAACCAAAAAGCGCATTGATACACGCATCAAACGTGCTGAAGGTGGGAATTTTGGCGATGTGGAATCGGTTGGCGATGGTGTTTTTGAAATGAAGTTACACTTCGGCCCTGGCTATCGTCCATACTACTTTCAGAGCGGTATGGAACTTTACTGGCTACTGATTGGTGGGGACAAAGACACACAGTCAAGCGATGTTGTACTTGCCAAAGCTATTAAACTCAAGGTTCAAAGAGGTGAAGAATGTTGACACGCACGGATGGAACACCCATAACTCCTGACAACCTTACGGACGAGGATGTTAAACTGAGCCGCTGGAATGTGTTAGACAGCCTTGCCACAGAGGAAGATATAGCAGGCTATCTTCATGCCGCCTTGTTAGATATTGAAGAAGGCGAGTGCGATGCCAGCTTCATCTTTGATGCTCTGGCCGATGCGGCGAAGGCCCGCGCAATTAATCAGTTTGCCCAAGAAACCGGTATTGACCGCAAATTACTGTATGGCGAACACTCCGAGAAATCTAATTCTAAATCAGCCCTCCCTGCAATAAACCACGAGGCTATCGTCAAGGTCGTCAATTCATTTGCCGCGCCTGTACCGGTTTAATTTATAAGTTTTGTCTTACGAGCTTATTTCAAAACTGGGCGTTTTCCCCAGTTTTGAAATCCAAAAACTTTTGTCTGTCTAAACATCAGCGACAGGGTTTGGCTGAGCTTGTCCTAATCCACTTCGACAGCAGTAGTCTCATTGCTTGATTATTTCCGGCATCGCCCATTTACTATCCAATACATCGCTATGGGGCAAATAAATCCTGAGATGCAAGTGAAATGAGTCTTCTTTTACGGGTAGCCAATTGCCCGCCATGGTTTTATCCTCTGGAGGATATGCCTGGACAAGGATATCCAAAGACCCATCATCGTTAAATTTCACTTGGTTGCGGTCGTTTATCGAATATCGGTTAATCTCATTATCAATTAAGAAATTATCCTCGCCGTAGGCTGTCACTGACCAGAATCCGTATTCGCCCACAGGAGGCACGCTGTCAAAATGGATAATGTAAGCGTTTTTTCCATCCAGGGGTTCGCCTGTGCGGTCTATACGGGTGGATGGATAGATTGCCGAAGTAACCGGATTTGCCCCTATACCAGCTTGTGCAATCAAGGCACGATATGAATATTCAGTTCCAAATTTTGCAATGGGATCCCCCCATAAATTCCATTGCCCCATCCTCAGCGTGAACTTCAAACTGTCGCCTACCCACCTTTGCGACAAGTCGTCCTTCATAGCTTCCCACTCCGCGATTGGATTGTTGCCCAATATGGCCGCATTAAAGTTGAGGGCGGGCCTACTCCTATTTTGGCAATCCGCTCCAACATCGCTGAATCTTCCGGGGCAGGCGGATTTATCGCCATCAACTCGTTGGCAAAACTGAAATATTCCATCGGCGGCATGGCAAGGACGTGCTGAATTGGGACAAAATCGTTCTCTGCCTTGTATTCCCCTTTGGGTGGATCATAGTCAAATTCGTTGATTAAATATGCCGCAAGCGGGACGAGCTTCATTTCTGCCTGAATGGCGTACACGTTTTCCAGGTCTTCATCATCTTCCACTATTGTGCGTATCAGCATCCATGCATTATTGGTGGGGAAATTTACTCTTGTCAGCCACTCTGGGGCATCTCCTGAAAACCCTGGCCCGCTAAACAGGTACAATCGTTCATCCTGAGTATCGCTTCCTGTTCCCAATGTAGCGATACAATTGGTATATTGATCGAGTAGTTGCACTGAGCAATATCGCCCTACGGCAGGTTTGCGAAATACCAGGGCATCCTTGCTCAGATCAAAGAATGCCTGAGAGTAAAGAGTGTCCACATTTGGTGTCACTATCAGTTTGCTCTCTGCTCTTGCCAAACGTTTAGCGTGAAATATTTGGTTTACAGGTGCTTGAGTGGTTATCGCTACCTCAGTATTGGTCGATGCCTGCATCGTTGCACCCATCATTACCAGTGGAAAGGTAAATGTATAGGCATCTTCGACAATTTTCCACAATTCGCCGCTTGGTATCTGCGGCTCTTCGGCCACGTCATTATCGGTTTGATGACATCCAATCGCTGTAATCAAAAGAGATAACATTAAAGCTAATGTTGTTCTACTATTTCGGGTAATCCGTGATCGCAATTTTTGCATAGATTTTATACTCGGAAGGGGACGTGTCAATGATTTTGAGACACGGTTGTTAAAAGAATTAGTTTAGATTTCTCGGTCATGGAATTCAAGCCCCCTTATATCCCCTGCGGTTAGGAGCTCTAAACCTGACTCGGTTTGCACTGCTAGTCGGCCATCTGGCTCCCATCCTTGACAGATTCCTGAACCATCCTCCCACTGAATTAGGTCTCCTCTTTCTGGCCAACGAAAAGCTAGCGTATGTGTTCCAAGATTATTCCATGCTGTCAGTATGCTCTTGGCTAGGTCGATATTATTTGGCACATTCACTGCTCCCAAGTCGATGAGTGCTACAGGCGGAATGGCTCTCCCTGGCATGTCTGGTGCGCTGTATAGGTTTACGCCCAGCCCTAGCATGGTACAGCTTTCTTTTTGTTCGCCAATGATCCCGCCCACCTTTACAAGGGATTTGTCAGGTTGCCTGTAGGCCACTAGGTCATTTGGCCACTTCAGCCCAAGACGCACTCCGCATGGCTTGAGAACTTCGGCGGTAGCGACCATTGCAGATTGTAAAACAATTCCACTATAAATTTTAGGTGGTGGAATGCGGGCTGATAGCCAGAGGCCAGCCCCTTGGCTACTCTCCCAAGCATTCCCTCCCCTGCCTCTCCCTGCGGTTTGCATGTCGGCTAGAACACCACAAAACCCCAACTCTGGATGCCGCGCCAAAAAGGTTTGGGTACTATCAACTATGCCAAGATGAATTAATGGATACATATAGACTGTGGTGCGTAGCGAAGAGTGGTTGATGTTCTAGCTATAAATATTATTTTTTTCTATTCCGATACCAGATAGAACGCAGGCCATTCAGTGTTAGGTCTGATTCGACATGATTAATATATTTGCTTTCCTTGCCTACTGTTTTGGCCAGGCCGCCGGTTGCTACTACTACTGCACCCGGAAATTCTGCTATGAGGCGTTCCAAAATTCCATCTATTTGACCAATGCAACCGTAGTAGAGTCCTGCCTGCATTGCCTGGATGGTGTTTCGGCCAACGATACCCAGTGGTTTAACGATTTCTACCCTTGGCAGTTTGGCGGCGCGCTGGAATAGTGCCTCGGCGGCGATTTTGATGCCTGGCAGGATCAATCCACCAATATATTCGCATTTATTATTAACTATGTCGAAGGTAGTGGCAGTCCCTAAGTCTACTGTTATAGCTGGTGTGCCGTGCATTTCTATTGCTCCTACACAATTTGCGATGCGGTCGGCCCCTAGCTCGTTTGGGTGGTCAATTGCTACCTTGAGTATTATGTCGACACCTGGTTCGACCCAGAGTGGGTGAGTATTGAAATATCTCTGCGAACATGTTTCTAATACTGGATGTAATGGTGGAACTACACTCCCGAAAACCATTTCAGAAACTTGGGATAAGTCTTTTCCTTGATGCCTTAGGAGTTCCTGAAACATCAATCCGTACTCATCGGCGGTGCGTTCGCGGGTGGTGGCTATGCGCCAACTGTGCATTAGGGGCGAGCTTTGACCTTGGGTTAGGTCAAAAACGCCAAGGACGATGTTAGTATTACCAACGTCGACTGCCAATAGCAAACTCATGCAGACCTCGTAGGATTAGGGTATTATACAGAGATAAATGCTCGTATTTCGTCATTTCCGTGTTCAGAAAAACATGACAACAGAATTGCACAATGGCCTGGCTGGCTGGGGGGCAAGTCGATGGAGGCACTAAATCCTCCACTTGCATCAGTTTTTCCAGTCAATAACTCAATTGCTTTTTTGAAACTGGAAATAAGTTTTACTGATACCTTTGCTTCGGGAACTGGAAATTTACTGTTGCAAAGTCGCGCAATTATCGAAAAAGTAAAGGTTGTGCCGAATTTTGGGGTGAGTGGCTTTTTGAGAATCATCTCCATCGTTTCTTTATCGCCTTCCGCTTGCAGGTACTCAACTATGACATCTTCCAGGGGACGGTTGTTGAAAACTTTCTCTTCTGCAAAGCTTTGATCGGCTGGCGTAAAATCATATTTTCCGCTTTTGACATCGCTGACTATTTGCTTATGTTGATCTTCCATCCGCCGCATAATTTCGGCTTCAGAAACTGGTGGATTTTTTAGTAGGTCAGAGTAGTCCCCATTAAAACTGTCGAGTACCTCTCCCCTGACATAGATCAGAGTCTGAATTTTAGGATTTGATAACCCTTTATCTTCAGTCTGAACATGGTATACGCGGTTATTGAAACGAAATTCCGTATTAAAGCCAGTAATCATGCGTCATGTATCCATTTATTGTTGTTTGAGCCTACCAGGAATCAGACATTGTGTACTACCTATTGCCCATGCCATTCATGTTCAAATTCTTTGCTACGGCCTTGGCAACTGCGGCGATAAATTTGGGGTCAGAAAGTAATTCGGAGGCCGCCGAGGACATGCCCCTGATTCCGGGTGCAAGCGAGCCTGCTACATCTTCGGGCGAAAAAAGCTCTGGGCCAAAGTCTTCAGGCGATGTGTCTTGATAGTCTGCTACATTTTGTGTTGGTGTTTCGCATATGTCAATTTCGTCAGCGATAGATTCTATAGGTTCATCAGGGCTTGTGATGTCGGTAGGCGAAACAGTGCTTTCATCAACAGCAAGTTGCTCCATGTTATCTAAATCAAGGTCTTCCAGTTCGAGCGAAATGACATCCTCAGAATCAGAAATACTTCCATCTGTGGAAGCACCACCAACCCCAGCACTTTCGGCCTGAGATACAGCAGATACTTCTCCTAAAGAATCAATGTCGATGTCTTCTGCCAAGTCTTGCTCGTCAAGTATTAGAAGGTCTGATGGGACATCGCTACTTCGGTTTATAACTGGCTTTGCGGCAAAGGCGGGAGCAAACATTATTAATCCAACCTTGTCAGCAAGATCATGGAGATCTACTGGTTTTCGCCAAAATGCTTGAATTGGAGCCTTTTCAACCTTTTCTGGGTCTACTTCTTCTAGTACGCCCGCCATCATTACGATTGGCATCTTTGCTGTTTTTGGGTTGGTTCTTAACCGGCTCAGTAACTCCCATCCATCCATCTCTGGCAAGGTTGTATCCAATAACACAACGTCAAACGGGTTTTCTTTGGCAAGAATACCAAAAGCCTCGGCAGATGATGCCGCATAGGATATTTCTATAGCTGTGGGAGCTAATAAGGATACAACAATCTTGTGAATGCTCGGATTATCGTCTACTAATAGGAGACGGGGCATGGACACCTCAACAGCCAGTCTTACACCAAGTGCGATGGTTGAATACAACTCGGTATACTACTATAGCCTTTTTTCCCAAAAAAGTGTACAGCTATTTCAGACTCGAATGTATTTGTTGTTTGTAATTTGCTCTGGTAATTGCATTTCTGTCATATTTTATGCCATGAAACACTGCCATCTTTTCTGTCTTCAAGGACTATTCCCAAGTCCTTAATTTTTTCTCTGATTTTGTCTGCCTCTGCCCATTCCTTATTTGCTTTGGCTATTTTGCGGGCGGTAATCAATTCTTTAACTTCCTGATCCAGACTTCTGGATTCATGTGGCCAAGCGGCAAAAATTGAATCTGTCTCATCTAAAAAATCCAAAATGGCACTGCGTTCGTCTGGCAGTAGCAATATGCGATCATCCTGAGCGTTGATATCCGTGATGAGGGTAAACAGGGCGGCTAATGCCTCTGGGGTGTTTAAGTCATCGCATAGTGCGTCCCAAAATTCTTGCCTGGCCTTTTCGACGCGAATGTATGGGTCAATCGATTCTTTGAATTCACCCCCTCCACCAGGGGCAGATTGATCCTCCATCCTCCTCCGAAATCCCCTAATGCGTTTTAGGGATGCCTCTGCGGCTGAAAGTCCATCAAAGGTAAAGTTATAGGCTTTTCTGTAATGGTTAGACTGAATAGCGTAGCGGAAAACTATCGGATCGATGCCCTTTTCTCTGAGGTCGCGTAGAGTATAAAAATTTCCCAGGGACTTAGACATTTTTTCGCCTTCTACAAGCAAAAACTCGCCATGCACCCAGTGATTTACCCATTTATGGCCAAGTAACCCTTCGCTTTGGGCAATTTCATTTTCATGGTGTGGAAATACCAAGTCTATGCCACCTGTATGAATGTCTAGGTATTCTCCAAATAAATCCAGCGACATGGCCGAGCACTCTATATGCCATCCCGGACGCCCATTGCCCCACTTGCTCTCCCACCAGGGTTCCCCCGGTTTATACCCCTTCCAAAGTACAAAGTCATTCAACGAGTCGCGGTCATATTCATCAGAGTCGACGCTAGAACCCTGTTTCATACCTTCTCTATCAAGATGTGCTAAAGAGCCGTAGTCGGGAAGTTCAGAAACTCTAAAATATACACTCCCATCGCGCTCATAGGCCAGCCCTTTCGACTCCAGCCCTTCCACCAGTCTAATCATCTGGGGAATGTAGTCGGTGGCCCTGGGCATATGTGTTGGCATTTGTATTCCGAGGGCAGTCATATCTTCCAGAAAATGCTTTTCATACTTATCAGTTAGGGCACGCATTGCTCCCAGGCGGGTTTCATTGTCTGCGCTCTGTGGCAAATCAGCCTGAGAATCTCTAATAATCTTGTCTTCAACGTCTGTTAGGTTCATGCAAAAAACCACATCGTAGCCACAAGCTAAAAGGGTGCGCCGCAATAAGTCTTGAAATAGAAATGTCCGCAGATTGCCAATGTGGGCAAAGTTGTAAATAGTAGGGCCACAGTTATAGACCTTCACAACGCCAGGTTCGTTTGGGATAACCTGATCGATGCTACGTGTGAGGGTATTAAAAAGGAAAATTGAACGCATAAGGTAGGCCGCTACTCGCTAATAAACTCCTGATCGGGCAATAACTCAGTCTCTGTTCCGAAAACGCCTTCCCATTTTGCTATTACAACACTTGCCAGGCCGTTGCCGATGACGTTGATGGTGGTGCGCGCCATATCCATGATTTCATCTACAGCCAATAACATTGCAATACCGGCCTCTCCTGGGAGGCCAAAGCCGCTACTGGTAGCGGCGATAATTACCAGGGTAGCCCTAGGAACTCCTGCCACGCCTTTAGATGTGAGCATGAAGGTAAAGACCATCATCAACTGAGCACCAAAACTCATCACAGGAAACATTTCTGGATTTGCGGCATGAGCGGCCTGGGCAATGGTCATAGAGGCCAGGACGAGGTATAGTGTGCTACCGTCTAGGTTGAAGCTATATCCGGTTGGAATCACAAAACTAGCCACACGGCGCGGTACGCCAAATCTGACCGTTTCTTCTAATAACTTAGGCAGGGCGGCTTCGCTGGAAGCTGTCGAATAAGCAGTAATGGCAGGGTCGCGGATGGCCTTGATGAATCCCCATATCTTAATGCCTGTTATCCATGCCACTGGTAGGAATACTAGCAGGAATAGCAACACCAGAGCAAAATAGAGGCTTCCTACTAGTAGTGAATATTGCTTTAGCAATTGAAAGACTGCTGGCCAGCCCTTCATATAGACACCATTAACGTCATGCCCGGCGGCCATGTGGCTGACGTTATAGGCCATTGCCCCAAAAACGCCCAGAGGCGTAAGCGTCATTATCATGTCGGTATACTTAAACATGGTTTGGGCTACGCCATCAAAGAAATCGAGAACTATCTTTCCCCTCTTGCCTGCTTTTGTAAGGGCAATGCCAAAGAGGGCGGCAAATACTACCACCGGCAAAATGTCAGCCTTGGCGGCGTGGTCTATCACGTTGCTGGGGAACATGTGGAACATGATGTCCCAACCCGTCTGTGTCGTGGCATTAGCCACCGCTGTGTGAGCCGAAAGATCAAGGGGGAGGTTTGCTCCGGGTTTGATCCAATTTGCCACGCCAAGGCCGAGGAAGAGGGCAACAGTAGTGACTATTTCAAAGTAGAGCAGTGCCTTTCCGCCCATTCGCCCAACCGCTTTTATGTCTCCCGTTTGGGCGATACCTACAACAATAGTGGAAACTAGTAGCGGAACAATTAGACCCTTGATCAATGCTATAAATGACCGGGACATGAATCGGAAAAGATTGTAGGCTTGGGGGAACTCGTCCTGAGGGAAAAATCCCCCCAATACGACCCCCATGATGAGGCCGACAAAAATCCAGAAAGTGCTTGTTCGCCAGAAAGGTTTCTTTTTTGCCATGAGGCATTATAGCAGAGCAAAAATCAAAACTGGAATTTTCGCCGATTTTTATGTGACTCTGGTAACTTGTATTTAGAATCCAGTACAATAGCTTCTGATAAAACTCAGTGGCACACCTAACTGGATGCACGTTGTATTTTCTGCTTTCCAAAGGAATAAATCTATGAAACCCAAAATTTCTGTAATGTGCGTCCTGTTTCTTATTTGCCTTTGTACCAGTAGTGTTTATGGGCAAATGGCCCCCCCCCTTAAAGACCCAGTCATTTGGGATACCACTAGCATTATCCTCCCAATGCAAGAACTGACCCCAGATGGTTCACGTCGCAACAACGTGGTAATTGAGGGAAGCTATGGCAACAATGTAAGGACTATCAGTTTGCCACAAAATGCGTTTAAGAGAGATTATTTCAACGGGACCCTATATGCATTCGGAGTAACTCGGGAAAGAGATACTAAAACGAATGAGATCAAAGGTAGTACAGATTTTCTTTGGAGGCATGAAAATGGCGAATGGGTAATCGACGCTGTACTCCATTCCACCGGTGAAATTAAGAGATCCGTCCTTGAAAACATCCTCCCTTTGCAAAACGGAAAATATATCGTATGCGCTTATAGGGCCCAAATTATTCGAGATGACAAGGCATATCTCTTTGGCATATACAAGAAAAACAAAAAGCTGGAACTTGAATTAGAAAACCCAGTCGAGGATGCCTTTTCCGTACCCACATGGACAAAAGAAGGGCCAAATGGCGAGTGGTGGCCAAAAATAGGGCCGTATTTTGGCGATACAATCGCTACAACAACTGGCAGGGTAGGCTCTAAAATCATTTTTCACATACAAGCACACGGCATATTTTTCATCTTTGACGGCGAAAATGGAAAACTATTGCGGAGATGCGCGGTATATCCTGAAATCAACGAAAAGGCATTCGCAGAAAAAAAGTGGTTTGACAATGTGAGCCTTGGAATGGAGGCAACCAAGGATGGCAAAATACTGTGTGTTACCGTGAGCAAGGATTTTGCTGTCCATGGTAAAGAACTTTTCCCACCGGTATTGCATGATGAACTTGGAATTAAGGAAGAAGACTGGGACAAGCCACAAAATCTGCACAAAATCAGAACACTCAATCGTGAAAGAGAAGATAAAAAGATAAAAAAGTGGCCAAACTATGTTTATTGGGAATTAGACGTTGATACAGGTAAATTTACCAAAGTATCGGCACCAGAAAACCTACCAGAAAAAGTAAGGAATGATCATCCAAGCAGTTTTGGCATTGGTTTCTATTGGCGAACCCGCGCTGATGGTACGTATGTTTTGACAGACCAGCGTGGCAATATCATAGAAGAAAAGCCTGGACGTGGCAAAAGAATACTAGACCTGTTTGAGTTTAAGAAATGAGATGTTTACTAAACTTAATTTCTGCCATCGCTCTGTCACTTAATATTGTGCTCTGTCAGGACACAAATAACCATGAGATACAACGATATAACCTAGGTAAGGTTGACCCTGTAGCAGATTATGAGGTAATTGTACCTTTTAAAAATTCATTTCCTTCTGCTATCAGAGTTATGTCAGTCAGAACCTCATGTGCTTGCCTGGGGGCAGAATTTGAACCGAAGTCACTCGAACTTGGAGATATTGGATATTTACAGGTCAAGATTAATCTTACGTCTAAGCATGGATACTTTGTAGAACAAGTTGAATTGATTACTGACGCTTACGGCAAACCACCTTTGATATTTCAGTTCTCAGGCAATGTGGTTTCTGAAGTAGAAGTAACTCCAGATGTTGTTTTCTTTAATGTATTAGATACAGATAAGACAGAAGAAAACAAAATTGTATTGGAACATTCTAAAAAGCTAATTAACAAGGCTGAAATCCTTGACCCCCCTGAGTGGCTTGTCTATGAGATGGAAACCATAACCATTCCTACTGCCAAGGTAAGCGATGAATATGCTGAATTAGTTAAATACGGCATGGCACCTCCTCCAAAGGACACTACGAGGAAATTTGTCCAGATTCAAATGAATGTCATTAAAGACAAACTACCTTTGGAGAGGGTAGGGACTGAAAAAATTGTATTCCGCACAGAGCCTGGTTCTACAGAGCTAGTAACTGCTACAGTCAATTGGCAACGCGAGACAATGTATTTGGCAGAACCACGCGAAGTAGAAATACCTAGGCCGTCTCATGGCTACCAGAAGTATCTGGTTTTTTCTCTGAAAAGGATAGACAGCAAGCCTTTTGAAATAGAAAAAATAGACGTAGCAATGGATTTTGAGGGAATAGAGGTAAGCAAAATTTCTGAGATCAAGAAAGGCTTACTTCAAATAGAACTCATAAACAACGTACCAACCGATAAACTTACCTACGGCGGCAGAACACTCGGCAAACTAATCATCAAAACTAATGCAGAAGATGATTCTAGATATGAAGTGCCGGTAGTGGTGAAGAGGTAATCACTACAACACTAAAGAGCCATCAAAGTTTTTAGCCCACTCTGAAATAGTACATCTATTTTTCGGCCAGCCTTATGCTGAATTTTGCCAAGTCCAAAGCTAGGGTGGTCTACCCACATGCCCATTTCCCATGCAACCCCTTGTCCAAATGGCTTTGCAATTGTACCTGCTTTTTCTGAAACCATCAGCTCTTGGAAATGCGACGAGGATGAAGACCCTGCCCGTGGTGAAGTTGCTTTTGTGGCTTTGGTTGGGCGGATAACTTTGCTTCCAACATGCTTTTCTTGAATGGTGCGCTCTGGTCTGAATTTGTGAACAGAACTGCAATTGACACATATCAGCGTTTCTGGAGTTCCCTCGGTGATAGATAAGATACGGTGCTTTGTCTCCATCTTGCATCTGCCACAAGGGGCATCGATTTCCATTCCGGCGTAATAGGACTTGGTCATTAACTACCTCATGCCAAAGTGCAACCTGATGATTGTACCTTGAGTTGGCCTTAAATAGTTAATAGCAACTCCAATCTCCATTTCCAGACCCAAATTGGAAACAAAATCTTACTGAATCCTTAACCTAAAACCAGCGTAACTGTTCTGGGAGGTATACCCGGCTCTCACTTTAACGACATAATTCCCTGGGAGCAGGGATGCATATATTTCGCGGGAGTACAGATAGGGGTTTTGGCTCATTCGCTGTTCTAGCAAACCTCGTTCATCAAACAATTCCAAAAATAAATCTTGCCCCCCTGTTAATTCCAAGGTTATCCGCCTGTAGCCATCGGTGTATTGGGTGAAATAATATGACTTAGATTGGTCATAGTCCCAGAATACCCCAGACGAACCAGTATAGGTTCTGATGGAATCCGTTTCAGTTGTTGGTAAATAATAAATCTGCTTCCACAACTTGCCAAGGCTGAAGTAGGTCGCATTGGGGTTACTTATGGATTCGCTATTTAGGACTGTGAGGATAGAATTCCATACGCTATTAGTGACTCCAAAGCTAGTGCCATTTGCTAGTCCGCTTAAATAAGAAGAAATGTTGCCTACGGGACTCTGCATGTAGCCATAAGGGTAGCTGGAATTTAATATATTTTTGGCCATACCGGGCTTCCATGTAGCGTCCCACATTGTCTGAAGTCCGCTATTGGAGCCTGAAAAAGCATTTTTCCAAATCCTGTACAGGGCACCTGCAACACTTTGACGATGGAATTCGCCTCCGTTAGGCTTATAGAAAGTTGTTGGGACGCTTAGGTTGTAGGACATAAATGGGTCATTATGGTAAATGTCATACATGTATGGGTTATTTTTTATTGCGGCAGAGAGAAAATTGCAAAATCCGTTTACAAAAGCCACTGTTGTGTCTGCGGCGGTATGCCACTCAACCCAAGCAATATCTTCGCAGTCGCGCCTTACGATTTGGATAAATGGATCAGTCGGCCAAGTCGCAGGATAGCTGTAATCTGCAAACAATAGGTGGGCAAATGTATCTAATAGGGCTGAATCGTTGTATTCATCAGACCGATAATTAGTCCATCTACCTCCAATACCCATTACTTCGTGCTGGAAAATAGTCCTGCCGGTAGACTGTGCCAAGAGTTTGAACTGGGTATCGTATGCAACAGTTGGATAGCCGGTGGATGGGGTGTCTGGCGACCAGAAAGTATGCAGGTTTGGTAGGTGTAGCCCAGGCTCAAGGTTTCCCATTGCCAGCGCAAATTCCACTGCCTGGTCTGCTATGTTGAAGGCACCTGCCTCTCTTTTTTGCGAGTCATGCGCTCTGATGGTGATATTGAAATCGTTGAATCCAGAGTAGACCTGACTATAAACAGTCCAGTCAGGTATATCGTTAAAGGCATAAGTTCCGCTATACCGCTGGGATATGTTCCCGTCTTTTACACTCCCTCTGATGCGAAAATCACCATCGCTTCCGGGAACCTCGTATCTGGCTACCAGCCTTAAAATAAAATCTACTCCCATTGGGACATCTACGATTCCCTGCCCGGAGGAATTTAGGTAGCCGGAAAAATATAATTGATTTGTCTGTGGGTCAACGCCCTCAACCCAACAGTACCTCGCTGGCCGATATACACCTGAGGACAGGCCGGATTGACTGAGGGTCTTTTTTTCAAATTCGGCATGGATTACAACGGAGACAGTATTTGAATCCTCTCCATCGCCACCGTAACAGGCAACCATCAATACTAACGATACAAGAGCTACAAAACTACGAAGAACTTTTTGCAAAATATAGCCTCCCGTGTGCTTTCCAAGAGCAACTCAATTATTGTGCCACATTGCAATTTTTCTGGCAAATTTGCCAATAGCCGTCTTCAAAATGCAGTGTGCCCACATGAAGATCAAACTTGCAGGTATTAAGTATTACTGGTTCTCCACCCGCAGGTTTAGTGCTGTAAAAAATATGTAATACATCCACCAAATCAGCATCGAGCAATTCTGAGGCTAGAGTGTGGCCACCTTCTACCAGTAACCTGGAAATTCCTTTCAGTGATAGTTCATGCAAAAGATGATGCAAATTGCAACCTTTAGAGCTAGGGGGGAGTCGGAGATCCTCTACTCCATCAATTGGGGGCGCACCTTCAGTGAGTACCCGAATAGCAGAATGTCCCTCGGCAAACTGCCATACTCGACAATCTGGGGACAAGCTCCCGTGGCTGTCCAGGACTATTCTACGGAAAACTCTGTATGGCTGGGTAGGTTTAGGCCATCTATCAGTTAGTTGTGGGTTATCTATGGCAACTGTATTGCGTCCCACCAATATTCCGTCACAAACTCGGCGCAGTGCATGGGCATATCCCTGAACCTCTGGGGGGGTTACATTGGTTTTCATTCCTTTTTTTCCTATGCCACTATCTGAGCCGAGAGCCAACTTGAGCATTACCCAAGGGAGGCCAGTTCGCATCGACTTAAAAAATGGGGCATGTAACTGGGCGCAGGTAGACCCCAACACGCCTTCTGAAACTTCGATACCTTTGGCTCTGAGTATGGCAATTCCGCCACCTGCTACTCTGGGGTTTATATCCCTTGCACCAACGACAACCCTCCTAATGTTGGACTGAATGATTGCAGATGTGCATGGTGGTGTTTTGCCTGTGTGGCAACATGGCTCCAAAGTGATATATGCCGTCGCGCCTGATGTAGATTCCCCTCGAAAATTGGCATCTTGAAAGGCTAGTACTTCTGCGTGTTGTCCTCCAGCTCGTGAGTGGTGTCCTCTACCAATGACTCGACCATCCTTTACCAAAATGCAACCAACCGAAGGGTTTGGGCTAGACAACCCAATACCTGCAAGGCTCTCCTGAATAGCCTCAGCCATTGGGCTTTCATCACCCGAAAGCCGTTCCGGTTTCGGCCAAGGTCCCCCTGTGGCATATTCCCAAGCAGATTCTAAGTTCAACTCAGGCACTTAAAATCCCGTCTACAAAAGCCTCTGGATCGAATGGTATCAGGTCATCAGCCTGTTCGCCAACGCCCACAAAGGCAATGGGTAATTTTAGGTTCAAAATTATAGGAACGACTACTCCACCCTTTGCGCTACCATCCAGTTTTGTAAGGACAATATCCGTAACCCCTGCGGTCTCTTTGAAAGCTAGAGCTTGCTGTAAGCCATTCTGACCTGTGACTGCATCGAGAACCAATAACACCCGGTGAGGTGCTTCTGGAATGACCTTTTGCAAACTCCGCTTAATCTTTCCTAACTCGCGCATTAAGTTTTCTTTGTTGTGTAGCCTGCCAGCAGTATCAATTAGCACCCAAGGAATGCCCTTGGCCTTTGCAGAGGTAGCACCATCAAATGCGATTGCCGCGGGATCGGCTCCCATCTGGTTGCGGATTATCGGCACGCCAGCCTTATCTGCCCAAAGTTGCAACTGGTCAATTGCCGCCGCTCTGAACGTATCACCTGCCACTACCAGAACACCTTGCCCTTTGGCATGTAGGTAGGCCGCCAGCTTCCCTAAGGTAGTTGTCTTGCCAACACCGTTTACCCCCACCACCAGAATTACTTGGGTTTTATCTGGCTCAAAAGGCCTTGCCTGAGAATTAGATATGATTTTTAGTAGCTCTTCACGAAGCAGTGCTTTTGGGTCTATTTCCTTTGACTGCCCCATCTCGTCCTTCAGTCTTTTTAGTAAACGTTCTGTAGCATTAACGCCTAAGTCGGCCTGGAGTAGCATGTCTTCCAGCTCGGATAGTTGATCTTCATCCAAGGTTTTTAGCCCAAACAGTTCCTGCATAGGGGCGAGGGTTAGTTGATGAGTACGACGAAGACCATTCTTAAATTTGTTGACAACTGAATCAAAAATGCCCATATCGCCTCAGTTCAAGCTTTTCTTTTTGTTGTTTTTTCCACTTGCACCCAAGTAGTAGCAACTTGGAATTTAGAAATAATCACGTGAAAGACTTGTAGTCAACAACAAAAAAATGGAAGCTACTTGATGGGTTCAGCGGATTGCATCATGTATGAGTTCTGTGTATCGTAGTTCCGAAAAGTATTGCTATTGGCTCCTAACATTATTTCTTTTTGTTTGTCTCTTTACTAAGTTCTTCCCGCATTTTTTTGCCGAGGTCTTCTTCCTTATAGCCCTTGGGAAGTTCAAATACAGAGGCAGGAATTGGGTCTGTAGTAATCTTTGTGGCTATCCTAGTAGTAGTCATAGTCATCGGTCCCAGTGGCATCGTCATTTCAGATTTTAGCTGGATTCCTTTTATTCTTTGTCCTTCCTCCAAAAACTTGACAAAGGAATCACCCAGAAGCGCACCCATGGTTTGCATCATTTGGCCGTTGGTCATACCCTTGACTTTTTCTAGCATTTCAGGTGGAACAGGAATTTCCAGGTTTGGATCCGCGCTGGCGACCAGTTTGAGCTTACCCAAAGTAATATTCCACTTTTCGCATTCTCTGCCAGCAACAGTTTCACTACCCACTTTTATAGCTGATACAGCTTCATTGCTACTTATTCCAAGCATTTTTGAGACATCTTGGCCATCTTTCTTTGATTCCTGAACCTTTTGAGCAATAAGTTCTGTCATCAAGACCATGTCATCGAATTCGATCTTGCTTATCAATTTTTTCTTGTGATCGATTGTATAGGTAACAAATGTATTGTAGTCAAACAGTTGATCCTGCCTTGCTGTTTTAGTGTTTGTGCGCGAGTACTTGGGTGAGTAATAAACCACCTGCGTATCCTTCTGGGACATTCCCATTTTGGTAACAGTGTTGTAGGTAATCGTTAAATCCTGACCAGAAAGAGCAATGGCCATGGCAACCAGGCAAGTTGTTGCCTGAAAGATTCGCCTCAGGGGAAAAATGGGTATTATGTTCAACATAGCTTTCTCCTATAGAAGACATATGATAACTTAAAAGCTCAATCAGATGGAGCAGAAACCAAACTAGAATGATTCCCCTACTGGCTCGAACCATGATTGTGGTTTTTTACAACATGGACAGGCACCGGGTGCTGACGTGCCTTCATGGATTGTTCCGCAGTCGAGACATCGCCACTGGATTTTTTCGTCTCGTTTAAATACTGTGCCACTGGCAACCCTATCCAGCAATCTATTGAAGCGCATTTCGTGCTGTCTTTCCACTTTTGCAATTAGCTCAAATGTCATAGCGGCTTCATTGAAGCCCTCCTCTTTTGCTACTTTCGCGAACTCCGGATAGGCAATTTCCCATTCCTCTTTTTCGCCAATGACTGCGGCGGTCAATTGTGCCCTAGTATCGCCTGTCACCAGTGGGTAGGTGGCTTGAATTTCCAAAGCACCAGGGGCTAATGGAGCCAAGTGGACATAAAACAACTTTGCATGTTCCTTTTCATTGAGGGCAGTTTCATCAAATATTCTTGCAATATGTTCAAAACCATCAATACGTGCGGCCTTTGCGGCAAAGGCATAGCGATTTCTGGCCTGACTCTCTCCGGCAAATGCTTTAAGCAGGTTTTGAGCGGTTCGACTGGTCAAAAAGTCCATCTTTTTTCTCCTTGTGTTTGATTGTAATTTTCTTCATTGAGTCAAATGCAATACCGTGGGTTGAATAATGGAGGTGGGATGTCTGACAAGCACTTGGAGGAGATATTGCTTAGGAATTATTCTCCATGTACTTGGCAATGGCATCTTCAGTTTCGTTGTCAATTTTTAATTCGATTTCTTCAAGAGATTCCATTTCATCAACCCCTACTCCGGACTCTATGGCATTCCTAAAGGCCTTCATCCAGTCTTCCTGTTCGATCCGATACCTAGCCCATTCGTCCATGAGCCTCATGTATTCTTTATGTTCTCGCTCTTTGAATTCTTTTTGTTTTTCAATTATTTCATGCTTATTGGCTATTAATCGCCCTTTCCAGTCGCTCAATTCCTTAAAATCCATCCGCCCCTCCCTGAAAGTCAGCCCAACCTGCTACTTTCAAATCTTTATTCGAACAATTCTACCACCATGAAGAAGTGTTTTGTATTCAAAATCGAGAAAACCGCGATTTTCAAACAAGAACTTTTTCCGGCACAGAAATCAGAATAAAATATCACAGGTGGGCAAAATGATTTAATATAGTATTCAACATGGGTACTAGATACCCTGTAAACCAATATGATTAAAAAAGTAAAAACCTCTAATCTAAAAGTAGGAATGTACATACATGACCTCAACGTGCCATGGTTGGAGCATGGCTTTGCCAAAAACAGATTTCTGATTCAGGATGAACAACAAATTGCAAAGATGGTCCAGGTAAATATTTCTGAAGTTCTCATTGATACAGTGAGGGGAATAGATGAAGTTCATTCACCAAGCATGGAGGAAGCCGAATCCGAACTAATGGGCAAAATGATTGACGTTGCGTCTGGGTCAGCAACAGGGAGCCGAACTGGTAGGGGGGATGTACCCTTGCTTGAGTCAAGGAAGGTGCATTTCGAGGCAGTAAAAGTTGTAAGCGATATTTTGGGTGATGTTAGGATAGGCAAGCAGGTCAATGTTGAACAGGCTACCCCTGTAGTTTCAAATATCACTGAGGCGGTATTACAAAATGATGGGACTCTGGTGAGTCTATGCCGGATTAAACACCGAGACACCTATACTTTTCAACATTCTGTGAGCATCTCAGCCCTTCTTGTTACGTTCTGTAATTCAGTGGGAGGGTTTAGTGGCGACCAGTTGATCGACATCGGCCTGGGGGGACTATTTCATGATATTGGAAAAATGAGAATCCCTGATGAGATTTTGAATAAGCCAGGGCGGCTGACTGAGGATGAATTCGCAGTGATGAGAAGTCATGTCACCGAAGGTGTAAACTACCTGAATGACGAAAAACGCCTAAGTGAGTCCGCCATTAAAATTGTCGGTGAGCACCATGAAAGATTTGATGGCACTGGATATCCAAAAGGGTTAGCTCGAAAATCAATTTCTGAAATCGGTCAGATGACATCGATTGTGGATGTATACGATGCAATCACATCCATAAGGGTTTATCACTCAGCACTAGAGCCTTCTGACGCTCTCAAGCGAATATTTGAATGGAGCGGTAAGCACTTTGAAGAGGGCATGGTACAAAGATTTATTAAAGCAATTGGCATCTATCCCGTTGGTTCCCTGGTTCGTTTGGAAAGCGATCACCTGGCTGTAGTTCTTCGACAAGGTGAGTCCAATATGCTCACCCCTCTGGTTCGGATTGTTTTTGATGCGAAGACTGGTCATCGGCTACTTCCAAAGAACCTGGATTTGGCGGCACCAAATTGCCAAAATCAAATTGCTGGATATGAAATCCCAAGTAAGTGGGGCATCGACCCCATCCAGTTTGTCGGTAGGGGTTTGTGATTAAGGGTTCAAAGCAATTAAATTGGACTGAAATAGAGTCGAATGCCATAAAATTCATTGACCGTTGGCAGACATACGGAACTGGCAACGAAAAATCTGAAGGGCATCAATTTGTCAATGAATTCTTGCAGGTCTTCGGCGTGGATTGGCTTGCCACCCCAGGGGTTGTGGAAAAACGCATCGAAGGTGAAGGCTTTTCCGACTTCATCTGGTACGGCAAAATCATAATCGAAATGAAGTCCAGAGGCGCAGACCCGGACTTCAAAGAAGCCACCAACCAGCTAATCAGATACACCTCAGACCTCCCTAAAGAACAAAAGCCAATCCTTTGGATGGCCTGCGACTTTGAAAACTTCCGAGTCTGGAACCATGCCGACAACTGGAAAGTCGACTTCAAACTGCCAAAACTCCGGAAGCACAAGAAATTATTTTCACTGATAGCAGGCCTGGAGTCATCCCCAGTTCCTCGTGACAAACAAGCCGTAAACCGGCTTGCCGCCGAAAAAATGGCCAACCTGCACGACGAACTCAAAAGTTCAGGATACGAAGGCAAAGACCTGGAAATTTACCTTACTCGCCTCCTTTTCTGCCTATTTGCCAACGACACAGACATATTCCACCAGGACAGCTTACAGCATTACATCGAAGCTACAGCAGAAAACGGAAGTGACCTGAATGCTTATCTAACCAGGTTGTTCCATGACCTCAACAAAGCGGAGGACAACCGTAGGCCGCCAAATCCCTACTTGGAGTCTAACCCCCGCTTGAGTGCCAAAATTGACGGCTCTCACTTCAGATACATT
>WRHW01000011.1 GCA_009783055.1 Holophagaceae bacterium
GAGCTACAGCAGGCTCACCGATCCCAGAAAGGATCAACAGTCCCAAAGCAAGGTCACGCAACATTTATCACACCCTAAAAAACCCAAACCGCAAACAAACAGCAAACTATGGTAGGCCAAACTTTCAAAGCTCGATTATAACAGTTTATGATTTGCTAGTCTATTAGTTAGTTGGTAGTGCTAGGGATTTGGGATTAGGGATTAGGGATTAGTTGGCAGATACTCCACTTTTTTCTGGAACAATAGCCAATGTCGAACCATAATATAGTAAGGGACAGTAAACTCGGAGGTTCTGTATGAGAAACCTATTTTTTTGTGCAATCGCAATAACAATGCCATTTTCGCTCTCAGCCCAGTCAACTGGGAGGATGATAGGAAAGGTGACTGATTCTGCCGGCAAGCCAATACCTACAGCAACGCTTGTTTTGAAGAGAATTGGTACTAACCAGTCTAGAGAAATCAAAGTAAATTCAAATGGTAGCTACTTGCAGGTTGGTCTAGGCCCCTACGAATATGATCTGACAGTTACCGCCAAAGGGTATGTTGAACACAAAGAGGTAGTAAAAATCCCTCTGGGTGAAGCCCTGACAAAGGAAATAGTACTAATAACTCCAGCGGAAGCCACCAATGCAAACCCGCAAGCTCAGCCCGCTGGCAGGGAGTCAGCCATTGATGCTGTTAGTGCCTACAACGAAGCAGGCCAGTTATTCAACGACAAAAAATATTCACAGGCAATGGAAATATCTGAGCAGGCGGTTTCATTTTTTAGTAAATCAATTGAGGAAAGCTCAGGCGAGGCTCCTAGCGAAGTGCAAAAACACTTATTATCAGCAAAAAAGTTGTATGCCCTATCTATGTTTGAAACTGGTAACGCTGACAAATCGCTACGCTCGGAACTCTGGCTCAAGGCCGAGCCAGTTTTATTAGAATGTTTGGAAAAGATGCCAGGCGATTCTGCCTTCGCCCAGTGTCTAGCAGAAATAGCCGGAATGAAGGGCGATACAGAAGCCGCCAGCAAATACATAGACATGGTAGAAAAAATTGATGGGCCAATAGCGGGTAATTCATATAACAGAGGTGTCGACCTGTATAACGCCGGCAAAACAACCGAGGCTCTGCCACACTTCAAGCGGGCTATCGAGCTAGACCCAAAGATGCCTGAAGCATATTATTTGCTCGCAATGTGCGAATTAGGGGAAGGGGATTTCGCAACAGCCAAGACAAACCTACAAAAATATTTAGCGATGGCTCCAAAAGGCAAATTTGCAAGCGAGGCACAAGAAATATTGGCAGACCCAGCCTTTAAGTCCAATTAACAAAGGTATAAATGTTTGGTGTAAGTGCAAAACCATGCCCGATGACAAAAAACGAGTTAGATAGGCCATCAAAAACAGAGGAGATAATATCTTTCAAATGCACCAACGATCATGGATTACAATGCTCACCCTACCATTGGTCGCAGTGTTTACTGCGCCAATGTTTTTAAGGCAAGAACCAAAACCATTAGAACTGAGGCAGAAAGTTGCCACTGTTGATGACCCCTTGGCTGGCTTGGCAGATATTCAAGACGTGTTGGTACTCATCAAAGAAAACCACGTAGACGTGCCAGACATCGGCAAAGCACTCGCAGGAGGAATGCAGGCCGCATTACAGCGCGCAAATCTACTCAATTCCTACATATCTCCAGAAGAAGCCCACCTAACAGACCCAGGGCCTGGTGAAACCGGTCTTACACTCCTAAAGCAAAGTATTGTAGCTATCGTATCAGGTGTAGTGCCCGATAGCCCCGCAGATGAGGCAGGGATAAAGATTGGCGATGTTGTCAGAAAGCTAAACGGAGAATCCATCGTGGCTCTGAGCCAATGGGCGATAGAGCGAAAGCTACGGGGGGCAGTAGGTAGCGAAATATCATTAGCTCTGATGCCCAATAATTCCGCAGAACAAAAAAAGGTAGTGTTGGCCAGAAGCGCACCTAAGGCAGTAGCCATCCAGTATAGGTTTGAAGCAAGCGCAAATACCGTAGTATTGACCGACATAAAAGCAGGACGCGCAAAAGAGCTGGAAAAAATATTTATTAAAGCTGATTCATCGTTACCCCTAGTGATTGACCTCCGAACTTGTAACGGTGGTAGTTATCAAGAAGCCGCGCAAATTTCTGCCATGCTTGGTTGCAGTGGCATTTTCGCAACCCTTCAAGAAACAGGCCAGCCCGACCAACCGCTTGAAATACCCCAATATGGAAGACCTATGTTTTCTAAAATTGCAGTATTGATTGGGTCAGGGACAATTGGCCCATCAGAAACCCTAGCAGTTGCACTAAAACAACTTGGGAAAAAAAGTTTAGAAACACCATCAATCAAAAAGACAGTTGTTTTTTTGGGAGAACGCACTTATGGACAAGCAGTAGAACGCACCCGATACAACCTCAAACAGGGGGGGGCGGTAGAACTTGTCACAAAGTGCTGGTTAGGCGCAAGTGGAGAAAAGCTGGGATTGGCATCTGCAGGAGGGCGACTCGATAAGACAGGTTTAGTGCCGGATTACTCTCTGAGAGGGATTCCAGACAACAACGAACTTCTGCCACGGATATTGGAAGCATTGGAAAAAGGTACCATTAAACCAAAAGACACCTCACAAAAAGTAGCTACTTTCAAGCAAGAATTATCTTCTAGCGACGTGGTATAAAGGCACAGTGTCAAAAAAAACAAAAAAAAAATCAAAAAAACAATCGCTCATACATTGGGCAATTGGCCTTTTGTCGCTTTGCATTTTTATGATGATTTTGTATCAAGCAAATTGTCAGAAAAAAAATGAAAACAATAATCCAGCAACACAAACTCCGTTAGTTGAGATACCGCCTAGTACCGAACCAACCCCCACATCCCACACCCCGCCAAAGGCAAATAGTAGTAATAGCAACACCGCATCAAAAGCCAAGACACAGCCTCCCCGAATAGCACTAGTGATAGACGATCTAGGCCAGGCAGAGTCTTCGCTAGTTTCTAGGGTATGTTCCCTAAAGGTACCGATAACCGTGGCAGTCCTACCCTTTTTATCGCACACAAAGGAAAACGCCAGCCTAGCCAACACCAAGGGAGCAGAAATAATTCTTCACATGCCGATGGAACCACTTGGTTATCCAGGCCCCGGCAAGCACCCGGGAGAAGGGGCAATTTTTTATAGTCAAACAGAAACAGAAGTTCGACAAAACATAGCAAGAGCCATGGATAATATTCCCTACGCAAAAGGCATGAACAACCACATGGGTAGCCGCATTACGCCCGACCGCGACAGGATGGCATGGATACTGGAAGAAGCCAAAGCGCGCAAATGGTATTTTCTCGACAGCAGAACCGAAAAAGACACAATTGGCCTAGAAGTAGCCAGAGAGCTAGGTATCCCTGCCCTAGAGAGAAAAATTTTTTTAGACGACGACCCCAACCCAACCGAAATGCACAAGCAGTGGGAAAGGGCAATGTCTTTAGCCCGACAGGATGGACGGGTAGTTATCATAGGCCACATCCACCCAGAAACAGTATCCTTTTTGGAAAAGGTACTGCCCAAAGCAAGCCTAGAAGCCACCTTTGTAAAAGCGTCCGCACTAGCAAGATGATGCTAGGTATGAGATTCGCTATCGCCACAGGTACAGTCTACAACTCCGTTGTTTCAAAACCCCAAATGGGATTGAAAATGGCTCAAACTATTCAGACACTTTTCCACCGCAAGGTTGGCGGATGGTTTAGACATAGATTCGCGCAATTTTGAATCAGACATCATTGCAGACAAGGCAGAAAATAGCCTTTCATCAAAGCCCTGCCCTTGCTCAACCATCTGTCCATGGTTTTCATTTGTAAACGCTATCGCATTATGTCTTTGATGGTCGCCTGCACTTGTCGGGAGTGGAACCATCACAGTGGGTCTGCCCGCAACTAATAGTTCAGCACAAGTGCTGGCCCCGGATCGACTAATAACCAGGCTTGCACTCTCCATCACAATATCCATATTTTCGATGTAAGGCACAATCGTATGTCTAGGGTGGCGGGGCAATTTACTACAGCTTTCAATTTCTTTATGGCCAACCTGATGAAATATTTCCCAATCAGATTGCCTCTCCAATAATTTTTCTCCGATAGAAAAAACAGCAGAATTAATGGCTCTGGCTCCCCCGCTACCCCCCAGTACGAGTAGCCTGTGGGGAGGAAACAAGGTTTTGATAGATGCAAAAGATCGCAAAAACGGACTCCGCACGGGTGTGCCGACATAAGCACAATTGGCACCAGGCAATAAGGTTTTCGCCGCAGACATCCCCAACCAAACCGCCTTTGCATTTTTGGCAGTTAGCCTAACAATTAGCCCCGGAGCCGCATTGGACTCATGGATAAAGTAAGGAATACCTAAAGACTTAGCGGCATAGAGAGCCGCCCCTGCCCCATAGCCGCCAGTACCAATAACCGCCAGAGGTCTCTGTACTTTCCATATACTAATTAGAAAATTTCGAGCGGAGTACATGCGCCAAAGTGCACGCAAAGCCCTAATAGGCGATCTAGAAAGGCCATCTACATCAAGTAGCAAGTATTGCCAATTACTCTTTGGCAAAAGACGACTTTCAATACCCTCTTTCGCCCCGACAAAAACTATTGAGCGGTCAGGCCACTTGAGTTGAGCCGCCTCTGCTAGGGCAACTGCGGGATAAAAATGCCCCCCTGTGCCGCCACCGGTAAATACTAGTGAATCTGTGAAGTTAATATCCATCCTAATCAATCCTAAAATGGCAACCGCGGCTCTCAGGATTTTGGAGGGCGGCTTTTAGTACTAGCCTTGCACAAATAATTCCATTACGGAGTTCGAGCAATTGTTTAGAAACTGGTGCACGCCTATAAAAGGCCTCGATTCGGTGATATAAGTAGCCGATGTCTTCCCGCGCCCTCTCCAGACGATCCTTAGTGCGAACAATTCCTGCATAGTTCCACATCGTCGAGCGAATGCTAACCCAGTCCTGCTCGATCAGTAGGGGATCTGGCTCAACAGGTTCGAGCACCGGTTGCCAAGGCCGGATAGAGGTTATATCGGGGAGCGCATATTTTTTGCAATCCTCAGATACAGCACTGGCGGCACGATAGCCCCAAAGCATCCCCTCAAGAAGGCTAGAGCTCGCCAAACGGTTAGCCCCATGAACACCCGTACACGCCACTTCTCCAACAGCATAAAGGCCGTCCATGCTAGTTCTGCCCTCCAAGTCAACCCATACTCCGCCACAAAAATAGTGAGCGGCAGGTACAACTGGAACCAGCTCGTGGCGCGGGTCTATGCCCTCCGATAGACATGCCATAAATACCGTTGGGAAACGCTCTGCCAGATCCATCTTGGCAACAAGTGGCGATAAATCCAGATACACACAGGCTTTGGCCGAATTAGCCATCTCATCAAAAATAGCCCGGCAAACCCTGTCCCTAGGAGCCAGTTCCATCTCTTCCGGTTCAAAATCGGCCATAAACCGTTTGCGCTCAGCGTTTAGCAAGAAAGCCCCTTCGCCTCGCAAGGCTTCAGTTAGTAACTTACGGGGTCGCCCCTGAACATAAAGTGTAGTGGGATGAAACTGCATATATTCACAATTAACGATTCGGACATTTGCTCGGTAGGCCGCCGCCAGGCCATCACCTGTAGCACCGCCAGGATTGCTAGTATGCAGATATATATAGCCAAGCCCGCCAGTAGCAAGGATTGTTCGCTTGGCTACCACCATAGCCACATCCCCTGTAGGCTCCAGTAAATACGCCCCCAAAACCTTGATTGGGTCGTAAACCGCCCTAGGATTGGTTGCATGGTGCGGAGTAGTAATCAAGTCAACCAAGCAAGTTTTTTCCAGCACACGAATGTTTGGATGCCCTGCTACCTTGGCCGAAAGAGCCGTCTGGATAGCCATACCAGTTGCATCTTTGACATGGTAAATGCGCCGCGAGCTATGAGCCGCCTCAGCAGTGGTCATAGGCTGACCACTAGAAGGCTCTAGTTCAAAAGGCACATCAATTTGCTTCCACAAAAAATCCCTAGTAAGCAATGGTCCCTCCGAGGCCAGCATCGCAACAGCCTCCGAGCGACAAAGGCCAGCCCCTGCTACCTCCAGGTCTCTGGCCAATAATTCAGGGCTGTCGCCAGACTGAGAGAGGCCGATGATACCCCCTTGAGCTTGGGCAGTATTGCTTTCAGAAAAGTCATCTTTGGAAACGATAATTACATTTGCACCCAATTCCGCGGCGCGTAACGCGGCAACACATCCAGCCGCCCCCGCGCCAATTACCAGCACATCACAAGAATTCATAAGGCTCCATGTCGGTAGTTACTAGAGGGGTTGGTTGGCGGTGGGACAGTTATCAGTTATCAGTTGGATTTTGGCTTGGTAGTCATGCTGAATGGTAGTTAATTGCTAGAAAAAAGCTGTGGTGGTATTGCCGTTTAATTTAGTTTTCAGTTGGTTGGTTTTGCAGGCTACTCCGCGGCATAAGCAGAGACCTCTGCCAAATGTTTTCTTTCAGAATATTCAAGCAAGGCAGTTCTAATGGCCGAATGTAGCGATATGCCATCTTTTGCGGCAAGGGTCTTTAGGTCGTCCCAATATGCGGGCGACATTTTGATTGTTTTAGACACCACCGGTTGCACCTTAGTACCCGCTTTGGGTCTACCTTTTTCTGGCAAAAGATGAAGGTAGAGTGAAGGCACATGTGGACCCATCTCTTCTTCAACCTCTTTAACAATCTGAGCATAATTAGCCTGTATGTACTCGACGGTTTGCCCTTTCCCTTGGCATTCTCTGAACATTTCATCTTCAGTAACAAATTTTGGCAATATTTTCATAGGCATACGACCCTCCTAGATTGTCCTTTTCTTTATCTGAAATGCTGTCACTGGGTAAATAGCCCGATCTTTTTCTACAACTTCAAATACTAAACGGTAATGCTTTTCCCTGATGGTTGCCTCAACAAAGTACCGCAATGGAAATTTAGAGGGTGAAATCGTAGCATATCCAGTCTGGTATATTTTTTCAGCGAACCATGGCTTGATATCGTGCAGGGCTATGTGAGCCGCGTTGGTACCATTCCAGATATACTTCATCTATTAACAGTACCACCCTTTTTTCATTTGTCAACACATCAAACAGTGGCCATTGGCCTTGCGTAGCTTTCAGTGATCAGTTATCAGACCAGTGGAGGTTATTTAGTTTCGGTAAAATTTCTTTCGCTTAGGCTTATAAACTCCAGAGAATAGTCATCTATCTCTGTCTGCCATTGTTTTAGTTGGCTTTGGAAAAAATTATAGGCCATAAGAGCAGGTATTGCGGCAATCAAACCCAAAGCAGTAGCCACCAGAGCTTCAGCAATAGGCACAGCCACAGTAACAAGGTTGGCATTTCCCATCTCACCAATACGTTGAAAAGCCTCGATAATGCCCCATACAGTTCCAAAAAGGCCAACAAATGGGCTTACCGCGGCAACGGTAGCCAAAACCCCAAGAGACTTTTCCATGCGCCCCATTTCAACCACAGAAGCCCGTTGGAGCGACCTCTCCACCGCCTCCATATTGCGTATCTGAGATTTATTTCCGGGAGTGGCCTGGCGCAGTTGATAAATCACCTCGCCATAGCCCGCCAAAAACAGACCCAGCAAAGGGCTAAAGGAGTAGCTATTGCCCCTCCCCTTGAACTCTCTCCAATCAGTCGCCTTGCGAAAAGCAACCCGGAATTTTTCTGAAGCCCTGCGACTACGCTGGAAAAGTAGCACCTTTTGGAAAATCACCAGCCAGCTAAAAATCGAAAAACACAAAAGAATAATCAGTACAACTTTGGCAACAATACTGCCACTGGAGACTACAGCCCTTAGGTTTACCCCCTGCAGTAGCAAAAAATACATACACCATCCTCCAAAGTACCTATTATAGCTGTTTCAGTGGTCAGTGATTAGTGTCCAGTTGAGCTTTTGCAAAACTGGTAGTTTTGCAAAAGGCTCATTACATCAACTCTTTAGCCATATAGGCAAGGTAGAGCGGGATATTTGTATATCCCTGACAAATCGAATATTTGTTTTTGGAAAATTGAATGGCCTTATTAGGCGAATATCTGTTCAAATAATTTTTGAAGCTAACAGCCCTTGTCTGCTCACCACCCTTTACTTCAATCGGAACTATATCCATTCCACATTGGACAAGAAAATCTATTTCCCCATAGCTACTCGTAACAAAATATCTAGGCCCAACATCAAAAGAATCTCGTATTTGTTGCAGGATATAATTTTCTGTCAACGCACCTTTAAATTGGTAGTCAGATTTAAGAAGAATTGCCTCGTTGCTTATCCCTGCCATGTTTTTTAGCAGTCCCACATCGAACAAAAAGAGTTTGAAATGGTTTGGTTGATCAAAGGCAACCAAAGGATGCTCCGGCTTGCAAACATTATTAGCACGGATAACCATCCCAGCAGAAACGAGCCACTCAATTGCTGTCTCAAATTCTCTTGCCCTTGCCCCTTCCTTGGCGCACCCATAGACAAATTTTTCGTTTGCCTTAGCAAGTTGGGAAACAATACTTCGAAAGACCAGCAATATTCTTCCACTATTAACTTTGCCATTATGCTTAGAAAAATCATTTTCATACAGGCAAACAAGCTCGGATTGTAGCTCTCTGATTTTCTGAGGGTCTTTGGTATTTACCCATGTAGCCACACATTCGGGCATACCCCCAATTATCAGGTAGTAGTTGTATGCCTCAGTAAGCCTGTTATGAAAAAATGATTCTATTACCGCGCCACGCTTTAGAGTAGAGCAGTAATCTAGTAGTGGCTTATCAGTCGCCTCCAAAAACTCATCAAAGGTGAGTGGACGGACATTCAGGATATTCACCTTGCCCACAGGATAGGATTTAGGTTGGGCTAATAGAGTGCCAAGCATGCTACCGGCAGATACAACATGGTACTCACGCACCTTTTCACAAAAATACTTGAGGCTATTAAGTGCCGCAGGGCATTCCTGAACCTCATCCAAAATTATCAAGTGGCGTTCCGGAAATATTTTCATACCTCTCATAAGCCCCAGCAACTCGATAATCCGTAGCGGATCCTTGTTGTTTTCAAATATAGAGCTTAAATTGCCCTCCTCGTCGAAGTTAAAGTAAAAGGCAGACTCATAGCATTGACTTCCAAATTCCTTCATTAGCCACGTCTTTCCTGTTTGGCGAGCACCTTGGAGGATCAGTGGCTTACGGCTGGAGGATGTTTTCCAGTTTTCGAGTACTTTCAGGGCGTTTCTTTTCACATTTTTACCCATATTAGAACAATAGTATTACACATATTTAAGGTAATGGGTATAGGGACTTGACTTTTTTTCGCCCATATAGCGGTTCAACTACAAAAAGTTGAATCGCTATACGACCGGCCTGTTCAATACGCTACAGGAAACGGCCTTATCTATATATCAGTAACCACTCTCAGTATTATTTCATAATTTGCAGTCATTAAGCAGGATACGGCGGATGTGAAGGCACAGACGAGAAACTGGATTTTGAAATTACCTCTACTGATAGAATATAATATTAACTTATACAAAGTTGCTCGAACTTGGGTGCTTGTATTTGTGGCCATTTCTGAACTTTGTCTGAACTAGGAGAAATGATGAAACCTTTCAAGGTCCTTTCACCCACTGCTATCTTGGGCTATGGCTTTCCTGAAGCCAGTTTCCTTAAAGGAATGGAAGAAAAACCGGACTTAATTGCGGTCGATGCTGGCTCTACAGACCCCGGCCCATATTACCTTGGGAGTGGTAAGAGCTTTACTGATAGGGTTGGGGTTAAGCGAGACTTGCGCTATATGATTACATACGGAATCAAAAACAAAATTCCTGTGGTTATTGGTAGTGCAGGTGGTTCTGGTGCCAGACCTCATGTTGAGTGGTGCAGACAGATAATTGAGGAAATCGCTCTTGAAGAAAAACTATCTTTTCGCATGGGCATTGCCTATGCCGACATTGAAAAATCTGTGGTAATAAAGGCGATTGATGCTGGTCAGGTAACTCCTCTGGATGACCTGCCAATGCCGACCCCGGAAGAGGTCAACTCTTGCCCCTATGTTGTGGCTCAGATGGGTATAGAGCCTATCCAGGCATTGCTAACCGAGGGCGTGGATGTGGTTTTAGCTGGCCGTGCATACGACCCTGTATGCTTTTCTGCCTTGCCTATAATGAAGGGCTATGATGTGGCTCTGGCCACCCACATGGGAAAAATTATCGAATGTGCCGCCATTGCGGCAACGCCTGGCTCTGGTGCGGATGCTGTTTTGGGCATCCTCTACGAGGATTATTTTGTGCTAAAGGCGTTGAATCCAATTAGGAAATTTACCGAGCTATCTGCCGCCGCCCATTCACTCTACGAAAAGAGCGATCCCTATCATCTCCCTGGGCCGGGCGGAACCCTCGATTTGTCTAATGTCACCTTTACTGAGCTTGCTACAGGGGAGGTTGAGGTGCGGGGGACTACCATAACTCCAACAAACCCCTATCGCATAAAGCTAGAAGGCTCTAGCCCCGTTGGGTTTCGTACCATTTCGATTGCTGGTACCCATGACCCAATAATGATAGCTTCACTAGATAATATCCTCACTGAAGTGAAGGCTAGGGTTGATGACTTGCTATCAAAGGAAAATGTGGAGGCAAGGGTATATTTCCATGTCTATGGCAAGCATGGAGTAATGGGAGATTTGGAAAAGGGCAACTATCCAGACCCACATGAAGCAGGAATACTCATCGAGGTTTTGGCTCCTACACAGGAGGCCGCTGATACGGTTTGCTCCATCACACGCTCCACTCTGTTGCACTATGGGTATGAAGGCCGCATAGCCACTGCAGGAAATCTGGCTTTTCCCTTTAGCCCTTCAGACATACGCATGGGGCAATGCTTTCAATTTACCCTATATCACTTAATGGACGCTCCTGACCCGTCTGCGCCATTCAATCGTGAAATTGTGACTATCGGAGGTGCAATATGAAAAACCTGCGGGAAATTGCAAGAGTTATCAGAAGCAAGAACTCCAGCCCGATGAAGCTAACTCTGGATATTATCTTTAAAGATCGCCCGACATTTGAAGAAGTCAAAAAGAAAAATTTAATCAGCAAGGCGGTTATAGCAAAGGCATACCAGTTGCCCGAATCTCAAATTGAAAAGGTAATTTACTTCGATCCTGCTCTTGCAGTTAAGATCGGTATGAATAGGCTCACTAGGTCAGGCTCACCCGGCGACACGGACGTGTATGGCGCACAGCAACACGCGCCTCTGCTGGGGATAGAGTTGGATGTTTGATTTTAAGTTGCAGTTGCCATTGAGGTAGACTCACATGACCCAGATGCCCATCAAGGACAACCTCACTAGGTCGATATACTATGCCCCTCGTGGGCGATTCCGAATGTTTACTCTTGGTAGCGAGCTATCACGTCTATACTTGCACCCTACCGATCTTTTGATAGGTATTATTGGTGCTCCGGGGGCAGGGAAGTCTACGCTGATTAGGGGGCTATTTCCAGGGCTAGAACTGACCAATGACGATGACGGCATCAATAAGCGCACTAGCGACATCTTTGACTTTGACCCCAATGATTTTTTTGCGGGGCATACCTTTCACCTAGATGTTCACTTTGAGCTGGCCTTCCATCAGCAACACCACATAGTTGAAGCCATCCGCACTGCTCTGATGGCCAAAAAGAGGGTGGTGGTAGAACATTTCGACCTCGTTTACAGGCAATTGGGGTTTAATGCTCAAATTATTTTTGGCATAGGCGAGGAGGTAAGGGTTTATCGACCAAGCATCTTTGGGCCTTCTCCACTAAAGATACAGGAGCGGGCGGCTAAAAACCTAAAGTACCGCCTTATGGCACATACAGCGGAAGACTTAGTGGGTAAGGTACTTTCAGATTGTTATGGTTTAAAGCAAAAGCAACTACATTCGGATGTAAAACATGGTTTTATTATTGGCCTTGAGGACAAGCCAGACATAGATATTTATAAACTTCAGGAACAAGTTCTGGAGATAATATCGCAGGGGCTTCCAGTCTCTGCGGGTAAGGGTGACTATGTGATGCTTGGGGATGACCCCTTTTATTGCACTGGCAAGCGTATCCATGTAAAAAATACAAACCAGATAGAAAATTTCCGTATGCTAAAGGAGTACAGGTTAGACCCAATCTCAGGTAAATATTTATTGGTAGGAGTAGTAGGCGAGGAGCCAATTGAAGTTTTTGATGAACACCCCCCAATCCAGATCGAGTCAACCGCTCTTGAGAGCGTCCTTAATAACCCTCCCAAAAACTAATAGGTGAACAAACATGAGAGAAATTAGCAAAGAAAAAATTGTGGAGAGCGTTTCTGCTCTCTGCCTAAAAGCGGCCTTTGAGTTGCCTGATGACATGCGAAAGGCACTTGGCAAGGCAGTAGAGGCAGAACCTTCGCCCCTAGGGCAGTCCATGCTAAAGCAGTTAGTGGAAAATTATTCCATCGCTGAAACTAAGAGGATGCCCATTTGCCAGGATACAGGCGTGGCGGTGTTTTTTGTGGAGATGGGTTGCGAACTTTGTATAACAGGTGGCACTATCTATGAAGCACTTAGAACGGCGGTTGCGAATGGCTGGAAAGAGGGTTACTTGCGAATGAGCATAGTTGAAGACCCACTTTTTACCCGGAAAAATACTGGCACTAATGGCCCGCCGATTGTCCATGTTACTCAGGTTCCGGGAGACAAACTAAAAATCACCATAGCACCAAAGGGCGGTGGTTCTGAAAACATGAGCCGTTTGGTGATGCTAAAGCCAACCGTTGGTGCTCCCGTGGTGGCTGACTTTGTCGTTGAGACGGTGACTCTGGCTGGTGGCAACCCTTGCCCCCCAATAGTTGTTGGTGTGGGCATTGGCGGCAACTTTGAAATGGCTCCAATTCTGGCCAAAAAAGCACTCCTGCGACACTTGGGCGACCCAAATCCCGATCCCAAGTACGCTGAATTTGAAAAAATGTTGCTGGATAGGATCAATGCTACTGGAATAGGTCCACAGGGTTTAGGCGGGCGCACCACTGCTATGGCCGTCCACATCGAACACCATCCATGCCACATGGCTAGCCTTCCCGTAGCCGTAAATCTAAACTGCCACGCCGCCAGACACGCCAGCTTGGAACTATAAGGAGATAACATGAACATACGCAAAATCCAGACTCCGCTAACTCCTGAAGTGGTTTCTAGCCTTTCGGTGGGCGATGAAATCCGCCTCAGCGGGACGATATATACTGCCAGAGATCAAGCGCACAGAAGAATATGCGCCCTAATTGATGAAGGGGCAGAATTGCCTATGGATATCAATGGTGCCGTAATCTATTTCGCTGGCCCTACCCCAACTCCACCTGATAAGCCCGTTGGTAGCGCAGGCCCAACAACTGCTTATCGTATGGATGCCTTTTCTCCAAAGGTCATTAAGGCAGGGCTTAGGGGTATGATAGGCAAGGGTAATCGCTCGCCTGAGGTAATCGAGGCAATGAAGACATACGGTGCAGTTTATTTTGCCGCCACCGGCGGTGCTGGCGCATTGATTGCACAGTGTATAAAGAAATCTACCTGCATTGCCTACGAAGAACTCGGCCCTGAAGCTATTTATAAAATGGAGGTTGAGGACTTCCCCATGCTTGTTGCCATTGACTCTAGGGGTGGAAATCTTTATATTACTGGCCCGGAGAAGTACAGGGAAAGAACTTGATAAAAATCTGCTACAGAAACACATTGCTGAAATGTTGCCCAAAGGGAGGCCATGAGAAAAACAAACTCAAATAACAGAATGTATTTTTCGGACTACAGGCAAGATGCCCACAACTGGATTACTCTTGCCACGGGTGAATATTATCCTGACATACTTGAGAATGCATGTGATCTGTATAAACCAGTGCTTGTTCTATTTGGTCAGATTTTGAGACAAAGCGAAACATCAGCCCGGCTTTTTACTGAGCTATCAAAAATAACCGATAGCTGGATGAGAATCCAATTGGCAAGAGTATTTAGAAAATATGTAAGCCCTGATACGCCTGTAGAAATGCTAAAAAAAAAGACCATGGCTATATCAATTTGCGAACAATTCGGAAACCGTTTTCGCCCAATCAACGAAGTCCAAGAGGCATTTTGCAGTAGGCCGATTCCAGATGAGGCTCTGTGCGCCGTACTATGGGAATATAAAGATCGTGGAAAAAAAGGCTATGACCTTACAGAAGTTTTCTTTTCACTAATAAAAAAACAATTTCCTGATTATGAGATAATTGGCCCAGAACGTGCGGGCAAAGATATTTCATTAGGTTCAGTATTTTCTGGTTATCCAAATCCAAGGAGGCCGGTTGATTTTGTCATTGCCAATAGCAAAGGCGTAGTCTTAGCCGTTGGACTGGCAAGATATGATTCTGATCGAGGAGGCTCCCAAGAAGACGATCGCACTGGTGGCTATAAAAATTGTGCCGATGAGGTTCTTAGTTATTGTGAGCTAAATAATCTGGCTACAAAAATAATTTTCATTAACGATGGCCCAGGTCTGTTGCTTGGTTCCATGTGGGCAGATTATTCTGACATTGAACGGCGTTGGGAAAACAAAATAAAAGTGCTGACACTTCGCATGGTTCCTTTTCGATTGAACAGGCATTGGATAGAAAATTAGGTATAGTCAATGGCAACAGGTATTCAAAAAACCAGATGGAGCGGAGAATTATTTCCGGATGGTGTGTTGCTTCCATTTTCAAAAAAACTGATGAACAGAACTGAGCTACATTATCACGGCAAAAAAAGCGTTCAAGAAATATTTGATGGATCTGTCGCTGATACCGAAATTATCTGGAAGTCCAATTCGCTGGATGCAAACCTGAACACATTATTCTGGGGCAACAATATAGAAATATTGCGAAAACTAATAAAGGATGATAGCGTTTGCAAAAAGGTGCGACTGATATACATTGACCCCCCGTATGCTACAAATTCTGTTTTTCAATCGACGCAACAATCCGATGCTTACCAGGATTTGTTGCAGGGCCCATATTATTTGGAATTTATTCGGGAACGCCTCGTCCTATTGCGCGAACTTCTTGCAGACGATGGCTCCATTTATATCCATCTCGATGACAACATGGCATTTGAGGTAAAAATCCTTTTGGATGAAGTTTTCGGCAAGCAAAATTTCCGCAATTGGATTACGAGGAGAAAGTGTAGCACAAAAAACACAACAAAAAATCAATATGGAAATGTCTCCGATTATGTCATGTTCTATACCAAAGGCCCGGAATATGTATGGAATCGCCCGGTTGATCTTTGGACTGACGAAAAAATTGTAAAAGAGTACCCATGTGTTGATCCCCTAAATGGTAGGCGTTATAAAAAAGTTCCGATACATGCACCTGGAACAAGGAATGGCGAAACAGGTCAGCCATGGCGTGGCATGCTACCGCCAAGGGGAAAGCACTGGCAGTACACTCCCATTCGCCTTGACGAAATGGACGCAAATGGAGAAATATATTGGTCTCCATCGAATAATCCTCGTCGAAAAATTTATTTTGACCCTGAAAGTGGCATCCCAAAACAAGATATCTGGCTCGAATACAGAGATTCAATTAACCAAAATGTAAAAGTAACAGGTTATCCAACAGAAAAAAATTTATGCATGTTGGAGCTGATAGTGCAGGCATCGTCAAACCCAGGCGATTTAGTGCTTGATTGTTTTTGTGGCTCTGGTACAACCCTTTATGCTGCATACCTACATGAACGAAATTGGATAGGTATCGACAATAGTTTTGAGGCTATCTGTTGCACACTGAAACGCTTTCATTTGGGTACTCATAGTATGGGAGATTATGTAAAACCAAACCAAAAAGAACACTTTACGTTTGAACTGTTGGATCCATCCCACTTTTCTCCTTCTTTATTTCCCCCTTGTCCACTGACTTTAGAAGTCCAAGAAGAATTTACGTCTATTGCAGAGGAAAAGCTTTTTCATGTTCATTGAACACGCCTCATTTAGTTTATCGACAAAAGAGGCATAATCAGAACTCTGGATGGCCACTAAAGAAATTTGCAACAATAATAACTATTTTCAATTCAAGCACACAAACTGACTACAACCCAAAGCCCATGACATCCCCAATGACCCAACAGGTGGCTACCCTGAAGCGAGAGGCTGGAGAGGCCATTCTCCTCACTCGAATGGGGGATTTTTATGAGCTACAGGGAGAGGATGCGGTTGTAGCGGCCCCAATCATGGAGATCGCCCTAACTACAAGAGGAAAGGGCACTGTTGCGGAAACACCGATGTGTGGAGTTCCGCACCATGCCTTAGACCAATACCTGCAAAGACTGCTCAATGCGGGATATTCTGTTGCAATTGCGGAACCTACGGCTAAGGCTGAAGATGTAAAAGGTCTGCTACCTAGGGCAATTAAGCGCATCATCACGCCCGGTACTTGGCTGGATGATGACGGGAGGTTGCTGGCATCTATACATAGAATCGGCGATTCTTGGGGAATGGCTCTGTTACAACTTGCGTCTGGAAAACTTCAGGTTATACCAGGCAATGGCGAAGATTCTCTCAGGGCAACTGTAGAGCGACTTGCTCCACAAGAAGTTATTAGGGCTGAGAGTGCCCCTGACTTTGGTATAGCCCATGTAGCTAATACCACTTTGCCCGACTGGCGTTTTGAGATTGAGAGGGCAAGGCAACAAATATTATCGTTTTTTGGTTGGCAACACTTGGAGGGCGTAGGTTTAGACCCATTTCCATCTGCCATTGCGGCTCTTGGTGCGTTACTGGATCAGGTTGAGGTCACTCAAAAGGGGCGACCGGCTCACATTCAGGGTATAACGCTGGAGCTGGAGGCTGTTGGCTCTCTGCTGGATGCTACTAGCGCAAAGCATTTGGAGATATTTGTAAATGCTCTGGATGGCTCGAAGAGCGGAACTCTGTTTGGTCTCCTTGATATATGTAAGACCAGAATGGGTAGTAGATTGTTGAGGGGATGGCTTGACCAGCCACTGCGTGACCAAGAGGCTCTGGAGCGTCGCTGGGCGCAAGTGCGGTGGTACACTGAGGACTGCCGTCGCTTGCCTCTACAGGGCTTACTTGCACAAATACCTGACTTGGAAAGGCTCTTAGGTCGTGTAGCCCTTGGGCTTGCTACTCCACCCGACTTGGCGACATTGCGTAATGGTCTCAGGCAAGCCCAAAAACTTCCATCGGTAGTATTTAATTCTGATGAAAGTTGGTTTGATGCTTTACCTGCCCTAGACCTATGGCCGGAGGATACTCCCCTTTGTAAAGAGTTGCTGGATGAGCTGGAAAACCTACTTTCTGAAACGCCCCCGATGGATATTTTACAGGGTGGTGTGATACGCGCTGGTGCCAATGATGAATTAGATAAATTGACTAGCTTGGCTACAGACGCTAAGAGCGTGATGCTCGAATTAGAGGGCGCGGAGAGGCAAAAGTCGGGAATACAAAGTTTGAAAATTAAATTCAATCGCGTTTTTGGTTATTATTTTGAAGTCACAAAGGCAAACCTGGCGGCGGTTCCAACACATTTTATACGCAAACAGACTCTAGTAAATGCGGAACGGTTTACTACGGAAAAACTTTTGGATTTTGAGCAAAAACTCAGCAGTGTTGAGACAGACCGTCAACAGATTGAAGAGCATTTGTATAAAGACCTCTTGGAAAAGGTACTCCTGCACAGGGGTAACTTGCTACTACTTGCCACTGCTATAGCCAAGTTAGACATTCTCACGGCCTTTGCACAGAATGCCCGCAATTTGAGGTGGTCTGAACCTGAGATAAGTAACAAGCCAGAATTATTTATAGTCAGCGGAAAACACCCAATGCTGGAAACCCAACTGGGCAGTGCTTGTATCCCAAATGACCTTTCGTTGCTTCCAGCTTGTTCTATATCGGTAGTCACCGGGCCGAATATGGGCGGTAAGAGTACATTCCTCCGTATGGCGGCTATTTTGGTTGTCATGGCGCAAGCTGGCAGTTTTGTGCCGGCGGAACAAATGCGGTTTGGTATCGTTGATAGGATTTTTACTCGGATTGGAGCTAGTGACTATCTTTCTAAGGGGCAGAGTACCTTCATGGTAGAAATGACCGAAACCGCTAGGATATTGAACCAAGTGACTTCCCGGAGTCTGGTGATATTGGATGAAATAGGACGTGGTACTTCTACTAGGGATGGCCTTGCTCTAGCGGAGGCTATTGCATTGCACTTGAGAGACCTATCTGGCGGTGCGCCAAGGACGCTTTTTGCAACTCATTATTTTGAACTGACCAAACTGGCTACACATCCGCGGGTGGCCAATCTGCACGTTGAAGTACAGGAATGGGGCGATCAGTTGCACTTCCTACACCACATTGCTGATGGCCCTGCGGACAGGAGTTATGGCATACAGGTGGCTAGGCTTGCTGGCCTTCCAAAGTGCGTTATCGCGAAGGCACAGAGCATACTTGCTGACATGCAGGATCAACATGCAAACTTTACAGATTCTGCAATCCCTATCAAATCAGGAGGCGACTCTTTTCAGCAGAATCCGGGTGGTACGCAATTGATGTTGCCGATTTTTGATCCAGAGCCAGATTCCATTGATACCCTACGGCAGGAGATTGGAGCCTTGAACTTAAATAGTATGACCCCTCTTGAAGTCATGGCTTGGGTAGCGGAAAAACAGAAAGACTAATATTTTGCAGTGCTTCCCACAGTGCTTCTACATGGCGCATCTGGGTGGGCATAGAGGCTATGGAAACCCTGATTATCTTTTGGTCTTTGAGAACAGACGTTGTAATGTAGTGTCGGCCAGAGGCGTTGAGTGTATCTGCTATGGCTTGGTTGTGCTTTGATAGGGCATTTTCGTCGCCTGATATGTTGGGGGGAACATGGCGCAGGGATACTGTCTGAAGTGGACAGGGTGCCAAGCGTTGCCAGTTTGGGGCAGTGTCTATCTGGGTGGCCAACCAGCTTGCCAGGGATATATCCCTCCGAATGCGGGTCTGGATTGCCTCTACACCATATTCGAGTATCAAAAACCAAAGTTTTAATGACCTAAAACGTCTCCCCAAGGGGATGCCCCAATCCCTGAAGTTGTTTACTTCTGCATCATGGGTTGTTCTGAGGTAGCTGGGGTTTGTTCCCATGACCCTGATTAGGTGCTGGACATCCTTTACAAAATAAGCTGTAAGGTCAAATCCTGTGCCCATCCATTTGTGGGGGTTTAAGACTATACTGTCAGCTTTTTCAACCCCTGCCCACATCCAGCGATATTCGGGGCATACCATCGCCGATCCTGCCATTGCCGCATCTACATGGAGCCAGATATTATATTTGGCGGCCAATTCTGCCATTTTTTCTAAGGGGTCGATGGCCGTGGTGGCTGTAGTTCCAATTGCGGCGATCATGGCGCATGGCCGCCTACCTTCTTGAATGTCGGCCTGTATGGCCGCTTCTAGCAAGTCTATTCGCAGGGCATGGTCGTTGTCTGTTGGCAAAAGCCTTAAGTGTTCTCTTCCGAAGCCGGCTAGCAACGCCCCTTTGGGGATAGAGCTATGGGCTTGGTCGGAGGCATATACAGTCAGGGGGGCTACCTCTGCTTGTAGTCCGCCTTTATTTTGGCAAAATTCGGTGGTGCGCTCCCTTGCACAAAGTAGCGCGCAAAGGGTTGCAGTGCTTGCGGTGTCTTGAATCACTCCAGAGAAGTTGGTCGACAGCCCCAGCATTTGCCGGAGCCAGTCCATCACTACCTCTTCAATTTCAGTGGCGGCAGGGCTGGTCTGCCAGCTCATCCCTTGCGCTCCCAAGCCGGCCGTGACTAGATCAGCCAATACAGAGCTGTAGTCTGAGTTAGATGGAAAATATGCAAAGAAATTTGGGTGGTTCCAGTGGGTAATGCCTGGCATTACCACTTTGTCGAGAGTTTCAGCAATCCCCTCAAGCCCGATCCCATGCATGGGTGGTTCCTTGGGTAGCTTTTTTGCTATCTCCCCAGGCATGGATTGGCTCATCACAGGAAGCGTTTCCATTCGCTCCCGGTATGCGGCTATCCAGTCTATGAGTTCATGACCAAGGCGGCGAAAAGTATTAGTATCCATAGTCAGCTACAAAGGTAGTGAGGTTGTGGACAGTGATCTCTCGCTGACCACAACCTATCCAGGTTATCTTATCTTACAACCCTCCAAACCCTTGGTTTAGGATAGCCCTGGGATGGGTCGGCCATGATGGACTTGATTTCTAACGAATCACTACTGCCACCTGCGCCACCTTCAGCTCCGGCCATAGGAGTTCCACCCTGAAGGACACCAGCGGTGCCAACTTGGATATAATCCGAGGCAACGCCAGACCATGTCGCCGCCAATCCACTGTGGAGTCGAGCGTCTGTATTGGTATCTTCTTTGAGGGGGTTAAGCACGTCGGCTATTACCCAGCTATGGGATACTCCATGGCCACCGCTACACGGGTCTGCGGATTCGGGCGTAAATATTGTATAAAAGAGAGAGCCTGAAACCACCATTGGGGTATTGATACCTTTGGGGAGGAATTTATCGTTTACTTTAGGGAAGTCTATGTAGTAGCCAAAGTATGGATTGGCCCCACCGGCGGGTGCCAGATAGTAGTTAGGGCAACTGGGTGTAACCAGTTGCAACCATGTGTCGTTGCACGGGGCGGATGATGCCGTGTTGGATATGGAACCAGAGAAAGTGCGGAGCGCATTGTTAGTGATGGTACCACCTCCGGGGTTTATGCTATCAGAATCTATGCCTGCCTTGCCACTCCAGGCATCCAAATCCTGTCGGTCGAATACTACCGTGAGTTTGTGGTTTTGTGTGGGCTTGGGGTAGGCAAGGTCACTCTCATAGTAGTCCACCGGGTTATTGCGATCCCCGCTAACCATAGCAATTCCAACCGCCGCAGGCTTGATGTTGGTACCGATTGGTTTACCGGTAAAATTTGCTACGCGGAACGGTGCTGGCGCAACAGAGTAAATGGAGCTAGTTCCTGAATCTTGATATACTTTGCGTAGCTTCCAGTCATTTATCTTGGACGTATCAATCCTATAGTTATCAAATGGTACGCCCTTATTTGTTGCAGTGGCTCCCCATGCCCATAACCCACCCTTATAGTCCATAAAGTAGGCCCTCTGGGCAGTACCTGAGTTGACAATAAATTCAAAGGGAATGATACCTGCACTAATTGGGCCTACATCACCGAATATTGATTTCGACATGTCGTGAGCCGCCAAAACATTTCCTGTTCTGACATCCAGTGCCATAACAGAGCGTCCCATAGGGGTAGTAGGCTTACCGGCAGAATCGTGTCCAAACATCGCCACTTCCACGTCTCCAGTGCTGAGGCCACCGCTGATAAATACTGCGTCTTTGAGGTAATCGCCGTACTGCACCCTTCCAAATGCAGGGGTAGCAGTAGAAAAGCCCCATTTACCCATAATGCTTCGAACATCGGCAACATTTGTGTTGCTACCAGGTTCGATGCGAGTATCCGGAAAAGTGGTCGCCTCATCTGGTATCAGTGTCCATTTGATTGTGGGGTTGAAGGGGTCTTCAAGGTCGAGGGCATAGTAGCTTCGCCCTCCCTTACCCAGACCCAGAATTGCAATCACAGGCTCAATCTGTGTGGTATTGGGAACATAGTCAACTATGCCATTCCCCACACCAGTAATAGGCGAGGGAACATCAAGGTGATAAATTGCTGGTGTACCGTCAACCATGAATCGGTGGACATTGCCTGAGTTGGTTAGGTAGTCGAGGTATGGTAAAAAATCAGTGGGTAAAAATGCCCATAGTTCTTCAGCGACTGCTGTTGTAATACCAAACGAGTCCTTGGAAGAAACTTCGCCAAAACAGTGCAACCAACCCTGGTTTGTGCCTACCAAAATAATGCGGAATTTTGGGTCAGTTCCACTAAATGCCGACAGTTTTCCGGCTCCATTGCTGGCGTTAAGCCTAGATTTGATTATATCGTATTGGTATTCAACGACAGTGGGTGAAGAGTTGATTACATCTCCCATAATTGTGGGCCTGTTTGATAGCGGTCGCCCATCATCACCATTGATATCCTTAGCAGTATCGCCTCCCATAATGAACTGAACAACCTTGGCCTGATTGCCCTCTATGAGGTTCCTCACCAGAGGGCCGCCTGCAGGATTTTTCTGCACCGGGTCTGTAAACTTCAGATTCATTAAGCCATTGGTTGAATCGGTGAAGGCTGGGCCTATGTCAGAAAACTTTGTCAGATCGGTCGAGCCTGGCAAACGTGTTAGCAGTCTACGATCTTTCCACGACTTACTACCGAGAATTTCAGTGGCAGACCAAGTAGGTGCCGAATCCATAACAAAATCTTTATTGATACCATACATAAGAAGGTTGCCAGTCCAGATAGCCCCGCCACCATCAGGTGTATTAAAGCTACCCATGTAAACCTGACCTGCAATGCTTGCCCCCACAAAGGGAAGGCTGGGGGTAGCAGTGGAGTTGTTAGTGCCCTTGGCAATGGCGGCTGTGAAAGCGGTTTCAAGCGAGGTAGTCAATTTGTCTGGGTCGGTGGCATCAAAGAAAAATGCGGCATTCTTGGCTTTAATGCCGTATTCGGGATAGCCCTCCATATTTGAAGCATCAGGTAACCAGTCGTTGTACTGGTCGACAGTACCATCTGGATGGAATGTTGGTGGCTCAAATGCCCTAAAATCCCCCACTTTGCCATTTGTCACACTTGGGTCTCCCATCACCGCACCCAAAAACACCGCACGCTTTGCCCCAGTTGCGGCGGTATATCTACCACCGAGGCTCACACCCACAGTCATGGTGGTCACCCGACGTGGTATGCCGGTGAGGCCCTGGGCAAAAGGAGTATTGTTACGGGAGTGAATCGAAAGAGGAAGGAAATCGCTGATTTTACCTGTCTTTTGTGTTGCACCCCGTTTACCTGGGTCGAGAGCCTGCAAATACTCAACATTTAGGCTACCCAGCGTAAAATCTGACATATGGGCACCAACTGCCGCCATAGTAAACAAGTTGTACCAGTTTTGATTATTATTCAAATTATTTTTATTGCTCCCAGTTAGGATTTGCCTGTTGCCAGAAGCCGCGCTAAACGTAGCATTGATACCTAGGCTGGGGTTGTCGAGGTAGGGCGTTGCATCCTTCGCTGTCATCGAACCACCATTGTTTTCATTACCATCCGTAAACAGTATCAAAAAACTGTTGGCGCATTGAGACACCTTGCCCCCGTCTAAATACTCCCCATCAACGGTGCCGTTGAACAAGCTATTGGGGTCATTAAACTGTACTAAAGCGCGGGCTGTAGAGTATGCCAAAGCCGTGCTACCGCTGGAAAAAGTTGCGGCAAGTCGCTTCATACCCTTGACAGAGTTACCATTTGTAGCATTTTTTCCCTCTGCCTTAGTGTTATTAAAAATCGTCCACCCCGAATTGTTGCCGGATAGCCTAGTGCTCATTGGGTCTGTGGTTGTAAGGGTAGTCTTGGTACTATTGCTAAGGCTGTCGTTACCACTAGCATCTAAGTATCGGAATGCCCAATATACATCTGCCTGATGGTGTACCCACGTCTGGATTGCCGCGTATTTATTTGCCTGAATACGTGTTAGGGGGGGTATGGAATATCTGTAGGCATAGTCTGTTATATAGCCACTGAGTTTGCCTTCCACGTTATATTTGGGGATTTTTATACTTTTATTACGGTCGCGCATATTGGGGTTATCAATAGTTCCTCGATAGCCCTGACCCCATTCCGCGCTTTGTTGGCCAGCGGCAAGCCGGTCGGTTGTGGTTGGTGTAACGTTTGGTACGGAAATCCCAGCCGCTGAGTCGAAGATGATAAATTTTCCGGCCAGTTGGGAATCATCCACGTAGTAATCGCCATTATACATATAGCCAACGTTTGTACCGTTGTTCACGGGTGCAGTAATACTACTCTGCCACCTGGCGGCGAAGAGCCAATGCAGGTAAATGGATTTGATCCAGGGACTGATATACAGATAGCCTCCGTGCGGATTGCTACCAGAGGTGGATGGAGCAGTGTATGCATATTTTGCCAGGCTACTCTTGGCATTTGCGGCACTGGTGCCATTGGGTACCATATACGTCAGGTCATATTCGATGTCCAGGCCACTGCCGTAAACTACATCCTTTGGCTCACCCTTGGGTTTGCCTTGATCGTCATACTCTATTTCCTTCCTGATCTGCTCATCCTTGATGGTCTTAGAACTCAAGGGGTTGCCGGTGGAGTTGAAGCCCATAACCTTCCAGGGCAATGGTATATCCAGTGTTCTGTGGAGTGCGTGTTGCACAGCAGTTCCGGCGGCTGTCACCTGAAAACGGATGTGGCTGGCGGCCATTATCCAATGTCTGATGTCTCTGCCAGAGTTGGAGGAACCGGTATACATCGTGGCCCTTGAAGCCGCGACGATTTCGTTTCCGGCGGCTGTCTTTAACTGCATGCAATTCTCTGCATCCTGGGCAGTGACGATACTGCCATCGGGCTTTACCAGATTTCGAAACGTAAGCGTAAGCTGGGTGGTAGTATTAGTCGAGGTGGTGGTGCCAGAAGTACCTGCGGAAACTGTAAGAGTGCTTGCGGTATTTGAAGACCCTGCCCTCACGTTACTTATTGCTCCGGTCGGATTTGGAAAAGAGATATATAAAGAAGTAGACCCATCATCATCCTTCCCGTTGTTATTTTGGTACAGAGGGTGGTACATGAGGGGATCCATAGACGTAGAGAAGTCGAATATGGAAACAATTTCAGGTTTTTGTTTTACCTGAATCGACTGCTGGTAGAGATCCAGAAAATCCGTCTTGCTAGTCTGTAGCCTTGGGTCTAGTTGTGCATGGAGATTACTCCAACCAAACAATAACCCTGACACTGTGATTATGTTCAAAAAGCGGTTGTACATGATTTTTCTCCTTACCTTACTCTCACGGGCGTGGATACCCACGCCTCTCTGCCGTGTGTAAACGTAATAGCACTAGTTTCAGGTCGCACTAGGGCATCAGAGCGGATAGCCCACAAGTCAGGGGCCTGTAAGTTAGATCCACCAGCCGCGGGAGTATAAGAGCCAGCACCCGCACCCTGGCTCATGTTAGCAACAGGTAACTTTCCCATCCTAGTCAACCCGATATTAAAACCCATCTCAAAGCCCATCTCATTATTTCCATCAAAACCAGTAAAAGTGCTTGTAGAATCCAGCCTTTGGCTACTTTCCCAAGGTTCCTTTCCCACCTTATAATCCGCACCAGACAGGGCGTATGCTCTGCCAGACTTTGCACTATCAGCAAGGAGATCAGTGGCCAAATTAATCAATTGATGTCCAGGCTCTGTCGAAGAAGATGTGCCGATCAATTGCAAGTCGATCCAATAAATCGTCCACTCAATACCCGAATCGGACACATTTTTTGTCATTGCCCCCTGCCGTAGAAAGCCACCCGTCTGGATTTCTCTAAAAGAGTTTTTTGACATACTCAGAGCGGCCACCGTCAGCAGAACCAACAGGCAAAGAACCACCAAAATGGTAGTGCCACCCGCCTGAGTATTTTTTGTATAGTGTGATATTTTCATTGACATAATTCTCCCAGAAGCCTAATTAGTTCATCGGTAAGCCAAAATGCCTTGGCACAAAAATGAAAGATTGAAAAAGGTCTCTATACTTGAGTTCATCATGGCCAGCCGAAAACTCAGCACGCATAGTAGCAGTTCTAGTTGTCACATCAACCCGCACCAACACAGGAATTCTCCTAAACCAGTGATCATCAGCCCTTGTATCCTTAAAGCCAGGCCTACCCACCACCGAAAGTTGAGTATCAATTTGGCTCCTAATCCCAGTTGACCCATTCCAACCAGCACCAAAGCCAGTAGCACTCAGCCCCTCGCCAGCCCAAGTCGTACCGCCGTTTACCGACAAATATACCTTAAAGCCCGACACATTTTCCGTAATCATTTGTCTTGTCCTACTATTTGCCGCCTCATCAAAAACCCCTTCATACGGGTAGGGGGCCTGATAGCGCACCAAACAGGGGACACCATTTGGTTTTTCAGGATCAGGGTCTAGTTTTAGCATCTCAATTTTATACTTCACCATCTGAGCAGGATTAACAAACACAACCCTAGTTCTATTATTCAAGTGGTTTACCCTAGCAGGGAGGCCAGACGAACCACTTCCCGTAACACCCACATTAGGAGTCATCCCAGTTTCAACAGTGACATTTTTTCCATTGACCGAAATCACCCTAGTAATGTAGAGAGCCTCCCAAAAATCCTTAAAGATCAAATAGTGGCCATCTTTTACCATCCTTGCATAGTCTGCATTCAGGCAGTCGACTTCATAGGTAGGTGGCGAAGACACCACCGAAACCCCCGACAGAACCATATCTGCCGCGGTTTGGGACACAGGCGAAGCAGTAAGAATCCCCTCAAAAGGCAGAGGTTCATCCATATAAAAATACAGCTCATCCGCAGAAGCAGGATCATTAGTACCCGCATTTAGGATAGGCACATTGGGATTAATCCAGAAAGGTGGCATATTATCAACAGTAAACGGCAGAAGGGCCATATCAGTCAAATACATACCAGCAGTATTGATATCTTCCCCCAGCAGGTCTATACCCAGCCTATTTCTTCTAGCACTGGACGTGGTTTCGCCCGACATATAAAAACTAGTAATACTGGCCTTAAAAACCGAAGCAAGTCCCGCCATAAGGATGAGCGTAAACACCAGAGCCACCAGCAACTCAACCAGAGAAAACCCAAACGTGTTTTTATTTCTAAAATGCCTAACCATGGATTATCCTCCTTGAGAGGTTAAAAGAGCGAGGGATCACCTGACCGCGGGCATCCAGATTGTCATGGAAAGTAATCCTAACCTTAAAATCAGAAATCTGCCCAGTGCTACTTTCAACCCCCTGAGCAGGTTCGATTTCCACGCGTTCAACAACCACCGTAAAAAACTGCGTACTAACAGCGGGATCATCGCTAGTTTCGTCCACCTCAGTACCGCCAATATTAAAAGATTTAGTTGACGGAGACCCTGGTGCCTGAGAAATATATTTTTTAACCGCCGCATTCAAGTCACCCAAATTCGGGTCTAACCTATTGGAATCAGTAATATTCAGCCAGCTTAAGCGGCCCTCCACTTCGACCTCATCCAGTATCTGCCCCGCAATCCGCGCCGCAGTGCCCATATTAATAGTCCCGCGGGAAGACCGTAGAGCAATGGCCTGCAACATAGTAACGCCCAAAATGCCGATAGCCAAAATAAAAGCCGCCACCAACAACTCCACCAAAGTAAAGCCTCTCTGGCGAGTGTGATTGCCACCCAGAGCCTCTTTCACCTTCGAGATTAAATTCTTCGCCATTTTCCATCTCCACTATCAGCACCTGGATTATAGAACTTAAATACCGCCGCACCATTTTCCTTCAAAACAATCAATCCCATCGGCCCATCAGGGATGACTTTACCGTTAGAGTTTGTAGCCACTATCCTAATAAAAACATCCCTATTAAAGCGTTTAGTAGCACCACTAACATAGACAATCCGAGAAATACCACTATCCTTGCCAGTGCACAGATTATTGCTCTCAACCAAAACATCCTTCATAATGTCAGTAGTAAAAGGGACAATCGAAGCAATATCCTCATTTTTAGACCCCTTGGCCTTAGCCCAATCATCAGTCCCCTCCACCGCGACTCGTGCCCTTTTCTGTACAGCATCACTTTTCAGCAACTGATAAGGCACAATAACCGTCTGTTGTTCAACAACAGAGGCAATACTTACATCCAGCACCGGAGTGTCACCCACAGGAGGCCTACCAGCAATAACTTCCTTTCCGATAGTAATAAAATTATCCGGACCCGCGCCAACTTCCGCCAGACTGGCATCGCCAAAAGCAATAGCAAACGGAGAATCCGCATTCTCCCAATCCCCCCAGCTCACAATGGCAATGTCCTTGCCAGTAGCGACAGCCGCCTGAACAGCATTACTAACAGCTCCCTCCAGCTCATCGATCAGAGACCGCACCGCCCCCGACTGCTTGCTACCCATCATCATAGAGCTACCGACAGCCAAAATGGCCACAATAGCCAAAATGACAAGTAGCTCCATCAGCGAAAAAGCCGCCTGGCTCAAAAACTTGCGCTTGCCAGACAATCGCCCAGATCGGAAACGGGAAAGAGTGTTCATTGGTAAAGACAACATAAGTTGCAACAAACGCACCTCCAGAAAAACCTAAAACATCCCAGACTATTAAAAATAGGACTTTCTCAGTCACCTCGCAACAAAAATTTTGTTTTTCTAACATATTGAAACCATTAGTCTTACAAAAAAAGTATATCGAATCAGAGCGAATCACGCAGATCTTTCCCCCCCCATTGGCTAAAAAGTAGCCACACGATTTTCAACGCGCCGACAGGCACAAACTGACCACTGACCACTGACCACTGATAACTGACCACTGACCACTGACCACTGACCACTGATAACTGACCACTGACCACTGACCACTGATAACTGAAAACTGAAAACTGATAACTGAAAACTGAAAACTGAAAACTGAAAACTACCATACCCACCACCAACAATTGACTAACTCGCACCCCTAGGCTACAATCATCAATGCCCGCTGGGGAGTGGTCTAACGGTAGGACAACGGATTCTGGTTCCGTCAGGTGAGGGTTCAAATCCTTCCTCCCCAGCCATTTATTTATCACAAAATAACTAGCAGGGTTGCAAATGCGCCCTATTCGCAAAAGCAGACAGGCACCTATGAGGTCGCAAATACGATGAGTATTTTTAGAGCACTAGCAGACAAGACCTTTTTTTTTCACGGAAGAAATTTCAACACCAGAATCATTGTACCCACAGTATTAGTGCTAATTGCCCTAGTAATCGCCACAAACATCTTTTACTTCACAAGATTTTCCCATTACAGTCGCCAGCTTATAGACGACAAACTAAACGCAAACATTAACAGCCTAAATCAATATCTCACCGAATGTAAAAACAACACAAAAGCCGCCGCAGTATCAATGGCAATAAATCCATCTGCCATAAGAGCCATAGCAAACAAAGACATCCCCGAAATCTCCCGGATATTTACCGCCGCCAAAGAACTATATGGGATAACCTACTTCACAATTACCGACAACAAAGGGATCGTATTATTAAGAACACACGGCTACGAAAAGCGAGGCGATTCAGTAGCGCACATACAAAACATAAGCGACGCACTAAACGGCAAAGTCTCATCTTATTTTGAAGAAGCAGTAGTAGCAAAAGTAACCTGCCACACAGGTGCCCCCGTATACTCTGCCAACAACAAATTACTAGGGATCATCTCCGCAGGCATCAGGTTTGACACAGACCAGGCAGTAGACGACCTCAAAAAAATATTAAACTCCGAAATAACAATACTCTACGGAGACACCAGAGTATCAACCACAATCACCCACGACGGCCATCGGATAGTAGACACAAAGCTAGACCCAATAATGACAAAAACCATCATCGAAAACAAACACGAATACCATGGCGAAGCAGAGTTATTAGGAACAAAATACGACCTATTTTACAAACCCCTCCTAAACCCAAAAAACTCAGTATTTGCAACCATATCATTAGCATTACCAGAAACCGAACTAATATTTCATTCCAAAAAAACCCTGGAATACGGCTTACTCCTTGGTCTATTCGGACTATTAGCATCCTCCATGCTCCTTTACTACATCATCTCATCTATAAGTGCCCCAATAATAAAACTATCAACAGAAATGCAACAAGTAGCAAACGGCAACCTAGAAATAGCAATCAACGCAGACAGAGAAGATGAAATAGGGCTATTAAGCAAATCACTAAGGCGAGTCATATACACAGTGCGCAAACTGATCGAAGGCATAAACAACATGATCACCGAGCACCAGCAAGGCAACACCAACTATCGCATGGACACAGGCTCATTTAATGGAGAATATAAAATCCTGGCCGACCACATAACCGAACTAGCAAACTTCAGCATGAAAGACCAGCTAACAGGGATGTTAAACAGGCGTGCATTCAACAACCGAATAGAATTAGAGTGGAGCAGATCCGTCAGAGAAAAAACCCCACTAAGCATTTTAATAATGGACATAGACAAATTCAAAAAATACAACGACACCTTCGGGCATCTCCAGGGCGACATGGCATTAAGGGCAGTAGCAAAAGTTCTAACCAACACCATCAAGCGTTCACTCGACGTAGTAGCCCGGTGGGGAGGCGAAGAATTTATAGTCCTCCTACCCGGAACCGACCCCGAAGGAGCCAGAGCCGTAGGCGAGTTAATACGAGTGCGAATCGAAAACCTAGTAATACCCTGCACAGACCAGCAAGCCAAAAACGTAACCATCAGCATCGGCGCATACTCAATGGTGCCCCAAAAAGACGACACAGTCGACAAATTCATAATCATGGCAGACGCCGCACTATATCAAGCCAAAGAAGCCGGTCGAAACAGAGTAGTAGTATCCTGATAAAAATCCAAAATAGCACCAAGTAGCACACCAAGCTAACAACGGTCAAAAAAAGGGTAACAAATGCCATCCCACCCCAAACCAACACCAACAATAAAACCACACACAAAGCGCACCGTCACAAAACCAACAACAAAGCTAGACACATTTGCAAACCCGCGCCCAGGGCGGCCATTCACAATTACTTTTGAAACAGAAGAATTTACCTGCCTATGTCCAATCACAGGACAGCCCGACTTCGCAAAAATAAAAATCACCTATCAGCCCGGCCAGCTATGCCTGGAAACCAAATCCTTAAAACTCTACCTATGGAGTTACCGCGACCGCGGGGCCTTCCACGAAGCAGTCACAAACCAGATACTCGACGACCTGATACAAGCCGCCCAGCCAAACTGGATGAAAATAGAAGGCGACTTCCAAATTCGGGGAGGCATCCGAACCATCGTCACAGCAGAGTATCAAACCCCTTTAAAAGCACGAATGGCCAAATAGTTTCATCGCGGCGATAGCCGCCTCAACTCACCATGACTACCAAGCCAAAATCCAACTGAAAACTGAAAACTAAAAACTAAAAACCGACCACTGATATTTGCACTTGAACTGCAAAAAACAAAAAAAACAGTTTGTTTTCCGGTCAAATTATGTCTCAATATCTTATAGCTGTTGAAAGGATACATTCTCATTTTTGTTTTGGAGGAACTATGAACTGGTACTACAACCTAAGAATGAAAACCAAGCTCTTGCTGGGATTTTTTTTCACAGTATTACTTGCCACAGCCATGGGTGTTGAAGGCATATACTCCCTATCCAAAATTGGAAAACTTGATCAGGAGTTATACAACGCCGCCCTGCGCTCCACAGACCTATTGGGGCAGTTGGGGCGAATGCAAATGGAAGTGCGCTCAATAGCAAGGGATGCCCTATTGAGGACAGACCCCGTTGCTCTACGCAAAGTGCAAACAGATTTTGACAACGAATGGGTAAAATATTCAGAAGTAGCAGGACAAGTAGTAGCTATTTTTGAAGCCACAGGTAAAACCGAGATAGTAGAACTCACAAAGAAAAACAGAGAATCCAGGGATGTCTACAAAAAACTGGCCGGAGAAATAGTCGAGCTAGGCGTAGCAGGCAGAAAAACCGAAGCAATGGCCCTATACAACAGTAACGCCATAGGTGAGGCCACAGTTGCATTTGTTAATGACTTACAAAAAGTCATAGATGCAGTTGATGCCGCCGCGAGAGAGTTAGTAGCATCAAACCAGGCCACAGTTCGCAGTGCCATTACAATAATGATCATAGCCATAGCTATCGTTGCAGTCTTTTCCTTACTGTTGGGCACCTTCATAGCCAACTTCGTAGTATCTCAATTAAACAAATTGGGCGGATTTATGAATCGCCTAGCCCACCATGACCTCACAGTAGATTCAAAAGGCGAGTATAACGACGAGCTAGGGGCAATGGCTAACGATGTAGGGAAGGCAGTCACCGAATTAAGGGATTTAATAAACCATATAGCTCAGGAAGTAGAAGGTGTATCAAGCGGTTCCACCCAACTATCAGCCGCCGCCGAACAGATGTCATCTACAACAGACGAGATAGCGCGTAGCTCAGACGCGCAAAAGAGCGGAGCCGAGCGGATAGCCGCCGCCATGACAGAGCTATCAGCATCTATTGACGAAGTAAGTAACGGAGCAAGTGCCTCATTGGCACAGTTAGAAGAAGCACTTGATGCAACCCGTCAGGGCAACGAAGCAGGCGAGAGTACAAAGACAGCAATGGGCGACATAACCCAGACCACCGGTCGCATAGCGCAGGCAATCGGGGTAATACAAGAGATTGCCAATCAGACCAACTTACTATCATTAAACGCCGCAATAGAAGCCGCCAAAGCAGGTGAGCAGGGCAAAGGATTTGCAGTAGTAGCAGAAGAGGTTAGAAAACTAGCCGAGCGCAGTGGAACATCAGCAAAAGAAATAGCCCAGCATAATATTGAAGCACGCGACTCAGTAACAAAGGGTGGCGAAATGGTAGCAACAACAGTAGCCCTATTAGAAAAGATCAGGGTAAGCCTAGATAGATTTGCCATTCAGACCAGGGAGTCAGTAGCCTCAACACAAGAGCAAGCGTCAGCGGGGGCCGAAGTGGCGCGTCAGGTAGAGCAAAGCGTTCAGGAAGCCGCCTCGGTAGCATCTGCAACCTCCCAGATGGCGGCAACCACCTCCGAGATTTCCCACACAGCCCAAGACCTAGCCGCCTTTGCCGTCAAACTACAGGCCGAAGTGCATAAATTTAAGTTGAGTTGATAGTTACAACCATATTGCCCATGTTGTAATACTGGTAAAAATTTTAGTCTTACAACGTCTTCTTATAATTGCGATGAAAATCTAAAACGGTACTAACGCGGTTTGGAGGAGGCAGTTTCTGGTAGACTGTAGGATTCAGTGTTTCGCCTAGTCCTGTTGTTGCCTGAATACTCAATGTATCGTTGTATGCCTTTGGCTATTGCAAGGGCGGCTGATCTCAAAAAGGCTGGGTTTCGCAGTTTCATCGCTTCAACTGGATTAGAAATAAAAGCTGTCTCCACAAGAACAGCCGGCATGGCCGCCAAGCGAAGCACTGAAAATGGAGCCTGCTTGACTCCTCTCTCTTTGATACCAGCCAAGCGGTTGAGTTCAGTCTGGATGAATACTGCCAATCGCTCAGATTCATGCAGGTATGCGTTCTGCGCCAAGTCGTTTAATATACCCGCCACAAAATCAGCTTCTGAATTGACATCTGAGTCATCTCGGCCAGTTTCATTTTCCGCTTCTGCTAAATCCTGCAAATCTTTGTCTACTGGCCCAAGACTTAAAAAATATACTTCGCTACCCTTTGCATTTTTGCTGGTGAAGGCATTCAAGTGTAGACTAACGAATAAATCTGCTCCTTCATCATTTGCTATTTTTGCCCTGTCCGCAAGAGATACAGAAGTGTCTGCGGTGCGTGTATAACTAACTCTGTAGCCATTACTCTTTAGTTGTTCCCCAAGTAATTTGGCCAATTCAAGGACAATCTTTTTTTCATAGAGCCTTGCAGGTGCTTTTACGCCATTTTTGCCAATTTCTTTTGGCCCCATGGCACCGACATCCTCACCACCATGTCCCGGATCTATCATAATACTGACTGGCTCCTGCAATTCAGCAGATAGCATTGTGCCAAACGCCAACATGACGGCAATGACCACATGTTTTATGCCAGCTACCAGACACATAGTGTATATCATCTGCAAAGAATATACCTTTCCTTAAACTCTGTTGGGTCACTTGCAAAAAAAGCGTTGCTTTTCGCAAGTGGACGACTATTACTACCCACAGCCCATTAATTGATATAGGCTTATTATTGTTAGGAGATTTCTACGCATGGTTTTGGCAGTCAAAGGCACGAGGGATTTGTTTGGAACTGAGTTACAGTGGTTTCAGTGGATTGAATCAATTTGTCACCGCTGTATGCAGTGCCATGGTTATAGCGAAATCCGCACACCAATTTTGGAGGAACTAGAAGTCTTTAAGCGGAGCGTGGGGGAAAGTTCCGATATTATAAATAAAGAAATGTATGACTTTATAGACAAGGGCGGTCGTCATGTAGTAATGCGCCCTGAAAATACCGCCGGCGTGGTGAGGGCGGCAATTCAGCACAAGTTTTTTGAGACAAGTGATCCAAAGCGTTTATATTACATTGGGCCGATGTTTCGATATGAAAGGATGCAGGCTGGGAGGTATCGCCAGTTTTGGCAGATTGGTGCAGAAATTTTTGGAGCATCTACTCCTGAAACCGATGCTGAAAATTTGACCTTGCTATTTGATTTTTTGAATGAGCTTGGTCTCAAGAACCTGATGTTGAGTATTAACAGTGTTGGAACACCAGAATCCAGACCAGCTTTTTACTCTGCGTTTAGAGAATTTTTCGACAAGGCAGAATCTCAGTTTTGTTCCGACTGCCACCGCCGGATACTAGAGAATCCATTGCGAGTACTTGATTGCAAAGTTCCCAAGTGCCAGGTTGCACTGGAGGGTCATCCCATAATTACCGATTTTCTTGATGAAGAAAGTTGCAAGCATCACGAAAGGCTAAAGGACTTATTAACCGCTCTACATATACCCTTTGCAGAAAACTCAAGGCTTGTCCGTGGGCTAGACTATTATACCAGGACTGCCTTTGAAGTGTTGAGTTCGGACTTAGGTGCCCAGAGTGCTTTGCTGGGGGGGGGTAGGTATGATGGCTTGGTAAAGCAATTGGGAGGGCCAGACGTCCCTGGATTTGGCTGGGCGATTGGCTTAGACCGTCTTGCAATGCTTATGCAGACGATTCATGGTGATGCCCAAAGAAATACCCCCACAATTCTCATTCCAATGGGCGAAACGGCGGCCACTAAGGCAATTGTGCTGGCTAAGGAATTGTGGAAGGCTGGAATACCGATACAATTAGAAACCAGAAATGTCCCACTAAAAAAGGCACTGCAGACAGCCAATCGGCAGGGTTTTCAATTGGCATTGATTTTAGGTGACAGCGAAATTGAACAAGGCGTGTTGACTGCTAAAGACTTGACAAAAGGGAGTCAGGAAACTTGGAATTTGGATACAGTCGCTGAAAAGCTGAAAGCCATCTTGCAATTGGCTTACACAGATTAGTAAGAAAATGTTACAATTGATATTACCATGAGGAGGTTTTTATGAAAGCATATTCGGCTGAATTTTTTGGTACTTTCTGGCTGGTGCTGGGCGGGTGCGGTTCTGCGGTTCTTGCAGGAGGGGTAATTGGTTGGCTTGGTGTTTCCTTTGCCTTTGGCCTAACGGTTCTGACGATGGCCTATGCTATTGGCCATGTTTCCGGTTGCCATTTGAATCCTGCTGTTTCAATTGGACTATGGGCTGGGGGACGTTTTCCAGCAAATAAACTAGGCCCTTACATCATTGCCCAGGTACTGGGCGGGATAGTAGCTGGAGGCGTACTTTATCTAATAGCAAGTGGTAACGTTGATTTCAACCTAACAGATGGGTTGGCATCCAATGGCTATGGGGCACATAGTCCCCACAAATACAATTTGTGCGCCGCCTTTACAACCGAAGTGGTGATGACTGGTATGTTTTTATTGATTATCCTGGGTGCAACAGACGAACGCGCCCCCAAAGGGTTTGCGCCAATAGCTATCGGGCTTGGGTTGACTTTGATCCACTTGATCAGCATACCTGTGACAAACACGTCTGTAAATCCAGCACGTAGCACAGGCGTTGCTCTATATGTTGGCGATTGGGCTGTAAAACAACTATGGCTCTTTTGGGTAGCTCCAATAATTGGGGCCGTCGCTGGAGCCTTTGCATATAAGGCGATAAGAAGCAAGGAATAGGGCAATACTATCCAAATAAAAATATAGATATGCTCGCTGTTGGCTCCAAGGTGCAATCTGGTTTGCACCTTGGATTATTTGAGATACTTCTTAAGGGCTTCCCAAGTCTTGAGCCTCACTAACCATCTCTGCTGTGGCGTGCGAGGACCATGTCCGGCTCCGGGAAGTAACACTACTTCAAAATCTTTTCCGGCTTCGATCAGTGCGTCCACGAGCATTATAGAATTTTGAGGGTGCACGTTTTCATCCATCAGGCCGTGGAAGATGACAAGGCTACCTTGTAAATCTTTTACAGATTTCATCACTGAAGTACTGTCATATCCTTCGGGGTTATCTTTTGGTAGACCCATGAAACGCTCAGTGTAGATGCTATCGTAAAGGCGATAGTCAGTGACTGGTGCACCTACCAAGCCAAGCCTGTAGGCTCCGTTGCCTTTAACTGTCGCGTATGCGGCCATGAAACCTCCATAGCTCCATCCGTCCAACGCTACTTTTGACATGTCAGCAAAGCCTTGCTTTTCGAGCCATTTGAGTCCGTCAAGATAATCTTGCAATTCAAGTGTTCCCAATTTCCCATAGGCCTTGCCTGTGTGTATATGTCCTTTGTTGGAAGCCGATCTAGGGTCGCACATCCATACAATGAAGTCTTGATTGGCCAAAAAGTGATACCAAACATTGTCATTCCATGCATCCCGTACAGTGATGGAATCTGGGCCTCCATAGCCTGTTTGGAATACAGGATATTTTTTTCCAGGCACCATATTGGGGGGGAGTATCAACATGGATTCCATCTGAAAGCCATCGGCGGTTGGTACTAACTGATGGCGCACTTCGCCACGCGGGAATGGGAAGGGGGGAGGAGTGTCCTTGCGGTCACTCAGGACTTTCAAAACATTACCCTTGGTATCTTTAAGCTGTTGACGACCTTGGTCGGTATGATTATTCCAGTTATCAATGAATGCAGTATAAACACTATTCCAGGAAACTTGGTGATGCCCCTTTTCGCTTGTGTATCTGATCAGGCCATCGTTGGGGATTTTGCCTCCCAATTTGACTGAATAGGCATCTGTCCCTGAGTAGTTATCCTTATTTGCTGTGAAGAATAGTCGCTTGTTTTTTTCATCAATACCTTGGATTCCCCTAACCATCCATTCACCTTCTGTTACCGCTCCTAATAGCTCCCCGTCTGCAGAATGATGGTAAACATGGTGGTAGCCGGTGCGGTAGGATTCCATAATAAATGTGCCGTCATCTAAATATCTGGGGAGCGGCACCCGAGCACGATCAATCCAAGTTGTAGAAGTATCTTTTATCAAAGTTGTGCCAATCTGACCTTCATAGCGACGCAAGTCGTACCAAGACTGAATCCTGTCTTGCCAAACCGCAAGCACTCTACCTTTGGGGTCGAAACCAACTCTGGTAATCAACGTTTCCTGCCGTGGGTATGGATTTTCCAACCATAACACTCTGCCTGATAAATCCACGACTCCTAAACGGGCTACAGGATTGGGTTCGCCAGCTTTTGGATAAAATAAATCTTCGTTTCGCTGTGGATGCCCCTTGTCGTCTGTCATCCGGAACAGCGGGGTTTTTGAAGTGTCAAGGCTCAGGAAAGCTAGCCGGCTACTGTCAGGGCTCCACCAAAATCCCCGCCATGTTCCCCTTCCATAAAGCTCTTCTTGATATACCCAGTCCAGCTCACCGTTTAATGTTGTTGCAGAACCACCTGTGGTTAATTTAGTGATGTTGCCAGATTCGTATTCTATTAAATGAATGTCGCTATCTTTGGAAAATGCCCCATACCGCTGATCTGGACTCGATGCCAGGTTTTTATATGTACGTGGATTACCGATGTTTATCGCTTTACCTGTGGTGGCATCAACATAATACATGGTATCTGGAAACGTTACAGTAAACCGCTTTTGATCTCCAGACCAATTAAACTGCTTATTTTCTGCGGCAGTTTTTGCTACGTTTTCTGAAACTCCCGCCTCGACGAGGCAAGCAATATATCGCGAGTTGTAGACAATCTGAGGGTCTGTTACTGTAACCTGCCTCCACCTCAATGGTTCAAATGCTTGGCTCTGCATTTTGCCGTCAACCATTCGTTGCTCTACTAATGCCCCAGAAGGGTGCCATCGGTATATGTTTCCAGCACCTTGGATACCTGCTCGCCGCCCCTGAGTCAGATTTTGAGTGCCTTGGCTTGAAGTAGGATGAAAGAGGCTTTCCAATAGCTTGTCAGGATCTTGTTGGGCAACAAGGCTGAGTGCGAAAAGCCCTGACAAAAGGGATTTGATTGGCCTGGAAATGTTCATAGTGGCTCCATGAGGCTAGCTTATAGACTACACTCTATCCAAGTTTTCTTTCCACAAAAACTATGAAAATTTTCTTTTCTGCCTGAAAAAGGAAATGAATTGTAATCTGTGATAGCCAATATTACATCAGTCTTTTCTGGTTTTACTTGAAATGATGCCTTATGGATAATAAAATCTAACTCTTATCGTTTGGAGATAACATGCGAATTGGTATTTTAACAGGAGGAGGGGATGTTCCTGGTCTCAATCCCTGTATCAAATCTGTTGTTCAGGCCGCGGCAGAAAAAGGCATCGAGGTCTTAGGCATTCGACGAGGCTGGGCTGGGCTTTTGGAGTATAACCCTGATGATCCTTCCACCCACTCTAAATGTACTATAGCTCTGAACACAGCCAATACCCGTACCGTGGATCGGTCAGGTGGCACCTTTTTGCACACCAGCCGAACAAATCCTGGGCGGGTCAGACCTGAGTCAGTGCCTGATTTTCTTAAAGGCCAGATTAACGAGGGCGATGAAGGTCCATTCGACTTTACTCCCCATATTCTAAAAAATTTAGAAAAACTTGGCATTGATGCAATGATTCCCATTGGTGGGGACGACACTCTGAGCTATGCAGAGCGATTGCACCGCGAAGGCTTCCACATAGTAGCTATTCCAAAGACGATGGACAATGATGTATATGGGACAGACTACTGCATTGGTTTTTCAACTGCTGTGACCCGCAGTGTAGATTTTATTCACCAACTCCGCACAAGCACAGGTAGCCATGAGCGTATCGCCATTGTCGAATTGTTTGGGCGCTACAGCGGGGAGACCAGCCTACTGGCTAGCTATCTTGCTGGCACTGAGCGAAGTATTATTAGCGAGGTTCCCTTTGACGTAGAAAAACTGTCTGAAATGATTCTTGAGGACAGAAGCAATAATCCAAGCAATTATGCAATGATTGCTATCAGCGAAGGTGCTTCAATGCTAGGTGGCCAAGTAGTCGAATATGGGCAAGAAGATGCTTATGGGCACAAAAAATTGGGTGGCATTGGCCTGATCACGGGCGAGGCGATAAAAAAAATCACGGGTAAAAATATTCTGTACCAGCAAGTAAGCTATCTGATGCGTAGTGGTGCCCCAGACAGCCTCGACCTGATGGTTGCTGTAAACTATGCAAAAATGGCGATAAGCCTTGTTAAGCGTGGTGCCAGTAATCGCCTTGTGGCTCTAAGAAATGGCACATATACAAGCATTCCAATTACGACCATTAGCACTGGAAAAAAGCGGGTGGATGTCGAAGAACTATATGACTGCGATAACTACCGCCCAAAGATAAAGCACATCGAAGGCAAGCCTATGTTCCTATACTAAAGGTAAAGTGGCTGTAGACAAGGATTTTCATCTGGTAACTTGCAACTAGAACGTAGTTTACTCCCACACAGTTGCACTGTCTGCCCACCTCAAAGTGTCGGCACCGCCCTCCCAACGCCCATCGCTGAATAAAATTATATTTGCGCAACCCTGAGCGCTGACTTCAGCCAATGTGTGACCCAATGATGATAGAAAATTTTTGGTTTCTGGACTAAACCTGTGGCTTTCCCAAACGATGCGATCTGGTAGCCATTGGTGATGGAACCTTGGGGCGTTTACGATTTCCTGTGCAGAAAAGTTAAAATCTATAGATGCCAGGATGGTCAGGAGGGTGGTGCTAATGATGGTGCGTCCTCCTGGACTTCCTGTAATAAGCCAAGGTTTGCCATCTTTTACAAGAATAGTTGGACTCATACTCGACAACATCCTTTTGCCTTGCCGGGCAAGGTTTGGTTGAGTTCCTATCATTCCGTTTGAGGCTGTGTTGCCTGGAATCGCATTAAAATCGCCCATCTCGTTGTTCAAAAGAAAACCTGCGCCACTAACGACGATGTGACTGCCAAAAGAAAGTTCAAGAGTATAGGTCAGACTAACAACATTGCCGGCTCTGTCTACCACTGACAGATGCGTTGTTTCCTGACTCTCAGATGGCCATTCAAATTGAGATGGGCTACTCGTTGATGCTCTGTCTGATTGAATGGTTTGTCTAAGTCTGCCTGCATGTTCCTTAGATATGAGCCGTTCTATGGGCATGTCAGTGACAAAGCCAGGGTCTCCAAGGTATTTTGCCCTCTCTGAAAAAACTCGGCGCAATGTCTCAGAGACGTGATGAACAAAAGGTGCTGAGTCCCAAACCATTTTATTGATGTCATAGCCTTCTAATACATTTAGGGATTCAATTATTGCAATACCTCCCGAACTTGGAGGAGGAGCACCAATAACTTGAAAGCCCCTGTAAGTCCCCATGACTGGTTGCCTCTTGATAACTTTATAGTTTTTTAGGTCTTTGGCTGTGATTAGCCCTTTGCCAACTTTCATTTCTTTCACCAGCAATTTTGCAGTTTCGCCAGAGTAGAAATCTTTCGGGCCATGTTTTGCTATTCGTTCAAGGGTAGTTGCTAAATCTGATTGAATCAGACGCTCACCTTCTTTTAGTGGTTTGCCGTAGTTGCTAAACTGGGCTATAGATGCAGGGTATTTGCTAAATCTGGGTAATGCTCTCTCGAGGGCGTTAGCCAATGGTTTAGAAATGATAAAGCCTTCCCGTGCTAATTTAATTGCTGGATCGATAAGCCTTGCCCAAGGCAGTTTTCCTCTCTCTGTCCATGCCAAGTGCAGTCCAGCCACCGTGCCAGGCACGCCAATGCTTCTGTGTCCGTAGTGATGGTAGTCAGAGTCATATTTGTCGTTTAATAAAAACATGTTTGGATGCGATCCCTTTGGACCTGTTTCCCTAAAATCATAGAAATCTGAAGCTCCGCCTGCATCCCTAGTAAGCAAAAAGCCGCCTCCGCCTATATTCCCAGCCAGAGGATGGGTTACTGCTAGGGCAAACGCTGTCGCGACTGCCGCATCTACTGCTGTGCCACCATCTCTGAGGACTTGAGCACCTACCTCAGAGGCATATTTATCTTGGCTTACAACGACACCGCGATCCTGAGCAGAAACTGATAAGGAGCAGAAAGCAACTAGCAGAAAAGTTATGATTTTCATAGCTACCCCTGAAAATCGCAGAAAATTTTAGTTATTCACATACCTGGAGGTACTGTGGGCAGAACCTCCAGACTCAGTCAAATTAATTGGTGTTATGTGGCAACTTTTTCGAGGCGCTTCATAAGCGACCAAATAACTGTTGCAGAAACTAAGCAACATATAATGAATGTGAGCCATACACCCCAGACTGGTATCCTAGTCCAAAGAGACGAACCCACAAAGAGTAGCTGGTTGCCAATGGCAGTGGCACCTAGCCAGCAACCCTGCATGAGTCCTTGGAACCTGGGGGGAGCCACCTTGGATACAAACGAGATACCCATCGGGCTAAGGAATAGCTCTGCGAATGTAAGCACCAAATAAGAATTGATCAGCCAGTAAGAAGAGACCAAGTGTGGGGAAGGGGCTCCGTCGAGGGTTGCTGGACTCTGAAGCCCAAAGGAACCAACCATTAGAACCACGAAACCAAGGGAGGCCACAATCATACCGATTCCAATCTTGCGTGGGGCTGATGGTTCTTTACCCCGAGAGCGCAACCAGGCGAAAAAGCCTACTACGATTGGCGTTAAGAAAACTACAAAGAACGCATTAAATTGCTGGAAGAGTACAGGGGTTATTTTGTTTAGGTCTTCTGCCCGGTTGTAGAAGAAGTAGATTACAGCAACCGCTACTATTGCCAATAAAGCACCCATTGCCCTTGTCTTTCCGTCTGAAGCTGGTTTTAGTGCAAGCACGAGTCCAGTCAGACCAAGGCCGACAGACAATAGCGACCAGATGTTAAATGCCAGGCTCGTTATCCTGCTGACACTACCCTCAGTGTAGTCTCTGGCAAAGAATGTCATGGTAAGACCATTTTGATGGAAGGACATCCAGAAGAAGATGACCACCAAAAAGACAAGACCTAATGCTATTAAACGTTGTCTTTCCTCTGCCTTTGGCATTTCCGCTACGTCTGCGGAAGCACCGACAGCCACCTTCTTCTTTTCTGGCAGATGTCGCTTAAAGGTAATATATGACACAAGTGAAATGAGCATTGCTATGCCTGCTATGCCGAAGGCGTAGTTGTAGCCTGTCGAGAATACTTCCAGATAGTTTTTAGCAAAAGCCACCAGATCAGTAACTGGTTTGTTGGATGCTAGAGTCGCAAGTTCACTAAGTTTTGATGTTACTATGGATAAATCGGCAAGCTCATTTAGATTTGAAGCTACTGAAGTTTGGGTGGCGGCTAAATCGACAAGCCCACTGAGTTTGGAGGCGACCTCTGGTTGAGTAATGGCTAGGTCGGCGAGTTCTTTTATGCCTGAAGCCACTTCTGGCTGTGAATTTACCAAGTCCACAAGACTGTTGAGATTAGAAGCCGTTTCAGTTTGAATGGCGGCAATATCAGCAAGTTCAGTCAGTTTAGGGGCACCATCAACTGTTCCAGCAATGAATTTGTTGCATAGGGCTGGTAGATTGGCATCATACGCGTATCCATTGTGTCGGAGCCACCATGTTTGAATAGCACTTGCGGCACTGGGAGCAAACATGGCCCCAATATTTATGCCCATGTAAAAAATACTGTATGCAGAGTCCCTGAGTCCACTGTACTCAGGATTATCGTACATCTGGCCTACCATTGCTTGCAGGTTGCCCTTAAACATACCGTTGCCAAGGGCGATGGTTCCGAGGCCAAGTATGGCGGCCAATAACCCCAAACCTGGCACAGCTAACAAGAGATACCCAACAAACATGACAATCACGCCTGTGGCAACCACCCCCTTGTAATTTTGGGTGCGGTCGGCTACGAACCCACCAAAGAGAGCAAGGGCGTAAATAGAAAAATAGAAGATGGAGTATATAAGGCCTGCTTTGTCAGGCGACAAGTTGAACTTGGCCTGGAGAAACAACACCAGAATTCCCATCATGGTGTAGAAGCCAAACCTCTCACCCATGTTGGCTAGAAAGGCGACGTATAGTCCCTTGGGGTGTCCTTTGAACATTGGCACTCCTAAAAAGAAAAATTCAAGATAAACTAGAATACACCAAAATTGAAAAATTATGCAGGATTATACAAAAATGAGCCAATTGTGTTGTAGCATTTTTTCGTCATTTTGGGTGGGGCTTGCCGGAGGCAAGGGGCTTGATACCAAGTTGCTCCCGTTTGGGTGCAACTTGGTATGAAAAAGTGAAAAATAGACGGTGTCTGTGCGTAGCCCTGTCTGAAAATAAACAAAAGGGACTGACCTTGGCAATATTATTGTCAGAAACACAGTCTGATTTGCTACCATAGCCCCAGGTTTATGGCCCTTTTGGTGCTAAGATGCTAAAATTAATTGGAGGACTTGAAATTGGCTACAAAGACACCAAACCTTTTCTCAAGGTTCCCCACTGGCACGAGTCGCTCTCAACCTTATTTCGGTTCAATCCACGAAAAAGTGGAGGACAAAATGTACAATTATTTCAATACGGAAGATAATGCTCTGAAATGGTGGCGGCGCAATAATTATGGATGGCTTTGGTTACTTGGCGACAAGCCAGCTTCCGGCTATAAATATGTGGGCAGGCCAAATAGTTGGTATGATGAAAAGAATAATTATTTCAAGCATGGCGATAATAAATTGACAATCAAAGACAATTTGTTTGAAATATTAGCTTTTGGCGTAAGGCCAAGGTCTGATGCACTAGGAGCAGAAGAAAAAGACGTTGGACACTTTACAAGCGTGAGTCTTAAAGGTATTGATGATACTTTTAATACAAACAGTTCAGCTCATAGCAAACAATTCAGATCTAATATCGCTGAAGAGTGGGGATATTGGGAAAAAGTGTTTGGAGATTTTGGATTGGGTGCTAAAAAAAATGAAACCCCAGATTAGGATTAGCAATGATCAGCAATAATAGTAAAGATAATACACTTCCACCCCCACCACAATTCCAGCCTACTA
>WRHW01000012.1:0-2209 GCA_009783055.1 Holophagaceae bacterium
AATCTATGAGCCCAAACCAGCTCCTAACAGCCAACTAGAACAATTCAATATCCGCAATTACTTCAAGAGCTCTCCCCCCCAATTCTGGTGGCAAGAAACTAACAAACAACAACTCATAAGATCCGCTGGCTACTGCGGTCTGGCAGGAACTCCCGAAAGCAAATGAGACGGATACCCAACATGAAACCAGCAACAACCTATCCTATGGACACATCCTCACTATCCAAGCAACTACAACTCGATCTAAAGAACAACATTGACCTCATCCCCACAAGAGACCACTACATCGAACTAATTTCTTTCATGCACTCCAAACTAGGCATGAACGATGCAGAAATACGTGCCAGACACGGTCTGTACACATATCAGGAATGGAACCTACTTCTCTCTACAGGAACACCAGTGAAATCTACCATCACCATAAACCAACATGGCATCGACCTATTGCCAGGCAATCTCGTCACGTACAAGGAGGAACCCTGTTTCATGCTCCCAGACAATCGTCGCCTATCAGACGATGCCCTACCAAAAGGCTACTACGCCTATGAAATCCGTGAAGACGAAGATTATCCCAATAGGCCAGTTCAGCTCGCCAAGCGCATCCACGTCAACTATGGCGGCACTCTCATCACAAGATCAGAGATCCATTTTCAGGACGATTTCACTCCAATTCAGATTGAACAAGGCGATTTCAAATTCAAACACAAACCCACAGGAATCAACAACTTCGCCGCCTTTCGTAAAATCCATCCACCAACAATCTAACCAGATGGTGTTAGAATCAGAATCTCACAAGGCTATCATGATCCAGGAATCCTCAAAAAGAATTCAACAGTATGCTCTCAACCCAAGCATCAACCTCAATGACCCTGAAGTCCGCTACAGTCTTGCGCAAGAGTACGGCCTGGAAGCCTTTGACATCTTGATGACCGTAGCTCGGCAAACCCAGCACTTTTCTTTAGAAACCTATCTAATTCTGCCAATCGATTCGGACAACGGTCGCCTCTATTCAATCCGCAACACAGACAAAACCTTCCGCACCCTGGAAGAAGCCCAGAACTACACAAGGGAACTAGAAGAAATAGGCACTCGGATGAAATCCAATGACAACTGGCTAAAATCAAAACTACCAATTTTGATAATCCTAGTCCTCGGTTTTCTTTTTGGAATTAGTATTTTAAGTTCGGCCCCAAAAGATAATCTTTGGCTTCGAATCCCGGCATTATCAGTAGCAGGACTATCCGGCCTAAGCCTCCTGCTACATTTTGTTAGCTGGCTGCTAAAATTCTTCGTCTCAAAATCTCTTAAACCTAGGAACATGCTATGAAATGGCAAATCGACAACAAAGAGTTCACAACCCCCGAAAGGGCCGCCACCGAAATCACCGACCAAATGGATGACAGCTATTATGATCAAATGCTTGATGACACCATCGGCGAAATAGATATCTGTGGCCACAGTTACGCAGCCAGCGTCGCACAGTTCAATGTGGACGAAACCGCTTGGCGCGTAGGCAAAGCCGACTACTATAGCTCTTTAGAAGAAGACCTTGTCTCCGACCTTGAATGTATGAATCATGAAGATACCGAAACATTCTATGGAATTGAAGTTACAGCCATAGACGACGAACTCGAAGAAGAAGACCAAGATGAAGAAGGATAAACCCATGACTTCAAACACACCCAGAAATCACTCCGACTTCACGGATTTAATGTTATATCTGTGCTTTGTTGCTTACAAAGCAAAAGAACTCAGAACTCCTCAGATATTCACTCACGAACAACTAAAAAAACAACCTATGTTTTAGCCACGACGACATTAAAACCACCCAAAAACTCATTGAGGATTCCATAACGTATTTCGAAAACTTCCCTGACCCTGACCTAACCTTTAGAAAACGATTCACATTCGACACCGAAGGCACTCTAACAGTCCAGCCTTTTTAAATCAATAAACAAAAACTAGCAATAACATACAACCTTCAAACCAATTAAAGACTTAATCAAACAATAGAAAAGAACCCACACATGCCATTTTTAGAAAACCTCGCGTTCGACAGTGGTTAGATAGGGATAGTTTGTAGAGGCATATAGAGTGCGGTATTTCGGGTAGCGCATAAAAAGTGCGTGTATCTAGTCGATAAATAAACAATAATTCAGGATTGGCACATTAAGCCGGTTTCACCTGAATCACTTTAGGAGGCAATTTT
>WRHW01000012.1:2309-44055 GCA_009783055.1 Holophagaceae bacterium
TCGCACAAGTCCTGTATTGCAGGCGGATATTCAATTGCAAGGCAATCTCGCGTTCGACAGTGGTTAGATAGGGATAGTTTGTAGAGACATATAGAGTGCGGTATTTCGGGTAGCGCATAAAAAGTGCGTGTATCTAGTCGATAAATAAACAATAATTCAGGATTGGCACATTAAGCCGGTTTCACCTGAATCACTTTAGGAGGCAATTTTACCCGGCAGGCTCGATAGATACTCTCTTGTTTATCGGTCAGCACTGTTGACTGTTGAACAACGCCTTCAGGCAGTTTGAGGGAAACCAGATTGATACTTTTGAGTATTTTCTTTACCTGAAACCATGTCATTCCTGTCTCGTTTTCAACAGTGCGAATCAGTAGTAATGCCAGCCAGCAAATCAGCACATGAGACCTGATTCTGTCTGACTTACGATGGTAGACAGGCCTTAGCTCCAATTCAGTTTTCAGACTGCGGAAACCCCGCTCAATATCGTGTAGCTGTTTGTATCCAAGCACTATGTCATTTAATGACAATGTGTCATCCGAGGTTTTAATGAGGTATTTCCCGTCAAGTTTTTCCTCGGCTACAATCTTTTGCTTGTCAATTTCCAGTGCTCCATCACCACGTTTTTTCAAATAACGCCCATACACCGGATGAGAAACTAACTTGCAAATAGCCTTTGTATGTTCTTTTTTGTCCATCGCTTTTGTCTGGGACAACTTTTCCTCTAGGGAGGTCAGGTGCTTTTCTCTTGTCAATCGGTCTTTGGTAGCTACTTTCTCGTTCAGAACGACTGCAAAACGCTTCCGCCGTTCTCCATCGCCAATGATTGCTTCTTTGGCATACAGACCTTCTTTTATCATTGTGAATCTGCCACGTTTGGATAATGCTGCCTCGACCTCTGGCTTACCACTCCGCATCTTTTCACCGATTATGAAATGTCCACCGCCTGTTTGTAACTTTATACAGTTTTCATCGGAGGAAAACCCACAGTCCATCACGAAGACCACACGCCCAAGTTTCCATCCGTTCAAATCCTTCTTTACCTGCTCTACCATGGACATATCTGATGTCTCGCCACTAAATACCCAACATCGCACCGGAATCCCTTCCTTGGTCACGGCCATGCCTATGACTACCTGCGGTAAGTCGGGCCTATGGTCCTTGCTGTGTCCATACTGTCGCAATGAGCAATCAACGCCATCGTCCGTATCGTCTGGTTCGTCTATATCAAAATATATAGAAGTCGTATCAAAATAAATCAAATCTACTTCGAGGTTTAGTAGATTGGCAACACTGAAAAAAACATTTTCCTGCAAGGCAACATCATGTTCCAATATGAAATCCATGCTTCTGTATAGCTGATGCACGAAAACAGATTGAAGACCCGGTATACAAGCCTCAAAGTTTACCCAATGCTCCGTTGACAACTTGCTAACAGGGTTAGTTGCGCGATTGGCTACCATGGCAAATATAGACCGCTCAATAGGTATTTCATACTCCGTTTTGGATAGCATCCTCTTCAGACAATCGCCAATCTGCAAACGCTGCCAAAGCCCTTCCAAAAGCCAGCATACGCCGTAAACTCTCGAAGCAAGCACTGAAACATCACTTACTGAATCATTTGGCTTAAACCCCGGCAATGAACCAAGATACCTCTGGAGACTGGCTACCAACCGTTCCAAACCCAGCGCATCAACATCCTCTTTTCGACCTAAGTTGAGGAGAACTTTGACTGTGGAACGATGTGTTTCCCTGTCCCACTCGTTGTGAGCAAGCTGAAGATATTCGGTCAGGCTACCGTTTTTGTTCTGGCGTTTGGTGGTTCGCACATACATATCTATTATAATGGCACATCATTACCTTTTTGTCAATAATTATTTTCACATTCGTGTATCTATGGAATTCTGAACTTTTGAAAACTAATATGCCGATTCTACTGGACTTTCTACACATGAAATACCCGTTTCTAACCGTTTACTGTCGAACGAGAGATAGGGTGCCCTTGTGAAAAACCCATTTACACAAAATTCGTTACAGAGTCACCGTGTCTCAAAATCATTGACACGTTCCGTTTTCCACCCTCTACCCTCTACCTTTCCGTAACATTATCTAAGGATTCTGCGTATATGTTTAGTCGCCAGTTATGCCGGTTTGCAATAGGTATTTTAATTTATCTGGGTTGTTTTGTATCAACAAATATCCATCTATACCCTTATTCTCAGGTTCCCGAACAACAATACATATCCAGGCTCCAGAGCTTTTCTGGTAACAAATTGCTAATGATGGGAAGTTGGTCTGCCCATGAAAAAACCGCATGGGATGCGCTTTTAGACGAAGAAAGCATATATGACTTCGACATAAAAACGCTAGTTACCTCTGATCGAGGATTACAATCAAATTGGAGTTCATTTGATCCTTCTGACATCGATAGATGGCTAAGAGATAAGTACGCTCATCGAAGTTCGCGATGGGTAATCCTAAACGCACAAAATCAGGCTGTTGCACACGGAATTAATATCCCTAAGGCCGACGAACTAACCCTTCAATTAGAAAAGGCTGGGCTTGTTAGTCTTACAAAACAGTTGCAAAGTTTTTTGCGTGAGTACCCAGATCATTTAGAAGCAAGAACCGAAATTTTACAACATATAAGGCGCAGGGCAAAAAAGCTGACTACACAAAAAATACACAGCATCTCTGGCACGGAATCACTACAACCGCTGGACCCAGAAACAGACCACGTTATCTGGGGCTCATTTGCCCAAGCTGTAGATGAAATTTTCAGATTTAATTGGCAAGGACTTGTTATCCCATTCTTCCGAGTAGAAGAAGATGTCCAGATAGAAAAATACAGTCCCACAATGAAAGCTGTTTTTGCCCGACACATAGCCAAGGTAGAAACAGCCCTGATAGAAGCTCCCATTAGCCAGTCGTTGTGGGATATCTGGGGTTGGATGGCCCGAAGCATGGAAAACAGAGACTGGAAAAAATTATTGAATAACTTGGAAGTGTTTTCCTATCCAGGGAGTCCTACCTGTCCTGCACCCAACGTGGCAGTTTGGCTCACCAGAGAAGCTAAAGTAGCCAATGATTGGGAGCAGGTAGTGAAATTGGCAAAATCCGGAATGAAATTTTATCGCTATCCAGACAAAGGAGGAGGCGGAGGAGAAACGGCATGGTTTCCAGGCCAAGGCACAGCTGTTGTAATAACATCCGAAGAGGTAATAGACGGCTACCCTATTAACTCCTCATTTATGCCAATGCTGGAAGGATTGCTCAGACTCAATCGCTTGGAAGAAGCCAACAATATCTTTGAAGACATCCTGTTTTATGGCGGAATGGATAAACGCGAAGCGATGGTTAATCTGGCCAGTATTACTGACCGCCCAAGCCTAGCCCAAGAATGGCGTACCAAAGTGCTTGATACTTCTGTACCTCGACACCGTTCCTTGAGATTTTCGGGAATGCCAACCATCGTGAGGTATAATGCCAGAGGGCATACTCCCCAGTCGCTTGAAAAAATACCTTCTTTTGGTATCGGGGAAAAAAGAACACCAGATGATTTTGGATGGACGGGGCCAGAGGAGCGGTGGGCACTGTTAGACAAAAATGACCGCATTGTTGTTGAGGGCGAAGGCAATCCCCACGAAGGCCAAATATTACAAGCATTAAAAGCTATGAATTATAAAACGCCCGGCGAATTGGCTCGCGAATATTTACGCGATTTTCCGGATAACGCGCTCGCCCAACTCATATTGGCATACGAGCTCTGTACTGATGCAAGGATAAAAACAAACTCTATAAATTTGAATGCCACAGACGTTCTAGAAGACAACCTAGATCATCAACTGTTTGGTGAATGTGCCAAGTTATTTTTGGCTATTTATGAAAATAAATCAGCATTACACCTCTGTATGAATATTAGTAATAGTTACATCTATCAGGCTTCTGGCAGTAACTTAATGAAAGCAGTAGCCAAAGTAATATTACCCAAACTGGAAGCAGAACTCCAACAACAGCCTATGTCGCCTTTTTTGTGGAAGCATTGGATGGCGTGGCGACATGTTGGGGGGAATATACGATCATTTGCGCTTTTGCTTGAAGATTTGGTGCCTAGTCCACTCGTTGCGCCGGGCCAGTTTCCACCGATTGATGTTATGAATGAATACTACAATGAATGTGTTAGCCAGGAACGCTGGTCCGAAGCCACCAGACTATTGCGCGAACCCTGGGAGCGCGAGCTGGCTACTTTGGACAATATGGTCAAGCAAGGTAGCAATATCAACTTTTCTTCATATTATCGCAAATGGCAAACCTGGCAGACTTGCAAACTTCTCATTACTGCGCTTTTACATGACGGAAAATCATCTGAAGCAGGGGAGATTGTTGTAGCCTGGACATCCCGCGGTGGCAAATTTGAAAATGCTTCAGACATCATCGAGCTTGCAAGGAAACTGAGTTACAAAACCCTGGCCGATACGTGGGAAAAAATGTGAAGGACAAGTAGGCAATCTATATAGCCAAGACACACAGGAACAACCTGGTATTACAGCCTTCCCCATTGTTCGGCCAAAGTCTCTTTTTCGCATTTTTTTGCTATATCAACCGCGCTCTGCTTAATTTCCTGCCAGACAGGGGACTGGCTCCAGAATCTGATTAATTCGTTGGCCTCACTATTTTTTCCCAAGCGCAGGTAGGCTTCCAATAGAGGTTGTATATCCTGAGTCCAGATGTAACGTATGAAATACGTGGAATGTAGCTCAAAACCTACCTGCCGCACATCCCAAATCCTTTCCAGAAGTTCAATGACTCTTTGCCAGTTTGATCTCTGTCTATATCGTGCTACAAGCGTTCTGGCATTAGGAGGGATATTGGCCGTCCATCGGTCGGCTAAAGGCGAAAATTCTAACGAATCCAAAAACTTGATGAGGTTTCGGCGATCATCCAAATCATACAGAGAAGCCCAGGCACTCCACAATAAACTGTTGGACGGTTGGCGTTGTAGTGCCACTTCAATTTGGGGCAAGAAGTAATGGGCAAAATTCTCCATTATGTTGCTGTGGACAAAAAACGCGCTATCGCAAGGGCTACCCTGCCAATTCCAGGCTGGTCTGCCTCTTTCCAAATAATAGGGAAGCAACTGGCGATACATAGCGACATATTCAGACCATATTGCCTGGTCATCTGCATCGCTCAACTTTAGGGTGAGGTCGATACCTGCCCCTGCCCCAAGTTTATCCAGGGTTTTTTGTACTGCGATACGCTTTAGCTCCCGCAGGAGACTCTCTTTGGCTTCAAACTGATTTGGATGTTCTGAGATAAAACGACGCAAGGCAACTGCCGGAATTTGCGCCCTTGATGATTCGAGAGCCTGAATCAGGGCTTCCTCGGTGGGAAGCCCCTGTCCGTGATTGAGCATACTGTCGTTGTAAAAGAGTGCCCACCTGGTTTCAAACTCATGCCAACCTTCACGTTCCCGTAAATAATACGACAATTCCATTCCGAGGTCAGTTCGCATTACCCGCCAATCAACAATCCGGCTCTGTCTGAGCAATGCGTCAACAAGTTTGTTGCTATCATCTTTTCCATTTATTATCACAAGCCTTGGGGATGGTGGAAATTGGCCAAACATTTCGTATACGTCATCTATGTCATACCCTGTTTTCTCAGGTATGTGCATGGCCAACCACTTGGTTTGTAAGTCCTGTCTGCCCAAGTTCATGGCTAGTTCCGCCGCCCTGCGCTGTATATCTTTGAACCGAGGGACTTTTGCTGTGTCTGAGATTACACGTTCTGCATCCTCGATGCGATTTGTTTTTATCAGAGATTCCAGCACAGGTTTGAGTTCAGTACTCCAGGAGGAATTAATGAACCCATTTGCGGCTTGAGGGGCAAAATGAAAGCCCAGTGTATAACTACGCAGTCTAGGCCAATACCCCATGAGGGTTTCAGCAATATATGCCCAATTTCCTTTTTCTCGGTCTTCCATAAGCAATAAATCCAATACTTCTGGCACAGGCCAACGCATGTCTGGCGATGGGACTATCCTGTCTAATAATGCCCTGCGTGGGTTTTGTCCGGTAATTGAGAGCATATGGCCGTATGTTTGCCAGATTTGGGTGTTGGATGGATATTCTTCCAGAAACGCTTCTACCTTTGGAATGTTCTGTCGATAGAGTTGAACCATCATAGGGCTACATCCATCCACCGGAATTAGGAATTGACTGCGGGGAAAGGATATGAGCCGCCAATCATCGTTGCTAAAAAGCGTCCGCAATTCCTTATAATATTGCCCCCATATTTCGGTATCCTGCTCGGAATCGAGTTTTTTGTCACTCAATAATTCTGTGTCAATGGTGAGTTTGCGTAAAATGGCACTAAAGCTCTGCTCTTCTCGAGTCAACTGGGCGGCAGTTTTAACATCTAACAGCAATGCTTGCCGAGTGCGTTCTTCTGCAAATCGACTGAGATGACTCAATAACTCCATCCGGGCATCCAAATGGTCAGGATTCTGCTTAAGAAAGTCCGTAAGTTGCCTGATAGGGCTTTTTATTCCTGCATTTTCGAGGGCGATTTGTAAATCCTCGTTAGTTGGCAACTCGTTGCCCTGGGCCGAACATCGGAATCTGTTGTTTCCTAAAGGGACAGCAATTGCCCACAGGGAATCCTGCAACAGGCCAAACTCGTTGACAAATCTGGCGTGTTCTTCCGAGGATGGCTGGAGCTGGCGCAACAGAATTTCCATTTGCGCCAGATAACCCTTCTGTATTGTAGCCATTAAGGTATTGTATTGTTGCTCACTTCGTGGCCCAATATACAGCAATAGCCATGAGTCGGTTGCCTGAGTATGAATGGTAATGACATGTTGCACTCCACGATCTGTTCTGATTAACGTATCCTGAGCCACTACGGGTGGGGGCAGGAATACAATTGCGGACAATGCAATCGTTGGGAAAAATTTTGTATGGCTAGTATTAAACACAATAGGCCTCAGAGAAAACACATAAACACTAGTCCCTTGCTTAGATTATCCGTCCCATAGGCTCTATAATTCTGTACTGTTTTTTAGGTTAATTCACGATAGCCTGAAGCTATGGCGTTGGCATCTGTGCTGTATTTGCATCTGCGGCTGGCAGATAGCAATTGCGGGCATAGTCTATTAACATACGGTCAGCGTTGAACCTCCAGGACAGAGTCCTTATAGAGCGTTTTACCCTTTGTATCCAGCGCAGGGGCAGACCCAATTCGTTTCTATCGTAGTACATGGGGATCACTTCATCCTCAAGTAACTTATACAGAGCTTCACAATCGCGCTGATCCTGTATTTCCTGATTGGCATGAATTAGTCCATCGCCAATTGCAAATCCGTTTGCGCCATCGTATCCTTCTGCCCACCAACCATCCAAAATAGAGATGTGGAGACCCCCATTCATAACTGCCTTCATACCGCTTGTGCCACAAGCTTCTTGGGGGCGACGTGGGTTATTTAGCCAGCCGTCGACACCTTGGTAGAGGCTCCTTCCAACTTCCATGTTGTAGTTTTCAACAAAGATGATTCTGTTTTTGAAGCGAGGGTCTTCGATCAATTCGTTGACCCGCTTGATTATTTCTTTGCCAGGGTTGTCCGCCGGGTGCGAACGACCAGCAAAAATAAGGTTTAGCGGCATCTTGGGATTATTGATTAATTTATCCAGCCTGTCTGGATCTTTGAAGAGCAAGTCTGGCCGCTTGTAAGTAACGAACCTGCGGGCAAAGCCCAGAGTTAAAGCCTCGGGTTCTAATACAGGCGTTTTTCTGGGAGCTAAACCATTTCGCTTAGCCCTATCAGCGTCTTTTTCGCGCACGAAACGAATCATTCGGGCCTTTAATACTTGCTTAATTTCCCAAATTTCTGCTGGGTCAATGTCTTCAACCTTGGCCCACATATCTGGGTGAACGATGCTTTCGCTCCATTTTGGCCCTAAATGTATCTTGTAGAGTTGATCTAACTCTGCCGCTAACCAAGTTGGGACGTGAACACCATTTGTGACATGACCGATAGGCACATCTGCCTCTGCCCTGCCTGGCCACAGTACTTGCCACATTCTGCGGCTCACAACTCCATGTAGAGCCGCAACACCGTTAGCTCTGCGACTAAACTTGAGAGCTAAAACTGTGGGCATAAAAGGGCTTCCAAAGTCACTCGGGTTCACACGGCCAAATCCAAGGACTTCTTCAACAGACAAACCCAGACCATCGGCCAATGGTTTAAGGTGTTCTCCAGCCAAATCAGCCGGGAATCTGTCGTGTCCCGCATCCACCGGTGTATGCGTGGTAAATACTGTTGCCTGAGCACTTTCCTTGAGAGCGAAGTGAGGCTCTAGGCCATCATTTTTGACTCGCCATCTGGCACGCTCTAGCACAGCAAACGCACAATGGCCTTCATTCAAATGATATACACTTGCATTGATGCCAAGGGCACGCAGAGCACGACTTCCACCAACACCCAGCAACAACTCCTGTTGAATGCGAGTGCGCTGATCTCCACCATACAGACGTGCGGCAAGGGCTTGGTCTTCGGGCGAATTTCTTGGGTCGCGGGTATCCAGTAAAATCAGCCTAACTCGTCCCACTGGAGCTTCTAGAATACGGGCATATATTGTTCTGCCAGGCAACTCCAGAGGTACGCTAAGAGGCTCACCCTTCTCATCCTTGCAAACCTTAATAGGTAAGTCATCCAATTCGTAGGGTTCGCGCACGTCTTGTTGCCAGTGGGTCTTATCTAATTCTTGTGTTGTATAGCCTTGGTGATAAAGAAGCCCAATCCCAACGAGGGGGATACCTAAATTGGATGCACCCTTTAGATGGTCACCAGCTAGAATACCCAAACCGCCGGAATAGATTGGCAAACATTCATGTATTCCAAATTCGGCACAGAAATAAGCCACTGGTCTTGCGTTAAGAGCACCACCGTTGACCAATCCCCAAGTAGTTTCTGGTTCAAGGTATTCTTTAAGTTGCCTGATTGCCCTATCAGTGCGTATGACAATGTCGGCATCTGCGGCCCTAGTTTCTAACAGCTCTGGGTCAACCGACTTAACTACTCTTAAAGGATTTCTGTGGACGCGATTATATAACTTAGTGTCTATGTCTCTGAAAATTGAACGAACACCTGGATTCCAAGTCCACCAAAGGTTCTTGGTAAGTTCCAACAGTTTATTTTTGATTGGTTCCATAGAGACTCCCAAAGAGTGCAAGATAGTGATACCTGAATATGTATATTAGCCTAGAATTGATGTCTTTAGTCAAACAAGTTTGAGGGAAAATATATATTGATATAATACAAGTTATGAATCGTACAAATAAGTGCTAAACCCATCGAAGGTGATTCTGCATCAGATATTTTTCAAAAATAACGCTGAAAGGGGTGGGAGGGTAAGGTTTAAGCTGTACTGGTGATGGTGTATAGGTATATTATCAGCCTTTTTTTCTCCCAGATTGCCGTGGTTGTATCCCCCATAATACGCGCTGTCAGTGTTTAATAGCTCTCTATAGGTTCCAGAAAGCGGAACGCCTATGCGGTAATTATCTCTAACTGAACCAGACATGTTGATAACCACCACAACCCCTGGACAACCAGCTAAGTCATGGCGAACTAGTGCCAAAACATTATTTTTGTTGTCTGCACAGTCTATCCAACGGAAGCCTCCAGATTCGCAGTCGCCTTCATATAGAGATGGTTCAGTTTGGTATAATTTATTCAGATCACGCACCAAATTGAGAATGCCCTGGTGTGGCGCATACTGTAACAAAAACCAGTCAAGGGCGCGGTTGTGGTCCCATTCATGGTCCTGAGCAAATTCGCCTCCCATGAACAGCATTTTTTTTCCGCTCAATGCAAATTGCCAAGCATACAGCAAGCGGAGATTTGCAAATTGTTCTTCCCTCGATCCCGGCATTCTCCACAAAAGGCTCTTTTTGCCATGGACAACCTCATCGTGGCTCAGAGGCAATACAAAATTTTCCGCATGGCGATATAGCATCGAAAACGTGATCTCATCATGGTGCCAGCGGCGGTGCAACATGTGCCGCCCCAAGTATCGCAGTGTGTCGTGCATCCAACCCATGTCCCATTTGAGGCCAAACCCCAACCCTCCCCATTCAGTGGAACGACTTACTCCTGGCCAAGCGGTGCTCTCCTCGGCAATCATCATTATGTCTGGGTACTGTTTGTATACTATTTCATTCAATCGTCGCAGAAAGTTTATAGCCTCAATATTTTCTTTTCCGCCATATCGGTTAGGTATCCACTCCCCCTCTTTGCGACTGTAGTTTAAGTAAAGCATTGAAGCAACAGCGTCTACCCGAAGGCCATCTATGTGATATTGATCCAGCCAAAATAAGGCGTTAGCGATGAGAAAATTGCATACCTCGTCACGCCCATAGTTATAAATCAACGTTCCCCAGTCTTGGTGTCGCCCTTGGCGTGGGTCTGCATGTTCGTACAAATGCGTACCGTCAAAATTTGCTAGTCCGTGCGCATCTTCAGGGAAATGGGCAGGAACCCAATCCAGAAACACTCCCAGCCTAGCTCGATGTGCAACATCTACAAAGGTCTTAAAATCATCAGGTTTCCCATAACGACTCGTAGGCGCAAACAACCCAAGTGGCTGATATCCCCATGAAGCATAGTATGGATGCTCGGATACAGGAAGTAACTGGATGTGCGTATAGCCGAGATCAATCACGTAGGGGATCAACTGTTCGGCCAATTCCTGATATGAAAGGGAGTAGCCATCGTCTTTTCGCCTCCATGATCCTAAATGCACTTCAAAAATACTTACAGGAGCCTTGTGAGAATTGTGTTTATAGCGATTTTGCATCCAGTCGCTATCCCGCCATTCATATTCAGAAAGCCCATGAACAATACAGGCACAGTTGGGAGCGATTTCGGTGCGGAAGGCAAATGGGTCTGACTTTAAGGGCAATAGGTCGCCATTGAGACCCATGATTTCAAATTTGTAAAAATCTCCAGGCAGTAAACGGGGAATGAAAAGTTCCCAGATACCATTCATGGCGAACTGTTGCATCAGATGGCATCTACCATCCCAATTATTAAAGTTACCGACAATAGATACCCGCCTTGCATTAGGTGCCCAAAGCGCAAACGCTACACCCTCAATCCCGTTCATCGCGCATGGATGAGCACCAAGTTTTCTGTAGAGTTCGAGGTGATTTCCCTCGCCCATCAAATAGCGATCCAACTCGCCGAGGACTGGGCCAAAGGAATAGTGGTCTTCAATTTCCCAAGAGTGGGAGCCGGAAGTCATGCGGTATCTATATGGAAAAAACTCAGAATGTTTTGACAAGTGTAACTCAAACAGACCATCTGCATCTTTTTTCTTTAATTCAGCTACCGCCTCTCCGTTTCGCGCATCTATTAGAGCGATGCGGTTTACGTCTGGTTTGAATGTGCGAAAAAAAATGCCATCCTTGTAGGAGAAACATCCAAAACAGGCTTTTGGGTCATGGCAAAAACCCCTAAAAAAGGTTTCGCTATCAAACTGGTTTGGGTCAAAGGCCATAAAACCTCCCCTTTAGTGATGCTCGCCATTTGATGCCCACAAAAACGAGTTAAAACCGTATTGCAAGCAACAAGTGACCATGATTTGTAGCCAAATCTCGGTATCACAGTTCAACTACAAAAAGTTGAACCGCCATAGTTACAGGGTACATGGAGTATGAAATATTGACAAAAGAATACTTTTAGTCATTGTCGAAACCATGGATTTTCTCAGCGCAGTCACAACGCAAAGTAGTGCAAGTAAATCAAACCTAACCACTAGTTGCAACAACGCCCGCAAGGATGCGGGCATTGTTGCGAATGTATTTCGGATCGCCTAGCGTCTTGGCTTTACTATTCTTACGTCTGCAGGCACTTCAAAATTAACTGGCTTTGCACTCTCAATTTTAATGACTGTACTGGCAGTTCCAGCGGCAACGGCTGTTCCAACGGCGGCACCAATAGCGGCACCTCCAAGAGCATGGTCAGTTTGGTTTTTCTTGTCAGAGAGGATACCAACAAGAGCACCAAGAGCGGCTGTACCACCGATTACTTTTGCATTCCTAGCTCCCTTTGCATCGCCCGTTACCACAAAAATACCACCGTCGATGCTGGCACCTCCAATGTCATTAAGTTTGATAGCCAAGACACCTTCACCATTAGCCAATCGTCCTGTCGGAGTGCTCTGACTAACGATCCCACTGACTAGGGTGCCAGCAGTCCATACCACTTGGTCACCAACAGATACATCCTGTGCTAGGTTGCCTGTCCAAGAGTCACCAGTATTGTGAGAATCTGTGGTTAGTTCTTTTGACAGAGTGACAACAAGTTGGGTACCCTTTGCAACAGTTATGGGGGCAGGCCGATTCCTCTCTCTGGAGGGTGAATCAGTCTGTTGCTCGTCTTTTGGTGGTGGAGTGGCCTGTTTTGTTTGTTCTAATTCTTTTGCGGCCTTTTCAGTTGCCTCCATTTTTTTCTTTTGATCATCTACTTGCTTTTGCATAGCCTTCATTAATTCCAATTTGTGTTGTTCAGCTTCGGCACTCTCTGCCTGCTGATCTTTTAGGTCGGCAAGTTCTTTTTCTAGCCGGGCGTAGTGCTCCTGCTCAATCTTATGCGCTTCATACTCAGCGATAATTTCTTCTCTTGTCTGAGTAGGCTTTTTATCACATCCCACTATGATGGCTAATGGAGCCAGCACAAGTGCGAGAGTATAGACTTTGTAGTTCATGTGAACTCCTTAAAAAATTTTCATCAAAAAAAAGAGAGCCTCCCAATTGATAGATGTTGGGAGGACTGTTAATGGTACAAATATCTACTTGCCTGCATGTTTGCAATAGCCTACCTACTTCAGCTATTTTTTTTCATCAGTTTGCTTATTTTCCTCGGTTTGCTTTGTTTCTTCTGCTTTCTTTTCTTCAGTTGCTTCAGTAGCGGTACCTTCTGTAGCAGTTGCTTCAGCGTTTGTCGCCGGCGTTGCCTCTGTGGTAGCTTCCTGATTGACTACTGGTGCTGGTGTTGCTTCCTCCCCTTTTTTGTCTTTATCGCAACCGATAGCGAAAGGTAGTAGTCCTAGAGCAAGTGCGTAGACGTAAAATTTCATGTTTTCCTCCGAAAAACTCAAATAGTATGATACCAACAATAAAAGTCATTGGCAAGTGAAATTACAGTGCTACTTGGTAGTCCATTACAGCTTAAAGTCTGCTGAAGCATTTTCCATCCAAGATGAGTGTGTTGACCGTGGTAGCATGGCACCGGCCGAGGCAACCATAGCACCGTTGTCGGTGCATAGATATGGTTTTGGTATCGCAACTACAATTCCAAGATTTTCTGAAAGCGATTTGGCCTTGCTACGCAATTCGGAATTACATGCTACCCCCCCAGAAACCACCAGGCTTTTAGCACCATAGGCAGTAGCTAGTTTAGGAATTGGTTCCAGTAGCCAGGTAGTAATAGTTTCATTGAGTCTTTTGCACAGAGCATTTATCTCTGATTCATTTCTGTCGTCTCCAGACAAGCCGGGAGTGTTTTCTATGCGCTGTTTTACTGCGGTCTTAAGCCCTGAAAAACTCCAGGATGGCAGACCATCCTTAAATTTTGGTGAACGAAAAGCCAGAGCAGAGTTTGTCGCATGTTGGGCACGTTCATCTACTGCTTGTCCACCCGGATAACCCAGATCAAGTAACCGGGCTGTTTTATCAAATGCTTCCCCTGCCGCATCGTCCCTTGTTTTCATCAGCAACTGCATGTCTATCCAGTTGCTTGCTAAATACAAATGAGTATGTCCGCCGGATACCAAGAGTACTAGGGCTGGGAAAGGCAAGTTTGGAGCATCAAACCTAGCAGAATTAAAATGACCCATCGCATGATGAATCGGGGCAAAGGCAATGTCTGAATGCCATGCCATCGCCTTGCCAGCACTGAATGTAGTAAGTAGACAGCCAATAAGCCCAGGGCCCTTGGTTACTGCGATGATGCTTAAATCAGTAGTTTTTATTCCTGCCTGGTGTAGTGCTGTCTCGATTACCTGCCGAAGTTTAATCAAATGCTCTCTAGCGGCCAATTCGGGCACGACCCCGCCATAGGGGGCGTGTAGTTCATCTTGGCTCTCACGAACCAGAGAAATAATTTTAGGGCCAGCCGATGTCTCTTCAACCACGGCGGCAGAACAATCGTCGCAACTAGATTCTAGGCCAAGAACTAACATTAGAATATGATATAGCCATTTCAATTCTCACGGCCATTTACAAAGCTAATTCCTCACACTCATTACCAAACGGCCTTCTAAGTCGCAACAAAACCGCCTTTGGGGAAGATTCATCCACTACTTCCCAATCGTCTTTTAATTCTGGTTCAAGATTACGCCATGCTTTTCTTTCCGAAAGTGCCCACACTGGCCTTTCAGGGCATTCACTCTGCATTCGCCATGCTACCTTGGTCAACTCGTTGGGGTCTTCAATAAACCACCTATCCTGTTCTTCCGGCTCCAGCCGATTTTTTCCAAAGGCCAGTTCGCCTGTTCCGGCAACAACAGTAATTCGATCTTTTACGAGGAAGGGAAGTACCTGAAAGTATGACCCATGACTAATCCATTGTGCATTTTGTTCGAGAGGGACTCTAGCAATCAAATGGTTAATCGAGCTTCGACTTCCATTCACTGCCTGTGCGGCAAAAGAAAGAATTATTAACATCATCGAGTGCCAAGCCATCCACCTAGCAGATGTCAACCCATTACCCCTGATGCCCCAAAGACCTATAACAACAAACCCCAGTCCCAAAAACAATATCCAAGCACCTCCCTTTGCACCCTGTAGGTCTACCACCCAACGGGCGGGGTGGGCAGAAAATTTGGATGAAAATAGTAATACCCCAGCAGACAGCAAAAAGACAGTACCCAGAGCAAGTAGTTCTACACCAGAGCGTTTGAATGGTTTGTAGCCATCCATCTCACTTTCAAAGGAATATGCAAGCACTATGATAGGCGCAATGCAGGGGAGAACGTAAGGAATCAGCTTTGAGCCTGATGCCGAAAAAAACAGCAATGGCCATGCAAAACTTGCCATTAGCAACACGACTACCCATTTGTTCAAAGACGCATCAGTGGTAATTGGCCCCATTAATTTGCCAACAAATTTGATTGCTCTCTTCATGCCAACAAAACTTGCACTAAGCCATGGGAGGAGGCCGAGTAGGATTACCGGCACAAAATATAACTTGTCAAGAAAAGCATTATTACTGCCCTGTCTCGCATGGTTATGGGTTGTAAAACGCTCGATGTGTTCAGTATAAAAAAAGAAATGAGCATGTCCAGGGTTTGCCATATTTACCATCACAAACCAAGGTACTGTTATTATTGCAAAAACCGCCAGGCCGTATGGTGAAAAAATGGTTCGAAAAAAGGCTGACCGCAACCTCACATCTTTCCATGCGAAGAAAATACTAAAAAACAGTGACCCGCCAACGAGAACGACTACGGCCGGCCCCTTTGTTAGTAGGGCACATCCGGCACTAATGAAGGCCACAAGCGTCCATCCGGTAATTTGTTTCTTGCTTGATTCATAGTAGCGGAGGCTGACAGCCTCCACAACAGCCGCTAGTGAAAAAATACTCAGAGCACTAAAGAGCGCGTCCAATGTCAAAATCTGTCCACAAGAATACATCAGCAAGCAGGACACGACGGCAAAAGATGCCCATAGAGGCCAAGGACTACCCAATCTCTTCGATAGCCTCCACACCGCATACATAGTCAAGAGCGTAGCGATTGCCAGAGGCAACCTGACCACAAAGGCCGACTCACCAAATAATTTCATCGAAATAGCTGAAAGCCAGTATTGAAATGGGGGCTTTTCAAAGTAGAGAACCCCATTCAGGTATGGTGTAAGCCAGTCGGAGCGAAAGAGCATCTCCCTTGGTATTTCAGCATATCTACCCTCATCAGGTTGCCAGAGTGGCCGTATTAGCAGTGGCAATACACCAATGAAAAGCCAGATTAATATAAATTTAATTCGCTCCTTCTTACTCATGCGGTATCCCTGCTACTTGATACTAGGTTGTGTTTAACCGGGATTAAACGCGAAGCGCCATAATGCAAAACTGGATAGCGTGACTGCCTCGTGTATCCGAGCATAGCGGAGGATACCGAGAAAATGAAGGCGCAGACGCATAACATGGTTTTGAAATCACCTCACTTCATCGACAAATAATCATCTACAAGGGAATCCATTGTTTTTTTAAGGGATTCAACCATGTCGATTTTCGGATTAAAGCCAAAGGCAGTCTGCATACGCTTGATGCTGGGCACCCTCCTCATCACGTCTTGATAGCCACTCCCATAATAATCGCTACTCCTCGCCTCTACCAAGCGACCCTCTGGAATACCTCTCTTGGAGCGGAAGGGATGAGTTCTCCATATCTCAATCATCATCTCTGCAATTTCGCGAACGCTATAGCAGTTGTTTGGATTGCCAATATTAAATATTTTGCCATCTGCTTTGCCATCTTGGTTTTGTATGATGGACATCAGGCCATCAATTGCATCATCTACATCACAAAAACAACGCTGAGCATGGCCACCATCTACCAGGTTAAGAGGCGTGCCAGTAATCAGGTTCCAAGTAAATTGTGTCACCAACCTGCTACTTCCCTCCTTGGCGGCTTTGAGGCTGTCCAGCCTTGGCCCCACCCAGTTGAATGGCCTGAAAAGAGTAAACTTTAGTCCCTTATGAATTCCATAAGCCCATATCACGCGATCCAGTAATTGTTTTGATGCACTATATATCCACCTGCTCATAGGAATGGGGCCAGTAACTAGCGAACTGGTTTCTTCATCAAACTCCTCATCCTCACACATTCCATAAACCTCCGAAGTGCTAGGAAACAGTATTCGTTTTTTATGGCTAACACAGTTCTTAACTACCTTAATATTTGCTTCAAAGTCCAGTTCAAATATCCTTAGTGGATCAGTCACGTATGTTTTTGGAGTTGCGATAGCAACCAGAGGCAATACTACATCGCAGTTGTCAACCTGGTATTCAATCCATTCAGAGCTTTTCATCATATCTGCGTGGAAAAAATTGAAACGGGGGTTTCCAATATGCTCATCAACTTTATTTGTTGCCAAATCCATCCCATGAATTTCCCAATTGGTGGTTGAAAGGATGCGGTTTGCGAGATGGGAGCCAATAAACCCATTAACTCCAAGTATTAATACTTTCACTTGTTTCTCCGTAATAGATATTGCAGTATACCGCAAATTCCACAATATTAGCAATTCCCAAATGAAAACCAAAGTCAATTGATAAAAACTAATGTAATAATATTTTTTGAATGAAATCGAGTACATCAATTTTACTTTGTGTACATAGCACCTTGCAATGAAGACTTTTTTTTCAGTATAAAATTATTACAATAACGTAAGAATTTATTCACCCCAATGGAGAACATAATGTAATTTCCCCAAGGGGGGGGCAATTATGATGACTTCGCAATCGCCACTTCTCAGCATAGTAATCAAGGCTCACGAACGTCTGTGCCTGGACAAAGCACCTCTCATTGTCAAGAGTCCTGGCCGCATCAATATCATTGGCGAGCACACCGACTACAACAACGGCTTTGCTCTTTTGGGTGCAGTGGACAAATCTGTGGTTCTGGCATTCACACCTAGAGCAGATAATGCCATTCGTCTACATTCTATAGACTTTGATTCCACCTTTGAAACAAGTCTCTCAACATTGGAAGCAACAGGGCTGGAGTGGCCAAATTTAGTGCTAGGTTCTGTCATACAGTTGCAACGCTCCGAGCAAAACCTTTCAGGATTTGATTTAGTCTATGGAGCAGACTTACCGCGCAGTGCCGGGCTTTCCAGTAGCTCTGCAATTGCATGTGGCGTGATTTATGGACTAAACAAATTATTTGACCTAAACATGTCCGTAAATGACATGGCTTGGAGTGCAGTTCGCACCGAGCATGAATTTATGGGAGTTCGATGTGGAGTAATGGATCAGATCAACAACTTGCGGGCACAAGAAAACTCAGCATTGTTATTGGACTGTCAAGATCAGAGTTCACAATATGTTCCCTTTGAACAGCAAAAGCTGTCAGTGGTCTTATGCGATAGTCAGGTAAGGCGCAAGCTATCCTTAAGCAAGTACAACAAGAGGCGTGGCCAATGCGAGGAAGGTGTCACCGTTCTAGAAAAAATCAAACCCGGCATTAAGTCACTGAGGGATATTTCCATGGATTTTCTGCAAAGCAACAAGAGCCTATTAAATCCCACCGTTTATAAAAGATGTCACTTCGTCCTAGAAGAAAACCAAAGGGTGCTGAAGACATGTGAAGCATTGAGAAACAACGACCTCGAATCAATAAAGAGGTTGCTGTACGCAAGCCATGAAGGGCTCAGAGATTTATATCAAGTAAGTTGCGCCGAAATAAATAAATTAGTGGATGGTGCAATGCAAATCAAAGGAGTTTATGGCGCAAGACTTATGGGAGCAGGCTTTGGCGGATGCACCATAAACCTTGTTGAAGAGTCACAGATCGGCACGTTCTTGAATGAAATGACAAAAGTATTTAGGGACAAGCTCAGAAAATCACCAAAAATACATGTAACAGCCCTGAGCAAAGGAACCCACGTGGTGAATGTGTGATACCAAGTTGCACCCAAACGGGAGCAACTTGGTATAACGGCAATGCGAAATTAGCTCCGGTACTGTGATCGCATAGTTATTTGGTTAGTTGTTGGTTACTGTATAGATTTCAAAAGCTAATTCACCATACGAGATCGAAAATGGTATAATCGTTTTTTGCAGTTACATAAACTGGGAGTCGCCATGTCCAATTCAGCTCCAGACGAAATCAAGGGCTTGCCTGAAAATGCTAGGCGACCGCTCGAACCTGGTGAAAAATATATCCCCTTAGTCCCCCATGAAGGAGTGCTAGAAACTACCCCCAGAGCAATTATTTTAGGGCTAGTGTTTTGCGCTATTTTTTCAATGGCCGCGGCCTACCTCGCCCTAAAGTTAGGGCAGGGTATTGAAGCCGCCATCCCAATAGCGATTTTAGCTGTTGGGCTAAACCGCTTTTTTGTCAGAAAAAACACCATCCTTGAAAACGTGATCATTCAAAGCATCGGGGCAAACAGTAGCCATGTTGTATCTGGAGCAGTTTTTACAATTCCCGCCCTATATATGCTTGCCGCAGTACCAGGTAGTGGAGTCCAAACACCCTCCCTAGCTCAGGTTGTGCTAGTTAGCTTTCTTGGCGGGTCTATAGGTATATTATTCCTGATACCATTGCGCCACAACTTTATGGTAGAAAACCACGGAGTATTTCCCTGGCCGGAAGCAACCGCCACCACCGAAATTATCGTCACAGGTGAAAAAGCCGGCAACCAAGCCAAAACCCTTGTGGTAGCGGCACTAATCGGCGGTCTTTACGATGGGTTGACCACGTTGTTTAGGGCAATGGCCGAAAACATTCGCCTTCTCTACGTTGGCCCCTCACAATGGCTTGGGCAACTACAGGAAAAAGCCTTCATGCGCTTCGATTTCCTCAATAGTGCGGCCACTCTGGGTATTGGCTACATAATTGGGTTGCGCTACACAGCCATCATCGCCGCAGGGTCATTTTTTGCTACCTTTGTGCTAGTGCCAATGGTTCACGGAGTGGCCTACTATACACCTATATTCGATGTAGTTCCCCCTGGTAAAGCTCCAATGGCCATGATGGGAATGTCAGAAATTTTCTTTGACTATGTCCGAATCATAGGCGTGGGTTGCATTGCCGGGGCTGGTGTGATGGGAGTCCTCTCCAGCCTGCCAAACATGATACGGTCGATAGTAAGCAACTTAAAGGCACTAAAGGATAAGGGTTCTGTAGCGATAGTAGCACCCAGCCGTACCGAGCGTAGCATCCCAGGCACATTTGTCGCCACTGGCCTAGTAGTATTCACTATAGCCACTCTGTTATTTTTCACCTTTGGCATCGGCATCAAAAACGCCATTGTTCCAGCCCTCCTAGGTACTGCAGTTGTAATGGTCATATCATTTTTCTTTGCTCCTGTCGCCGCCAGAGCAATCGCCACAATTGGAACAAACCCCATTAGCGGCATGACTATGCTCACATTGCTAATCACGGGCCTAGTAATGTTAAAACTCGGCTTTAGCGGTGGAACTGGCATGTTTGTCACCATGATGGTAGGTGGTGTAGTATGCACAGCCCTTGCCGCAAGTGGAGCATTTAGCACAGACCTCAAAATAGGCCATTGGATAGGCTCCACACCAGCTAGGCAAATTGGCTGGAAATTTGTAGGAACATTGGTGGCCGCATTATTCTGTGGCGTTGCCATGTTTGTGATGAGCAAGGGCGGTTTTGGCGGAGACATGTATCCAGCACCTCAAGCAAGCGCGATGAGAGCAATCCTAGAGGGCATCTTCGGAACAACAGCAATGCCACTGCGCTGGTACTTCTTTGGCCTCGGCATTGTTTTGTCATTGGTACTGCGCCTCATCAACCTGCCAGCCCTGGGATTTGCATTGGGTATGTATTTGCCACTTTCGCTCAACACACCGCTATTCCTTGGTGGGATACTAAGCCATATCGTCAACAAGAAAAAATCTAGCGACACAGACGCAAGCGTCAAGGAAAGAGAAAATAAAGGTATCCTAATAGCATCTGGCTTGATGGCAGGTGGAGCCATCATGGGCGTTATTGGTGCAATTGTTCGCATGAACGAAAGCTGGAAGGATGGTTTCTATATCCTTAACCACAACATAATCGAAGGCGGAATTGGTGAGTGGCTTGCAATAATCGGCATGGTTTCGCTTTGTAGCTATGTTATAATATCAAGCAGAAAGACAACCTCTGCATAAATAATATTTAGGGAGTAATCATGGCACGTAGAAAAATATCACTAGTTGGTGCTGGCCAGATTGGTGGCACAATGGCTCTGGCTCTTGCCCAAAAGCAGTTAGGCGATGTAGTCCTAGTAGATGTCGTTGAAGGGATACCACAGGGCAAAGCTCTCGATATAATGGAGGGGCGGCTTTCCATCGGCACGAGTACTGTATTGACCGGCACAAACGACTATAGCGACCTAGCAGGGTCAGACGTAGTCATAGTAACCGCAGGCGTGCCAAGAAAGCCGGGTATGACAAGGGATGACCTACTCAATATCAACTTTGGCATCATCGAAAAAGTGGGGCAGGCAATTTCAGCGAGTGCCCCCAACGCATTCGTAATTGTCGTCACAAACCCACTAGACGCGATGGTATATGCCATGCAAAAAATTTCTGGGCTACCGGCAGAACGCGTTGTCGGAATGGCTGGAGTGCTAGATAGTTCGCGCCTAGCTTGTTTTGTAGCTATGGAATTGGGAGTTGCCGCTGATGATGTTCAGGCAGTGGTCATGGGAGGTCACGGCCCATCAATGGTAAGCCTCTACGACTTCGTGTCTGTTAGTGGAATACCTTTACCCCAGTTAATGAACCGCGAAACATTTGATGCACTCTCCAAGCGCACCGCTATGGCAGGTGACGAAATAGTAGGATTGCTCAAAACAGGTTCTGCCTTCTATAGCCCCGGCCTCTCTGCCGTCAAGATGGCCGAAGCCTACCTACTCGACAAAAAGAATGTACTCACCTGCGCCGCACTCCTCAATGGACAATATGGCGTAAATGGTCTCTACTGCGGCGTTCCAGTCATCATTGGTGCCAATGGAGTAGAAAAAATTATCGAGGTCAAACTAAGTGGTGAAGAAAAAGTCGCCTTCGACAAATCTGTAGAAGCAGTAAAAGGTAACGCCGAGTGGGTAGACGGCAAAATGAAGGGATAGGCAGTGGCTAGTGGATATACGTGCTTGTAGCGACGAAGCAAGAGCTTCATCCAAACCATCATCCCATCACTCTTTGTCCAGCTCTTATTGTTGTTTAACTTACAGAAAGCGTTGCTTGTCATAAGTTATACCAAGTTGCGCACATACGGGTGCAACTTGGTATAACGGCAATGCGAAAGCAGTGCCCGCACGTTTTTGGTTATGAGGGTGACTGCGTCAATAAACCCCAAAGCGATAAAAACGCTGGTCATGGCAGATGGTTGGCGTGACTGCCTCGGACATTCGAGCAAAGCGAAGGATTCCGAGAGATTACGGGCTTTGCTTGTGTTTGCAAAAACTTGTGCGTTTCGCGCTTAATCCCAATTAAACGCAACTTAGTATTAGTCATCACATCCCTGACACTTTATTGCGATTTCCATTAATATTGTCCTAATTTGGTCATCGTGTCCTCATTATCATTCTACCCAAGCCTTGATAGGGTTCCGCTACATTCTGGTCATGATCCAAGCAGTCCATGTTTCCGGGAATTGGCATAAGCTCTTATTTGAAAGCAGTGAAACAGGCAAAGTGTACAGCGACAACAAAGAAAAGAACAAAAGTGTCCAAAAGAAACTGGGCGCAGGTGGAGGCGAGGGCGAAAAAGTTGTAGTATTAGGTATGCGATTGCGGAACGGACAGGTCGGGGTAGCGTCTATCCCTAACAACAGAAAGGCCACCCGAGGCCTAATCAAGGAGACAGTCCGTATCAAACCAACGCTTTGCACTGACGAGCACCATCCCTACCAAGGAATGTCCGCATACAGGCACAGGAGCGTCTACCACAGCGCAAAACACCACTTGGACGGGTTGGTGCTTACGAATGGTGTCGAGAAGCTTTGGGATGCATTGAAGTACGGTTCTTGCAGTATCTATCATGCCTTAGGCAGGAAGAACCTTCAACTCTCCCTAGACGAGTTCGTATTCAGGCACAATTCGGGCAACATCAGAGATTACACGTTTGGCAGTATTGGTGCTCCGATTGGGATGCGCTTTGGAAAAAGATTGACGTATTCGAACATCATTGCTGGAAGGGTACCGTAATATGCCAGCCCCTTCATTGTTTGGAATCACAAACTCCAATAAGAATTTTGCCAAAAGGGAGGCATGGGGCAAAAACCAATTTAATTCTACTTTGCCTGCTTCATTGGTATGTTGGCTCGGCAAAAAAGGGCTTCCCTTGAAGTACCTGAAACTTGTAGCGGGTAGCATAGCCCATGATTTTATAGACAGCACCATCTTTTTGGGCATGCCTTACAACAGCCCAGATCTGCGATTTGAGTTTGAATGTATTTATATGCCGTACCAACAATTCGTGTTTGACAGGTTGCCAAGAATCGACCTAGTAACGATGGATGGCCATGGTTGCCTAAAAGGCATAGAAATCAAGCTGACTGCACTTCCAGATGAAACCACCTACGATCTGCCCGAAAACCAGTATGGATGCGAGATAGTCGTGCGGCCTGACACTATTGTGTATTTAGCATTGAGCATCGTATCAATAACATCGCAGGCGTACCTGAAAAAGATATTGTCACCCTTCAACAAGATACAAGACTGGACGGATGCCGAAACCGTTTTGCCGCATATCAAAAAAATGAAAGATAGCCTGGTCGCAATTATGAAAGACCATGAGAATGAGCAATCGCCACTGATTTTACAGCCGATCTGGAAAACAAAATCCAAGTCGCAGGTTTTTGCTGACAATGCTTTTGACGTTTTCATTTGGAGCAACTTCGCGACCACGCAACTTTTCCTTTTTGATCAGCAATCAGAAAAGAGGGTTTCAAGATATGAAAGAACTTTAGTGTGGTTAATTAAAATGTTGCTGGATTACGCAAGCAACGGTCGTTTTAACCACAAACAAATTATTGACAACATCACGTTCAATACAAAAAACGACAAAGCATTTGCCACTAGTGGAAACAGGACCCAGCCATTGATGGATTCGCCAGAATTGTTGTCGCCGCGAATCCCAAAAACAGACATAAAACATATAATCCTTGGCGGCGGTCACAACATGTTGTCGCCAGAACGAAGACTGGATGCAACCATACTAAGTAACTTGGATTTGTTCAGATGATGAGGGTCGTTGATTTATTCTCTGGATGCGGCGGCCTGTCGCTCGGCTTCCAGCTTGCTGGGTACGATGTCGCGGCCGCATTTGACAATTGGCGGCCCACGATGGACATCTACTCCAAAAATTTTAAACATCCCGTTATTGACTTGGATTTATCGTCAGGAGGAGCTTATGAACGGGTTGCTGAATTTGGCCCAGAAATTATCATTGGGGGGCCTCCCTGTCAGGATTTTTCAAGTGCTGGGAAAAGAAACGAAGACGGAGGAAGGGGTAGCCTTACAGTTGCATTTGCCAAAATTATACAAAAAATCAAGCCACGATATTTTTTGATGGAAAACGTGGACAGGATAATAAAAACAAAGAAGTTGATTGATGTCATCGAGATTTTCAGCAATGCCGGCTTCGGTCTTTCTTACACTGTCTTGGATGCCTCTTTTTGTGGAGTTCCGCAACAACGAAAGCGCTTCATGATGATTGGCGAAAGGAATGGAAATAACGATGCATTGATGCCATACTTTCAAAAAAACCTATCGAAACGGCCTATGACTGTGCGTGATTATGTCGGCGACGCATGGGGAATCGAACATTACTATAGGCACCCACGGAATTATTCAAGACGGGCAATTTACAGCATGGACGAACCAAGCGCAACGATCCGTGGGGTCAACCGCCCTATCCCAAAAGGTTATCCGGGGCACAATTGCGACAGCTGTAAAATTACCGAAGAAATTAGACCACTAACCACAAAAGAACGGGCACAGATACAGACATTCCCTGCCGATTTTATATTTGTTGGAAATAAAACCAATGTAGAACAGATTATCGGAAACGCAGTCCCAGTCAATCTTGCAAAGTACGTTGCCAACTGCCTTAAAGAGTATCTCTCTGATAAAAATTCAGGAAAAACTCTGAATAATGCTCTCTTCTAGCTCTAAAATTATACAACTTATCATTAAAAAATCCTAACCAGGCAATCAGAATTATCCTTCCTCCACGGGGACATCCCCATAATGCTAACATTTTTCCAGGATGACCACTCCCCCCTTGACCGCTGTCACGGACCGACAGTAGACCAACTTGGAAAGCGGCACAAAACAGGGGAGACGCACCTGCGTTTTCCGCTCCACCTGGGAACAGTGAGGTTTGTGTCCAATAGCAATCGTCTGAAACCGATGTAGCCCACGCCCGTCTTTTTGACATCTGTTTGACACGGAGCGTTTTTATTAATAAATCATGCCACCAAAATTAACAATAACTATAGTAATATCAGCTTTTGTCAAACATTGGCTTGATCGATTTTGTTACTGAGTTACTGTAGTTGAACCGCTATATAAACTAATCTCTCTTGAAATGCTCTAGTTCCCAAGGGATTTCAATAGAAAACTCCACCAGTCCAGCTATGGCTCCATCTTTTTTCCAAGGGGCCTGGTGGACAAGTTTTTTAATGCCACCCTTTTCGATGGTATAGGTATTAGGCTTGCCTGATTCAAGGATATTGCGCATTATAGCCATAGAGCGTTCATTGTGGCAGTCTGCTAAATTTTTGTTGATGAGAGCCTTGCCCCCATACTTTTCAAAGGTAGACATAGCCTTTTTGTTCATAGACGTAACAACAAAATCCTTGTCAACCACCGTTATAGACGCACCGAAATCATCCATCCAGTCTTGCATTTCCATGCCATCCTCCAAAAATATTTCAGATCATTTTGTCACGTGAGGATAAACTATCCAATCCTTTTCGTTGGCTTTTAGAGTAAACCCCTTGGACAAACCTGTTACAAGTATTTCTGCTCCGCTGTCTTCAACCCGCTGTAGCACTTGCAGAGTTGGAAAGCCAAAGCGGTTTGGATGTTCAGCGGTAAAAATTACAGTTTGAGGCTTGAGGGCAGTAATCCATTCCGCACTTGTAGCCGTAGCTCCTCCGTGATGGCCAGCTTTTAATAGCCTATAACCATCCCAAGGCTCCGGGTCGCCCAAGTCTATGAGGTCTCTTTCCTGTATTGCCAGAGCATCACCCATAAACCAGATTTCATGTTCATTCCACCTCACCCGTAATACCGCAGATAGCATATTAGGATCAGGCAAGCGCAGGGGCTTTGGTGGCCAGCAAACATCAAAACGCGTAGACCCCCGAAACCAAGAATCGCCTCGCACGATAACATTGGCGGACTCTATATTTCTATCTGAAATAAACTCTGCCCAAACATGAGAGGGATTGGCAACTGTAGGTATTGACAGAGATGCAGTTGGCCATAGCCTAGTCAGAGTTGCAGAGCCTCCGGCATGGTCAGAGTGGGGATGGGTGATGATCAGGTGGACAGGCTCGCGCACTCCCATCCTACTCATAATCCTAACCAATCGCCTAGCCGACCATGGAGTTGGCCCAGTATCTATCAGGGTTGCGTCACCGTTTGGAACTCTCAACAGTAGCGCATCACCTTGACCAATATCAGGCACACCAAGAGTGAGAGTTTTTACACTACGCCCAGTACCGCCATACGCTATCAAACCAATGGACGTTGCCAATAGGCCAGTTGTAAGTGCCCTGCTCTTTTTGAAGGTTGCCTTAAACTGGGCTAACAATAGCCAACCCAACACTAACAAAATCCAAGGCCAGAGAATACCTGTTGCCATCGGCATGATCCTTGCGAATATTGGGACCAAACCGACAGTCAAAAAATCTAGCACCTCTGCTGTTAGCACTACTAAGGGCGGGATTGGCACAATTGTAAGAAAGAGGCAAAGTGGCAACAATATCCAGACAAATGGAAGTACAACTAAGTTTGTGATTATCCCCCAGGCAGGAATACCGCCGTTTAGGATCGCCAGCAGGGGCATAGTGGTAGCCCAAGGGGCCGATACGCGAGCAATCCAAACAGACCATCTACCAAATATTGGCGAAATTAGCCCCTGTAGTGGCTCTGTCACCCAAACCAATCCCAGAAGTGCCCACCAACCTAACAAAAAGCCGGGCGCACATCCTGTGGCAGGGTTTAATACCAGCCACACCAATAGTGCCAAATGCAGACTGAGGGCAGGTGGAATTTTCCATCCAAATGCCCTACCAAATACCCATGCAAACCCCATTAGCAAGCCTCGCCAGATAGGAGCGGTAAATCCTACCAGCGCGGAAAAAGCCAAGCCACAAAGAATTGCCCCAATACCACTACCGCGTTTGAGTATTTTTCGTAGCAAAGCCTCAACAGTAGCCATCACCAGAGTTATTTGCAGACCAGAGACTACCAATAAATGCAGGATTCCACTTTCCGCAAAGGAATTTGTTACATCATCGTTAATAGGATGTATTCCTAAAGTTAGTGCGCCCCAAATATCTCTTGCGGTGCCTGATTTAATAGGTAGCGATTGAAATCGAGCCATCATCCAGCACCTAAAGCGCAGTAACAGGCTAGGCTCAGGCGGGGCGAGGCTCTCCATGATAAGGGCAGATGAAAGAGTTACTTGCCGTTGCCTTTTTTCATTTCTAGCCCTCCACAGTGGCCTCTCTGCCAAAAAACCAGGTCCGGATTGGGTTGAACGCATATCAGCCCGAAAGCGCACAGGCGTGCCAGGCAGGGGAGGTGCCTCGCCGTCCGAAGGCACAGAGAGGGGTATCGACAACCCCTTCATAGTTGATGGAGAAAATACCGACAGATGGCTATGTTGCCTAAAACCGCGATTTATCCAAGGTTCACTAATAATACCTTCTAGCTCCTGATAGCCGCCTGGCATAGCAAAATCCCATCGAGCAAGCCTAGACATGCCCAAAAAGGTAGCCCACAACACAATAATGCAGAGACCCACATAGCGGAGCTTGGATTGTAACAAAAATAGAGAGCCAATTGCGATAACCCAGCCTACCCGCAGAAAAAATTTTGAAATTATCCCATCCCAAGTTTCAGGGATGAGCCAAGGTAGGCTAGAGGCTAGCACCAGTGCCCAAGCAACGCCCCAGCCGGATGCTCCCGCAACCCGTAGCCAAAGGCTCTCTCTGCTCCCCAAAAGATTCATAGTTATTTATACCAGTTTCTAGTTACAAGTTTCCAGCTATACTAAGTTGTTCCCGATGGTGGGCACATGCTATAAACCAACGTCGTTGTATCTCTAAATATTTGTATCGCAGATAAACCTAGTGCAGTGTAACACTTAAATGTTACACTGCACTAGGGTCGGGATTTGCTCGCATATCACGACCGCTAGATGCTTGCAAGGCGGACTTGCTACGCCGTTAAGCAAGCATCTAAAGCGTTACATGGTACTAGTCCACTATTTTCATGTATATGGTTTCATTAGATTTCAACAACTTGGACAAAAATTTGATCAGGGCTTGGCTTCAAGAAGTCGATCCCCAAAAATTGAATTATCTTTGGGAAAAAGCTGATGAAATACGCCAAAAATATGTTGGAGATGATATATGGCTTAGGGGCTTGGTAGAAATATCAAACCACTGTGTACGCTCATGTGCATATTGTGGTATTTCAAAGTGCGCACCTGTTGTAGAAAAATATAGAATGAGTGAGGATGAAATACTTACCGCAGTTAAACAGGCCGCAGATTATGGATTTGGCACGGTGGTTCTTCAATCTGGCGAAGACATGGGACTAACTGCCACCCGTATTACGGAAATAATCAGGTCGATTAAGTCAAAAACAGGGTTGGCAATTACACTTAGCCTAGGCGAGAGGTCTGTAGGCGACTTAGAGGATTGGCGCAAAGCGGGTGCAGATAGGTATTTGTTACGTTTCGAGACATCAGATGTCGAACTCTACAAACAAATACATCCAAACACCGGTAGGCAATCTGACCGCTTTGTACAACTAGAACTCATGCGACAAATGGGCTATGAGATTGGCACCGGAGTAATGGTTGGAATTCCAGGGCAAACATGGGGGAGCCTGGCAAATGATATTTGGCTATTTCGTAAATACGGTATGGACATGATTGGCCTTGGCCCATATTTGGAGAATGAGGGAACTCCACTTGCGGGCGAGCTAGGAAAAAAACTCAAAAATAGTGCTACAGCGGATCAAGTTCCTAACGACGACCTGACCACATTAAAGGTGCTGGCTCTGACGCGGATACTATGTCCAAACATAAATATCCCAGCAACAACTGCCCTAGCAACTATTAATCCAGAAAAGGGGCGTTCACATGCCCTACAACGCGGAGCCAATGTTGTAATGCCTAACTTGACACCGCATAAATATCGAACACTATACCAAATATATCCAGGAAAGGCTGGACTACATGAAACAGCCGAGTTTTCTAGGGAAGAAATAGAAAGACAGATCATCTCTCTCGGCAGAACAATCGGGCGTGGGGCAGGAACGAGTTCGCACTTCAAGCAACATTGCCATTAACGGCAATAAAAACCTAACTGCACCCCGTAGTTCCACCACATGTGTCGCATTTAAGGCAAGCTCCATTTCTGACAAGGGTGAAGTGGCCACACTCTGGGCAGGGGTCGCCTGCATATCCCATGTGCTTAGTGGTTGGTGCCAAATAATCTATTGGTATATTTAACATCCCCTGCTCAGACGAATTTTCAGGGAAGAGTGGGGTCATCCTAGTGTACTGCCCCTGAAATACTTGGGCTTGACTTTCAGGTTTTTTTCCAATCAGGTTGATAAATTCTTCTTCAGGTATCTGAGCTAATTCGTAGCGTCCGAGGTAGCTGATAGCCAGCTCGCGGAAAATAAAGTCTATAAGGCTAGTGCTAAATTTTACTGTGTCAGAACCCTGCACCATGCCTTGGGGTTCAAATTTTGTAAACAAAAATGCTTCGCAGAATTCTTCAAGAGGCACTCCGTACTGAAGCCCCATAGATATTGCTATCGCAAAACAATTGAGCACGGCGCGGAATCCTGCACCCTCTTTATGCAAGTCTAAAAAGATTTCACCCAAAGTACCATCCTCGTACTCCCCTGTACGTAGATATAGTTTTGTTCCGCCAATAGTTGCAGATTGTGTATAGCCCGATCGGCGATCCGGCATCTTGCGACGATATATTCGCACAATTTTTTGTGTAAGCACTTTCGCCACCACATCTGATTTTTCTGTTGTAGATGCCTCTTCATCTAGCAACACATTTGCCCCTTCAAGCAGGTCTAAATTAGTTGCTATCGCCTGACTCATCTTAGAACCATCTCGATAGATAGCAACGGCTTTGAGCATCAGTTTCCAACTGGATTCATAAATAGACGCAACTTGGTCAATAGTATAGTCAGAAGGTAAATTGATGGTTTTGCTGATGGCTCCAGATAGGAATGGCTGAGCGGCACCCATCATCCTCAAATGACCCTCCGGGGAAATATATCGTTGTCCTTTTTTTCCACACTTATTTGCGCAATCAAATATAGGCAAGTGTTCTGCCCTGATATGGGGCGCACCCTCGATCATCAGAGTACCGGCGAGGGCTTCTAAAAAGGTGTTGATCTTATCTGGAGCAAAACAACCTTTTAGGCGGTTCATGTCCAAAACATAAGTCGGGTCAAAGGCTCTGGGAAGTCTCTGTTCAAGAGTATCTATCTCTGTATCTGTCCAGCCATTATCCAGTAGATCGTTTCTAGTGATTCCAGGCGTTTCATTAGTAATTTTTTGCCATCCTACCACATATCGTTCTATTTCACAAATTTGATCCTTTGTATATCCCAAGTTGGCCAAGGTTGAGGGCAGGGCACTATTGACGAGCTTGAAGTAGCCACCGCCAGCTAATTTCTTAAACTTGACCAATGCAAAGTCTGGTTCGATGCCGGTAGTATCGCAGTCCATCAGCAGACCAATAGTCCCTGTTGGAGCCAGAACAGTCACTTGGGCATTTCTGTAGCCATAGGTTTGACCCAATTCGAGAGCCTGATCCCAGCTTTGGCGGGCAGTTTGCACAAGTTCCTTTGGAATACCATTACCATGCAGTCCCTGAGGCTTAATAGAAAGTTGCTCGTACTCGCCCTTTGGTGCATTGTGTGCCGCACGGCGATGGTTGCGGATAACTCTTAGTACATGTTCTTTATTGCGGGCATATCCTGGGAATGCACCTAATTCCTTTGCCATTTCTGCGCTGGTCGAATAAGCATCTCCTGTAAGTATAGCTGTAAGGGCGGCGCACCACTGTGTACCTGCTTCACAGTCATAAGGTATACCCAAGCGCATGAAAAGCGAACCAAGATTGGCATAGCCTAACCCCAGTGTTCTGAAGTCATAGCTATATCGAGCAATCTGATCGCTTGGAAACTGAGCCATCAGGACAGAAATTTCCAATACAACAGTCCAAAGCCTTATTGCATGACGATATCCAGTAATATCAAAGCTACCGTCAGGCTTGATGAATGTGCATAGATTTAATGAGGCTAAGTTGCAAGCCGTGTCATCCAAAAACATGTACTCGCTACATGGGTTAGAAGCGTTGATCCGCCCATCTTCAGGGCAAGTGTGCCACTCATTGATGGTTGTATCGAATTGAATACCGGGGTCTGCACATGCCCAAGCCGCGTAGTTGATGTGTCTCCAAAGGCTCTTTGCCTTGATCGTCTTAATAACCTGACCATTTGTCCGGCGCGTTAAATTCCAATCACCATCGTTTTGAAGCGCATTCATAAAGGTTTCCGGAACCCTGACGCTGTTGTTAGAATTCATACCAGAAACAGTAGCATAGCCCTCGCCATCCCAGGTTGTATCAAAATTCTTTAAGTCGCGACGATAGTCTCCCATCGCCAGACGTTGCATACATTGCGATAAAAAGGGTCCTGGCACACCTTCTTTTTTGGCTATCAGGAGTGCGCGCCGCAATTTTTCATTTGTTTTGGGATTTGCATCCTTCGTAGGCGAGCCTTCTACCGTTTCACAAATTGAATTCCAGTGCTTACCCACAAGCAATGACCCTGCGGCCAGCATTGCCACTTTTCTTTCCTCTTGGAGTTTCCAGTCCACAAAAGGTTCGATGTCAGGGTGGTCTAAATCAAGGCAGACCATTTTTGCGGCACGACGAGTTGTTCCGCCAGATTTAATGGCACCAGCCGCCCTGTCGCCAACTTGGAGGAAGCTCATAAGCCCCGAGCTATAGCCTCCGCCGGACAAAGGTTCCTCTGCCCCCCGGATTTTGGAAAAATTACTACCCGTACCAGAGCCATACTTAAAAATTCTGGCCTCTCGCTTCCAGAGATCCATTATTCCGCCTTCATTTACTAGGTCATCTGAAATGCTCTGAATAAAACAAGCATGGGGCTGTGGGCGTTCATAAGCAGAATTGCTACGGCACATCTCTCCAGTATTAGGATCGACATAGCTATGCCCCTGCGAAGGTCCTGAAATGCCATAGGCGTAGTGTAGCCCAGTATTAAACCACTGGGGGCTGTTGGGCGCACACATCTGATTGGCAAGCATGTACACTAGCTCGTCATAAAAGCACTTGGCAGAATCCTGAGAATCGAAATAGCCATATTTTTCACCCCAGTGCCTCCAGCAACCAGCCAAGCGGTGAAATACCTGTCTAGAATCTCGTTCTCCGCGGCTGTAGGAGTTTACACCTTCTCTGCGAAAATATTTTTGAGCCAAAATATCTACCGCAACCTGCGACCAGCTTTCAGGCACGTAAACATCCTTGGCCTCAAAGACTATCGTGCCATCTAGTTTAGTAATCTTGCTGACGCGAGGCACAAAATTGAGACTCTCCAAAGGGTCGTTGCCTGCAGTAGTATAGTAGCGGGAAAACTTCATAAAACAGCCTCACGAATGCACTTGAAATAAGGCAAAAAAAGACATAACTGTACTAGACAGGGCTACCCAGCCCCTTACACATCAAAAATATTTAGCAAACACAATCAAACACAATGGGTTGTGCAAGTATCAAAGAATAACACAATATGTTGTGGTGTCAATGAAAATTTTCTGATTTTTTATCTGATTGGATTGCATGATGTATTAATAAAAAATCCGGATTAACTGCCTTTAGTGTCAAAATTGAAAGGGATGGCAAATAGTTTCAATACTGTAAATTTTTTTGAAATGTAACATATTCTGATATATTCTCATGGGGTTGGATAACAGTAATGCAATACGCCTCACTGGCTTCAGGTTCAAAAGGTAACTGCCATGCCCTCAACGATGGCAAAAAAATCCTGCTTGTGGACGCAGGGGTATCCTTCCTACAAATAAAAAAAAGGTTTCAGACCATCAACTGGTATATCGAGAGTGTGCAGGGTGTGGCCATAACCCACGAACATGGCGACCACACCAAAGCAATCGCAATGATCTTAAAACATACTGACTGGGACATACTAGCAACGGCAGACACACTGCTTGCCATAGAAAAAACTGGTTTAGAAATCCCCATTTCACGCTGGAAAGAGATTAAAGCGGGAAACAAATTAGCTTGGAAGGGCTGGCAAATATATCCCTTTAGTATTTCACATGACGCAGTAGACCCCGTAGCCTACAGGATAGAGTTTGGGGATATTAGCACTGCCATTATTACTGACCTTGGATATGCTACAACCCTAGTTGCAGACTACTGTAAAGAATTAGACTTTTTGGTATTAGAGTCTAACCACGATGTAGAAATGTTGCGGGAGGGTACTTATGACCCTTCGCTTAAAAAAAGAATCCTCAGCCGAGATGGGCACTTAAGCAACGACCAATGTGCAGGACTACTAAAAAAAATCATAACCCCTAAGCTAAAAAATGTAGTACTTGCACACCTAAGCCAACAGAATAACGACCCTGCCCTCGCAAGGTTGGCATCGACCGAAGTCATTAGCCAAACAGGCATTAATACCGCTATATATGTAGCCACCCAAGATAAAGAAATGGTGATTGAATTGTAGCAGTATAAAGCGGAGTGGAACAGCTATTCTGATGTATACTAATTACAGGTGTCTAGTACCATGTAACGCTTTAGATGCTTGCTTAACGGCGTAGCAAGTCCGCCTTGCAAGCATCTAGCGGTCGTGATCTCTCGGAATCCTTCGCTGTGCTCAGGATGTCCGAGGCAGTCACGCCAACCTCGATAAATTTGGCAGACTTGGAGGCACGCTAGCAGGTTCTTTTCCAGCGTCACTTTCATTCTGCGAGCAAATCCCGACCCTAGTGCAGTGTAACATTTAAGTGTTACACTGCACTAGTGGAAGACCAGAAAAAGGCTTTGGAGAAAATAATGACAAAATTCATCTCGCTATTGCTGTTAATCATTCTCGCTACGGTGTCCTACGCACAACAAAGGCCAAATATAGGACAGGACTATCACTATCTCATTTCCAAGCCTAACTATAAGGTGATTTTGTTGGGGGAGTGGGCATCTGCTGATAAAGCTATATGGAGGAGAACACTTGATGCCGAAGGAATTTTTGAATACGGGTTTACCCTCTTTGACCGAGCGGCATACGGCCGCACGCCCCAGGGGCTTTCTAACTCTGGCGTTGAGATGTTCGAACGGTGGTTTTATCAATTCAGCGGTACGCCCCATGCCACCAAATGGGCAGTACTGGGCATGGACAACCGCCTCATAGCTTCCGGTACAAAGGCCCTTGATGTCAAAGAGTTTAGCGACTTGTTGGACAGAAATGGGATTGAAAGCCCGCAAAGGATCATCAGGGCATTTTTGCAGAAACATCCAGATCACATAGATGCTATATCTGATTATTTACGGGAAGTGCGTCGCCGCGCAATATCACGGTTGTCCACAAACGCTACAACAGAATCGGAGACTGAAAAGGATTTGAACAAAGAAACAGACTTGAAAACCTGGGGTGTAATGGCCGCAGAAATTGACAGGATATTCAATGGGCAATGGGGGGGCATGGCACTGGGCTTTTTCAGGCCTGATCTGCTACAGCCGGAGTGCTTCAGCCCATTGTTGAGGGTAAGTTTCACAAGACAAATTTCAAAAGTTGAGGTAGCACTTCAGGAACAATGCGACAATGAAGATCTATGGGATATTTGGGCATGGATGGCCCGTTGTCTACCTGATTACAAGTGGGAAAGGTTCCTAAAAATCGTTGACTCGCTTCCCTCGCCAAAAGTGTGCGCATGGCTAGTGGCTGAAGCAAGGTCGAAATCCGACTGGAATACGGTGATTGATTTGTCAAACAGGGCAAAACTATATTTCCTAGTTGACCGCGAAGAAAGGCATACATGGATACCTGGAGGCCAACAGGACAGTTATGCCAGCGTAAATATAATCAAGGATTGGCCACTAAAATCTGCTTATATCCCCCGTCTGGAAGCCCTTTTGAGGCTAGGTAGGATAGAAGAAGCCCACAATGTATTTGACGAATTAATCCGCATGGAGCCAGACTTCTCTAAAAACAACGTCAAACTGGCCGCCGAGGTGGCCAGATTGGCAGACATGGAAGACGTTGCTATCTTGTGGGAGAGGGGCGAGCAAGTAAACAAATTACCCCACCTGGGAATGTACTCTGTGGGTTCAGGCTTTTTGGTGCTTGGAGAGGACTCAGATGATTACGTAAAAGAGTTTAGGGAAAGAATGAAGGGCCAAGACCGCGAAGCTCGGATTATTCCCAACAAGCCATCAAAGGATCCGAGGCTTGAACCGATGGGCTGGAGAGATGAGGATGGCCATCGTTGGGCGTTTATAGACCATACCCTATTAGCTATAGCTGAAGGGCGAGAAATACCAAGCGCGGATGAAATGCAGAGGATCATCAGTCGACTCTATCCAAATTACATAGAAGAACGTCGCCAGAAGATCAGAGAAAACCAGGGTGACTACAACTCCATGTTGCGCCTGGCTTTTAATCTCATCTGGCGAAATACAAGGGCAATGGCAAGTGAAACTTACACAATTCCACTGAGCGACGAAGAGGACGATGCCCTTTGGGGTGAAACTGCCAGGCTATTGAACAGAGTATTGACAAATGCCCCGCATCTATTGATAGACCTGCCGTTTGTTTTCAAACCACCGGCGGGAATCGAGCGCAGTCAACTATTGAAGGCATTATCCACACGGTATTTAAAGGAAATTGAGAGCAATTTAAGAAAGAAACCATCTTCAGATAATCTTTGGTTTCAGTGGATTTTCTGGAGCGCAGTGGAAGACGGCAGTAGTGACATAGCCCCCTTAATAGAGGCTATCGAGCCAAGCCCATTTGCTGTGCCTGGTACGGTGCCACCATATTTTGTTTTTGATCACTACTATAACGAGTGCTGGCAAAAGGGTGCATGGCATAAGGTGATTGAATTGTTAAAAACACCTTATGAACGCCAGAAACTGCGTATAGACGAAGCTCGAATAAAAGACCCAAACTATAAAATCACCGATACCAAATTTGGTGAAAGCGTTGTGTCACCTTACATTATCGCACTGTTGAATGATGGCAAGAGTTCTGAGGCCATCGAAGTTTTTGAAGAGTGGACTGAGCGGGGTGGCACTTTCGCTAACCCATTAAAATTAATTGAGGCCGCAAAAGAGTCAGTCAGCGAAAGACTCGCCAGGGATTGGGAAGATAAAATCAATAAAAAGGAAAATTAGTGGACTATCTGAGGCCAAGTTTTTTTCTGATAACGGCTCTGTAACAATTTTTGTTTCCCCTATTTTCTATTAGCTCCTACACTGTAGTGGCAGTAACCCCCAACTTTAACGGTGTATTTGCCATAAAAACCTTAATACGATTTGCTATTTCCTCACAACTCAAACCTTCGTTATGCAGTAGCAAGTCTGTAGAGCCATGCTGAATAATGTGGTCAGAAATACCGCACCTCAGTAGAGGAGCCTTGATATTGCTATCAACAAGACATTCGGCTATTGCAGAGCCAAACCCTCCGGGCAGGCATCCCTCTTCGATTGTGGCTACACGCCCGATATTTTTAACCCACTTACAAATCAGTTCTTTGTCAATCGGTTTTGCAAATCTAGCATTTATTACTGCACAAGAAATATCTTCTGCACTTAGGTTTTTTGCAACGTCTATCGCTCGTTGAACCATTGTTCCCAGTGCAATGATGACGATATCAGACCCTTCCATTAGCAACTCACCCTTACCAATAGGCATGGGAATAAGTTCTTGGCTAATCGGCACACCAACACCTAAACCTCTTGGGTAGCGAATTGCCGTTGGGCTATCGCAGTATATGGCTGTATAAATCATGTGCCTAAATTCTTCTTCATCCTTTGGAGCCATGAGGACAATATTAGGTAGGCAACGAAGGTAGGCAAGGTCGTAGAGTCCGTGGTGGGTAGGGCCATCAGCCCCTACAAGTCCCGCTCTATCTAGGGCAAAGGTGACTGGGAGGTTTTGTAGACAGACGTCATGGAATATTTGGTCGAACCCACGTTGCAAAAAGGTGGAATAAATGGCACATACAGGTCGCAAGCCCTGAACGGCTAACCCTGCGGCGAAAGTGACTGCATGTTGTTCGGCTATGCCGACATCAAAACAGCGGTTTGGATGTGCCTTTTGGAAAATATTTAATCCTGTGCCATCTAACATAGCCGCGGTGATGCCAACAATTTTTTCATCGCTATTTGCAAGTTCGGTTAGCGTGTTGCCAAAAACACTTGTATAGGATGGAGGAGGAGGCTTGTTAGGCTCTAAAGAATCTGGCTTTGGCTCATCACTGCTTGCTTTAGAAGGATTAATACCATGCCATTTAAGAGGGTTTTGTTCGGATGGAGAGTACCCATAACCTTTTTTGGTCTGAACATGTAGTAATACTGGCCCTTCACACATTTGCTTTTTGGCTTCTTCAATATTTTTTATGAGAGACTTCATGTCATGGCCATTCACCGGCCCAATGTAGCGAAATCCTAAGTCTTCAAACAATAGTCCCGGTATGGCAATACGCTTAACAACCGCCTGGCCTTCTTTAAGAAATCGCCCCAGCAATCGTTTCATAGTGTTTAGCGGAATGGCCTGTACGGCCTTTTCTACCCTATCCTGCCACTTGTGGTAGTACTGCCCAGAAACTATATGATTTAGGTAGCCTTGCAAGCTCCCGACATTGGGATTAATGCTCATGTCGTTGTCATTGAGTACGACCATAAACTGCTTTGCATCTAGGTAGCCAGCCTGATTGAGTGACTCAAAGGCCATGCCGGCTGTCATGCCGCCATCGCCGATTACTGCTATACATGCAAAATCCTGCTTTTGCAGGTCTCTAGCCATCGCCATCCCAAGAGCGGCAGAAATGCTAGTGCTGGAATGACCAGCGTCAAAGTGGTCGTAGGGGCTTTCCTCTCGCTTCAAAAAACCTGAAAGACCATTATATTGGCGCAGAGTGGAAAACTTTTGCCATCTCCCGCTCAATATTTTGTGTGAATATGCTTGATGTCCTACATCCCACACAATGCGGTCTTTAAGGAAGTCAAAGGTATGAAAGAGAGCTACGGTAAGTTCTACCGTACCCATGTTTGAAGAAAAATGCCCCCCAGTTTCATTAACAGAGTCGATGAGGAACTGCCTGACTTCCTTGGCGAGTTCCTCCAACAGGTGTAGCGAAAATTGGCCTATTTCCTGCGGTGTTCTAATGGATTCAAGCAGAGGATAAGTATTCACTTTGTCCTTTCTGCCAAATAACGCGCCCAGGCTACTAGGGAATTGGGGTTTGGCAATTGCCCTAATAGCATTATCGCCTGTTCTGTTGCTTTAATCAGTGCATTTTTTGAGCCATCGAGTCCCAATAATTTAGGAAATGTAATCTTACCCTTAACCTCATCTTTTCCAACCCTCTTACCCATTGTTTCGGAGGTAGAAGTCGCATCAAGAATGTCATCCTTTATCTGGAATGCCAATCCAAGTGCAGACCCGGCTTCCTTTAGTATGCCCCTGATATTGCTAGTTGCCCCCCCAACAACAGCCCCCATCTCAAGAGAAGCCTGGAGTAGGGCACCCGTTTTTAGGCGATGGATTAGCTTTAAGTGTTCATAGTCGTAGGGTTTACCTGCCTCAACCAATACCTCGCCCTCCAAGTCTAGGCTCTGACCGCCAACCATCCCGCGCCATCCTGCGGCTTGTGAAAGTACTTTTATTGCCTCAACCCGCCGGTCTGAGTCCAAGCCCTGATCCATCGCCAAAATGCAAAAAGCCTCTGTCAGTAGCCCATCGCCAGCAAGGATTGCATGGCCTTCTCCAAAAACCTTATGGTTAGTGGGCTTTCCACGTCTCAGGTCATCATCATCCATAGCAGGCAAGTCGTCATGGATTAGGCTATAGGTATGTATATATTCCAGAGCAACTGCACTGGACACGGCTAATTCTATTGGTTCTCCAAGGGATTCGGTAGCGAGAAGACATAGTATCGGACGAATGCGCTTGCCACCGGCAGAAAGGCTATATACCATCGAATCTTTCAATTTTGGTGCCTCTCCTTCTGAGAGGGGAGTTAATAGCCTTGATTCAATTAACGGCGTAAGGCGTGCAATATCTGCTTTTACAACAGACTCAAATTGAAGAGTCACTCGTTTTCTCCTTCCAGAGGCTCGGCTACATATTCGCCGCCAGCCCCTTGGCGGATAACTTCTACCTTTCGTCTAGCATCCTCAAGCATTTTCTGAAGTTCTGCCGACAGCTTTATTCCCTCTTGGTAGAATGTCATCGACTCCTCAAGGCTCAAGTCGCCACTTTCCAGCTTTTCGACGGTTGCCTCGAGTTTATCCATGCCATCTTCGAATGAAAATTTACTTTTTCCCATAAGATTAGTTTACTAGAAAAATAATGATAGGGCAGAATACCCTACATGTATCCAAAAATCTGAGAAAATATCTTTGGAGGTATAAATGGCTCGTGTGTTAGTGGTGGATGACAGCAAAGAAACATGCGACTTGCTTGAACTCTTGCTACAACAAATAGAACCTGCAAAGAGTATCAAAATTTCAAAGGCTACACAGCCAAAAGAAGCCATCAAACTTTTGGAAACTGTAGAATTTGACTTAATGCTTTCAGACATAAACCTAGAGGCTGATCAAGACGGAATTGATCTCCTCAGAATCGCAAAGCCCAGAGGCGTGGAAACAATTTTGCTTACAGGTTTTGGGACGGTTGAAAAAGCCCTCGAAGCCGTGCGCGAAGGTGCCTTCGATTTTTTGTCTAAACCATGGAACAACGAAGAACTACAGTCACTAGTAAAGCGTGCCCTAGCAATGCGGAAACAAAAAAATGGGGGGGGGCAATCCAAGTACCGCGTTGTACAAAGCGTTATGATTGGTTCCAGCCCACAAATGATGGAAGTCTATAAAACTGTTGCATCCCTCCAAGATAGCAAGAGTACGGTGCTAGTAGTGGGAGAGAGTGGTACAGGAAAAGAGCTTGTTGCACGTACCATCTATCAAAGTAGCAACAGGAAGGGTGGCTCGTTTGTAACCATCAACTGTGGTTCCCTTACAGAGACCTTACTAGAATCTGAGTTATTTGGGCATGTTAAAGGGGCCTTTACCGGAGCAATAACCGACAAGAAGGGTTTATTTGAAGAGGCAAACGGAGGAACAATTTTTCTTGATGAAATAGGTGAAATAAGCCCAAGTTTCCAAGTGCGCCTATTGAGAGTGCTACAGGAAGGCGAAGTTCGGAAAGTAGGTAGCAATAAATCATCAAAAGTGGATGTCCGCGTGATTGCCGCCACTAATAGGAATTTATTTCAGATGGTAAAGGAAGGAAAGTTTAGGGAAGACCTCTACTACAGGCTGAGCGTGGTAGAAATAAAAGTTCCCCCCGTGAGAGATCGCTACTCCATTGATAATACAAATAAAAAGACTTCGGATATAACACTCCTGATTGAATACTACCTAGAAGAGGCACAAAAAGCTGGTGGCCAACAATACTATATACGCGCTGATGCTATGAGGCTATTAGAGGACTATAGTTGGCCAGGAAATGTGAGGGAAATATCAAACGTGCTGGAATATGTCACCCAACTATGCAGAGGGCGGCAAATAACACCTGAAGACCTGCCTGAAAAGATCAGGGGGGAACAGAAAAATTATGACACCGCCAATCTAGTCAACCCTTTTGCTGATTCAAACCCCTTATCAGAACTCATTGAAGGTTGGGAAAGGCTTCCCACCTTAGAAGAATTAGAAAGACGGTATATCCAAGTATTAATCAAGCACGAACCCCGCAAGGGCAAAGTTGCAGAGATATTGGGGAAAGACCGCACCACCCTGTATCGAAAAATGAAAGACCTTGGCCTTAGCGATGAAAATGAGAGCTAATACCAAGTTGCACCCGATAGGTAGCAACTTGGTATATAGCGGTTCAACTACAGTAACTCAGCTACAAAATCGATCAAGCCAATGTTTGGCAAAAGTTGAGACTGCTATGGTTATTGTCAATTTTCATGGCATGATTTATTGATGAAAACGCTTCGTGTCAAACAGATGTCAAAAAGACGGGCGTGGGCTACATTGTCCCTATTTGACAATATCGGATACTTTTTCTGACCCTTTCAAGTAGCTATCCAATCCGATGAGCCAAAGACGAATTGCCAACAAATCCGATCCACAGCTTGTGAAACTGGGGCTTTAGACACAACAGCCACTCTCAAATCAGTCTACAACGCTCCGGCATTTGTTTCAACATCAACTGATACAGCCATATCTGCTATACTGGAACTGTAAACAAGTAGAATAGCCCATGGCAAAACCTTCGCAAACTTTGGATTGGGAAATCATCCAGCTATGGATCATCACGTTTGTCAACCGCTGGGTAAAGAGCGGCAAGACCAACGAAAAATCCCATGGCCAGGGCTTCGTCATAGAGTTCCTCAAAGCCTTCGGCATAGACTGGCTCCCCGCCCCCAACAGCGGGATGGAGACAAAAGT
>WRHW01000013.1 GCA_009783055.1 Holophagaceae bacterium
TGAGGGCGAGGCTCTTTACATGGCATCGCACATCCATAACTGGAACGGACGCAGGTGCTACGTTCATCTTTACTACAATGCGGCGCGGGCAGCGGAGGAGTTCGATGCCCTGACAAGGAAACTCATAGCTTGCAAGAAGGAATTGGAGGAAGGGAATAGGAAAGAGGCAAACGAGGATATGTATGAGCGGTTCTTTATCATAAAGAGCACGCCGAAACGTGGGCAGTCGGTGGCCTACAATGAGGCGGAAATCCAAAGGTATAGGAAACGATACGCCGGATTCTTTTGCATTCTGACGAATGTAAAGACTGACTCAGGGGATTTGCTGGAGCTTTACCGACGGAAGGAAGCTGTCGAGAACTGCTTCGATGACCTAAAAAACGGGCTGGACATGAAACGCATGAGGGTGCATTCGTCCCCTGCGATGGATGCCAGACTGTTCATACAGTTCATTGCATTGGCCCTGATAAGCAGAATCAGGATGGTAGCAAAGGGTCATGATGGTCTCAAACACAAGGGCGCAAGGGAAATAATTGAGGCTATGGAGTCTGTGGTGCGGATAACATTCGAGGGGAGGCGAAATGGCATAGTGACCGAGACCAGTCCCCTACAACGCAAAATCATCGAAACTTTCGGCCTCAAAATTGAACCATAGTTATACAATTTGGGAATTTGGGTTATGAAAATATCTTACTTATTGTATGGTGAATTAATATATTTGGCTACCCTCCACTCATGTCTTTGGAATGTCCTGCGACAGTTATAAATGCCTTGGCAACTATGGACTACCAATAGCCAAACTGCTATATTACCAAGGAGGGGATAATCGCCCTTGATTCGTTTTAGGAGGTAATATGCACGCCAAAACAATTATAAGTGCAATGTTGGTAGCAATTCCCATACTTTTTCAACCGCTCAATGCCCAAACCTTTGAGGTAAAGACCCATACCTTGAAAAATGGCATGAAGATTCTGGTTCAGGAAGATCATGGCATTCCCAATGTTGCTTTTTATACCTTTTTCAGGATAGGCTCGCGCAACGAGAGGCCGGGAACTACTGGTATTTCCCACTTTTTTGAACACATGATGTTCAATGGAGCAAAAAAATATGGCCCGGGCGAGTTCGATCGTGTTATGGAAAACTTGGGTGGCAATAACAATGCTTACACCTCTAATAACATTACTGCATACCAGAATTGGTTCCCGTCCGGTAGTGTAACTCTAGAAAAAGTGTTTGAACTGGAAGCGGATCGCATAGCAGATCTCTCCTTTGATCCGCAAGCAATCGAATCTGAAAGAGGCGTAGTTGCCAATGAGCGGAGAATGAGTGTTGACAACAACAATGGTGGCATTCTGTATGAGCAATTCGAGGCAACCGCATATACGGCACATCCGTACATGTGGCCGGTAATCGGCTGGATGAGTGACATACAGAGTTGGACTATGGACGACCTAAAAAATCACTGGAAGATGGGCTATGCTCCCAATAATGCAACTCTGGTGGTTGTGGGCGATGTCACAGCAACGGAAGTAATCCGTTTGGCCGAAAAATACTTTGAGCCAATCCCTGCACGTGAACTTCCTCCCAAGGTGACAACAGTGGAACCACCTCAACTGGGCGAGAGGCGCACCACTGTACGTAAGCCTGCCCAATTGCCGATATTACTAATCGGATACCACGTACCTCAGACAAACCATCCCGATTATTATGCTCTGGATCTTTTGGATAGCATCCTCAGCTATGGAAATAGCTCACGACTACACCAGCGTTTTGTGGAAAAAGACCAGTTGGCTCTGGCCATCGGTTCGGGCACAAGTTCCAATTTGGATCCTGGCCTGTTCACCTTTAGTATTCGCCCCAGGGCTGGCGTAGACCCTGCAGACTGTGAAAAGGCTCTCTATGAAGAACTTGCAAAAATTGCTGAGGAATCAGTAACTGAGGCAGAGCTTACCAAGGCAAAAAATCAAGCTATGGCAGATTTTTATAGGTCTACCCAGACCATCAATGGCAGGGGAAATACTCTGGGAACCTATGAAGTATTTACAGGCGACTATAAAAATTTATTCAATGTCAGCGCAGAAATGAACAAAGTTACCATTCAAGACATCCAGCGGATTGTTAAGGAATATTTCAAAGATACAAACCGCACTGTGGCAACACTGATTCCTGAAGGGACAGGGAAATGAAAAATATTATTAAAAACCTAGCTACGGCACTTTGCATAGCAGTTATTAGCCAAATCATCATCTCTGTTCCAAGCATGGCGCAGACCCAAGGTGTTAAATTGCCTCCATACAAAAAAGCCATCCTCAAAAATGGCATGACGGTAGTAATGATGGAGCAACACAAGGTGCCGCTGATTGATATCCAATTGACATTTAGGACAGGTTCTACCTCCGATCCTGTTGGCAAGGAAGGCGTGGCCGCCATGACAGCGAATCTTTTGCGCAAGGGTACAAAAAACAAGAATTCCTTGCAAATTTCGGAAGCACTTGACTTTATGGGTGCTCGTTTTGGTGGTGGAGCCGGTCAGGAATCCATAGTCAATATTGCACAGTTTATGTCTAAGGATATTTCTAAGGGTTTGGAACTTTGTGCAGAGCTGATCATGCAACCTACTTTTCCGGAGGACGAATTTACAAAACTCCAGGCTCAGACACTCGATAGCATCAAGGCATCGAGAGACAGTGCCCAAGGGGTTTTAGGTCGTTATTATAGCGCATTCTTATTTGGCTCGCATCCTTATGGCCGCAATACAGATGAAAAGTCTATCGCTTCGATTACACACAGCGACATCATTGAATGCCACGCTTCAAACTATGTGCCTTCCAACGCCATTCTTGTAGTAGTCGGCGATTTCAAGACCGCGGACATGGAAAAGATGATTAATGCCTCCTTTGGTTCCTGGAAGTCCTCAGGCAAGCCTCCGGCAGTCAATCTGCCACAGCCTACGCCTGTCAAAGGCAATAAGTTGTTACTGGTAGACAAGCCCGATGCCACTCAGACCTATTTCATCATCGGCAATACCGGAGTCGCCAGAAATAACCCTGACCGCGTGGCGATACAGGTGGTTAATACATTGTTTGGCGGGCGTTTCACTTCGATGATTAATACCGCACTAAGGATCAAGTCTGGCCTCACCTATGGCGCGAACGCTGGTTTTGGCATGAATGGCAAAGTGGCGGGAACATTTTCCATCAGTAGCTACACGGCTAACGCTACTACAGAAAAGGCTCTTGAGCTAGCCATCGAGACGCTGAAGGAGCTACATGATAAAGGTTTCACTGCTGAAGAGTTGGAATCGGCTAAGATATATATCAAAGGGACATATCCAACATCCAACTTTGAAACTAATGGTCAATTAGCTGGACGGCTGACAGACTTAGTGCTACATAATCTATCTGACTCGGATGTGAACGACTACTTCAAGAAGGTTGACGCTGTAACACCTGCAGATGCCAGGCGCATAATCAATACCTACTACCCTTTGAATGACCTATGCTTTGTATTGGTTGGTAAAGCTGAGGAAATTCGCCCTGTCGCAGAAAAATTTTCCAGCAATATTACTGTCAAATCTATCTCTGGACCAGGGTTTTAGGAATATTTTTTGGGGCTAGGTGTTGCCAGATGTGTTTTGGCACACGTGACCGTGCTTTTCATATATGTGAACAATAATCAGAATTGTAGAAAGACACAAGAAATCGAGACCGTTTTGGAATACCAAATTAACTTTCTCTCCCACCCATGGTGGGGGCATTTTACAGTATTTTTCTACTGCAGAAAGGACAAGCACAATGGAAAACTTTATCGAAACGGTAAAGAGGCATTACAAGGAGACAAATGAAAAGTGGGCAAATCACGCCCTTGGCATTGCCTGTATATTTATGATTTATGGACTTGGCAGACTCATAACACATTGCATACTCAGAATATCCTTTGGGTCACAGGAAAAAATAGCATGGTATTTCGTCTTAATCGTCACCATTGCCCTTATATATTTCCCATTCATGCTACTCATCAAAATCCTGTTCAAGGAATAGGCAAGATATGAAAGAGACTGGCAGTCGTTGCAATGCCCTATCTTGGATTTTGACAGCAAAATTTTTTTTGCATTTCTTCTTTCTGCCCTGCCTACTGGCTCAATCCAGTCCCACTAGCACCAATTACAAGCCCCCGATTTGGGATTATGCTGTCGGAGTGACATCATCAATATTATCAAAAGCTTTTTTGGGAGACATCACAAATAGGTCCCCCAGCCTTGGGGCGTTTTTTGAGGCTCGCCAAAGCATTGAGCGAAATGTGGTTTGGTTGCGCTATAGAACAAGTTACGATAATTGGAGAAACCAGCCATTAATAGGTAATCCAGCAATCAGGAGTGATGTTACACGATTTACAGCAACTGCAGGGTTGGTCGTCGATGTTTGGAATGGGAGAGGGGGCAAAGCTGGTCAGAGTTATTTCTGTCTGGATGTAGGCGGTACTCGCTGGGATATTACATCACTATGCCTTTTGTCAGGACACTACACCGCAACCAAATTTGTTACATCTCTTAGTTGGGGATGGGAGCTTTACGAGCATTTGTTTTTGGAGCTTGGGTTTGGAGTTGGGGGGTATATTAACAAAGAACAGATCGATGAGGCAGTTTTGGTCGACTATGATGGTATCCCATCTATCTACGGCGGGTTTTCATTCATTGTCGGCTGGAGGTTTTGAAATTAGCTCGACTATAATATACCAGTAATAACAAGTCACTGAACCCTTACGGGTACTGCATCGTAGCCTAAAATCTGGAGCCTGGAGATACGTGAGTCTAGTTCTGCTCTGGTTCCAGCCCAGTCAAGCTGTACTTTAAATAGTCCATCAGCAGAGACAATTTTTGCGGGCATTCCCTGTGCCCTGAGTTGGTCAGAGATTTGTTTTGCCCTGTCCCTGTCCCCAGAAGCGATCACTTGGGCAGTGTACCTTTCTCCAGTTTGTTGAGAGATAGGCGTTTGCGGGGGTGTTGATGTAACTGCTGGTAAGGTTGCAGAAACAGTAGATGGCGTTTGTGGCTCTGATGTTGCTTGCTTTGCTTGAGCATTTTGTTGAGTTTCAGGTTTGGACCGGTCGTTGCGCTTTGACTGGTCGCTATTTTCTATTGATTCAAACAACTTAAGCTGTTGATCCAGTGGCTCGCCAAGCTCTTTCAACTGCTCATCGAGGCTTTTAACCTTAACGTTATTACGTGTCAGACTCTTTTTGCCGACTTGAACCCCGATTACATAGCAAAATGTCAACAAACCCACTCCCATCGCAGTGGCAACATAAATACTTTGGCGACTCATGGTGATGAAATGGGAATCTCGATCAGGCATCTTGAAATTTTACCTAGTAATATTGTTGAAAAATAAAAATTGCAACCCGTTACCAAAATTATTTGTTTTCGACACCATGTAGGCTAACCGCTGTTGCCTGCTTTTCTCTTTGCCAGAACCGAGTCCAACCCGCCTTTAATCTGGCCATGTAGAGATAGACTACAGGTGTTGTATATAGGGTAAGCATTTGGCTAAACACTAGGCCTCCAACTATAGAAATACCAAGTGGTCGCCTAAATTCTGAACCTGTTCCAGTTCCCAATGCAAGCGGAAGTCCGCCCAGTAATGCGGCGGTGGTGGTCATAATGATTGGGCGGAAGCGCAATAGACAGGCTTTGAATATCGCCTGTTCGGGGGTGGCGTTTTCATTCCTCTCAACGGCTAGGGCAAAGTCCACCATCAAAATTGCGTTTTTCTTTACGATTCCGATCAATAAAATAATGCCGATAAGTGCTATTACGCTTAGCTCTGTCTTGAAGGCCAGCAAAGCCAAGAGTGCCCCTACACCTGCAGAAGGTAAGGCTGATAATATAGTTAGTGGATGTATCAGGCTTTCATATAACATACCCAACACAATATATACAGTCAATAATGCGGCGGCTATTAGGAGGGGCTGGTTTGATAGTGAGTCCTGAAAGGCGCGTGCAGTACCCATGAAGGTGCCTCTGATAGTGCCTGGCATCATTTCGTGATCCTGTGCCTTTTGAATAGCGTCTACCGCATCGCCGAGGGAATATCCTTGGGCTAGATTAAAGGAAAATGTAATTGCAGGGAGCGTGCCCTGATGACTGATAGATAGAGATGTGTTTTTTCGTTCTAGCTTAGTAAATGCACTCAGGGGAACAAGTTTTCCATTAGTTGAACGCACGTAAATGTAATCTAGACCATCCGGCGTTTGGGCATATTCGGGCGAAACACTCATCACTACTCGGTATTGGTTTAGGGCCATGTACATGGTTGAAACATATCTCTGTCCAAAAGCGTCATATAGCGTAGCGTCTATGGACTGTGGAGAGATGCCCAGCCTAGCGGCAGTTTCACGGTCGATCACCAAGCTAGCTTGGAGGCCTCTATTTTGCTGATCTGTATTTACGTCTGTAAGCTCCGGCAAGGATCGGAAAACTGTCAGCAACCTAGGTGCCCACTCAAATAGCTCATTGGCATCGTCCCCTTGGATGGTGTATTGGTATAGTGCACCTCCGCCCATACGTCCACCAACCCTAATGTCTTGCACGCTCTGGAGAAACATGTTTGCCCCTGGTATCGGTGCGGCCTTCGCCCTCAACCTCGCTATTACTTGGTCAGCGGTTGCAGTCCTTTCTTTTTTTGGTTTTAGAGCAATTGTCACCCTGCCAGAGTTACCTGTGCCAGCAGTAACAGAAACGTGTTCCACCGCTGGGTCAGCGGCGATGATGTCAACATATTGAGGTAGCATTTTTGATAGCGCGGCAAAGCTGATGTCTTGAGATGCCTGGATATTGCCTTGCAAGCGCCCAGTGTCCTGTTGCGGGAAAAAGCCCTTTGGAACATAAATATATAGCCCAACAGTAGAAAACATCGCCAAAACCGTGACGGAAATGATAATGCGTTGATGGCGGAAAACCCATGCGAGGGAGCGTTCATACCTACCTTTGATGTTATTCAACAATGACTCTGTTGCGCGAGACAGTCTACCACGATTTTCAGGCGACTTGCGGCGGAGTAGCCTAGAGCAAAGCATTGGTGTTGTAGTAAGTGAGAGCGTCATCGAGATGACAATGGCAATTGAAAGAGTAATGGCAAATTCGCGGAAAAGTCGTCCTACAATTCCTCCCATCATCAGGATTGGGATAAAGACCGCTACAAGAGAAATACTAATTGATACCAGTGTGGAACCAATTTCTTTTGCACCATGGAGTGCGGCCTGCATGGGAGACTTGCCACCCTCGATGTGTCTGGTAAGGTTTTCAACAACCACGATGGCATCGTCCACCACAAAGACAATAGCTATGGTCAGTGCCATTAACGAGAGATTGTCGATGCTGAAACCAAATAGATACATTACCCCAAAGGTACCAACAAGTGTTACAGGAACAACAACCATTGGAACCAGCGTTGACCGCCAATCCCTTAGAAAAATAAAAACGACAAGTATCACGAGAGTAATAGAGAGCAAGAGGGTACGTTGCACATCTGCCACAGATGCCCTAATGGTGCGAGTAGAGTCCATAAAAACCTGTAAGTCTACTGATGGGGGAAGCACCGCCTGTAGCTCCGGCAAAATTGCCCTAATACGGTCTACTGTCTCAATAATATTGGCTCCAGGCTGTCGGAACACAGTCACTGTTATAGCAGGGCCACTTTCTGTCAGGCCAATATTCCTCAAGTCTTGAACCGAATCAGACACTTTGGCAACCTGGTTCAAACGTAGTGCGGCACCATCCTTATAGCGAATGATAATGTTTCCATAATCTTCGGCCTTAAAGATTTTATCTGTAACATCAATTGACCATGTAGACTTACCGTCTGAAATATCTCCCGTTGGTCGATTAATATTTGACATAGAAATGGCAGAACGCACGTCTTCCAGCGATAGGCCGTGACTATTAATCACTGTAGGATTTACCTCTGCCCTTACAGCAGGGAGTGCTCCGCCCATGATGAATACACGGCCAACTCCCGGAACTTGGGAAATTTTCTGCTGGAGGATATTGCTTCCAACATCGTACATTACGGTTCGGGGTATAACGTCTGAAGTAAGCAACAGCATCATTACAGGTGAATCAGCCGGATTTGCCTTTCTATACCCCGGATTGCTGGGGAGATTTGCCGGAAGTTGACTCCTAGCCGCATTGATGGCCGCTTGCACCTCGCGTCCAGCGGCATCAATATTGCGATCCAAGTCAAATTGCAGGGTGACGTTGGATGACCCCAGCGAACTACTGCTGGTCATTTCAGATATACCGGCAATTCTGCCAAACTGCCTCTCCAGTGGAGTAGCAACAGAAGATGCCATAGTCTCTGGGCTTGCACCTGGTAGGCCTGCATAGACTTGGATGGTCGGAAAATCCACTTGGGGTAGTGGCGCAACAGGCAAAAATCGATATGAGATTATTCCAGCGAGGGCAATCGCTACAGTTAGTAGCGAAGTTGCAACCGGACGCTTGATGAATACAGAAGAAAAACTCACCCTTCCTCCGTCATATGCCTGTCAGCGATAGTCCCATTACTAAACAGTGGCATACCTTCGTCGTCATATTCCTGTTTAACTCTATTGTTACTCAGCTTCCTTGCTAAACGGTCGAAGTAAAGATAGATCACCGGGGTTGTATACAAGGTCAACACCTGACTGAAAATCAACCCACCAACTATCGCTATTCCCAATGGTCGTCTCAATTCCGAACCAACACCACTACTCATGGCCAGTGGCAATCCGCTCAGAAGGGCGGCCATCGTGGTCATAATGATTGGACGGAATCGCAATAGGGCGGCCTGATAGATAGCCTTTTCGGGTTCCAGATGATCCTTCCGTTCGGCTTCGAGGGCAAAATCAATCATCATAATTGCATTTTTTGCCACGATGCCAATCAGAAGGATAATCCCTATCAGAGCGATGATTGTAAAATCTGTGCGGCAAATGATCAGGGAAAGAAGCGCACCCACACCTGCAGAAGGCAGGGTAGAAAGGATTGTTATCGGATGGATGTAGCTCTCATATAATACGCCCAGCAATATGTAAACTGTCAGGACTGCGGCCAGTATTAGCCATGGAGTGTTGGCTAAGGCTGAGCCAAAGGCTTGGGCGGTGCCTTGGAAGGATGCCTTGAAGCTGGCCGGTGCATTTAAGTTATCGTATGCCTCTTGGATAGCCTTAACTGCACTACCTAGGGATGCACCGTCGGCTAGGTTGAATGAAACTGTAGCGCACTTAAATTGATCCTGATGATTAATAGCTAGAGGAGTAAAATCTGTTTCAACTCTGGTGAAAGCACTTAATGGGATTATTCCGCCAGTATTTGACCTTACGTATAAACCAAGCAAATCCTCAGGTTTTGTCAGCATTCCAGGCATCGCTTCCAGCACGACGCGATATTGGTTCATCTGGGTAAACATGGTTGAAATCTGACGTTGCCCAAAGGCATCGTACAGAGCATCATCAAGGATTTGAGGTGTGATCCCCAATCTAGAAGCCGTTGTACGGTCGATGACCACCCTCACCTGTAGGCCATTGTTTTGCAAATCGCTAGTGACATCCCGGAGAATAGGGATTTGCTGGAGACGATCAACTAATTCGGGGACATATCTGGCAAGCTCTGCCGGATCAGCATCCTCCAGCACATACTGATATTGGCTTCTGCTTATCTTGTCTTCTACTGTCAGGTCCTGAACAGGTTGCATAAATAAATGGATGCCACTAATGTGGGAAACTTCAGACTGTATTCGATGAATAATGGCTGATGCCGATGTTTTACGCTCATTAAGTGGTTTTAAGTTGATTTGTATTCGACCGCTATTTAGTGTGATATTGGTTCCGTCAACGCCAATAAAACTAGAGAGGCTTTCAACCGCGGGGTCCTTAAGAATGATGCTTGCGAGCGTTTGTTGTCGTTGAGCCATCGTATCAAAGGAGACCCACTCCGGTGCTTCAGTGATAGCAACTATAACCCCGGTATCTTGTACGGGGAAAAACCCCTTGGGGACAACAATATATAACAAGATAGTGGAAACAAATGTTGCTACAGCGACAATCAGCACTGCCCTTTGTCGCGCCAGTGCCCATGAGAGCGTGCGACCATAAAAACTAATGATGTTTTGAAATACTTTTTCTGATGCTCTATAAAAGCGGTTTTGTTGGCTCTCGCTTTTATGTTTCAGAAGTTTTGCGCACATCATCGGGGTTAGAGTCAGAGATACAAAGGCCGAAACCAAGATTGCAACGCTAAGAGTTATAGCAAATTCCCTAAATAGTCGACCCACTACATCGCCCATAAAAAGCAATGGAATTAGCACTGCGATAAGAGAAACAGTGAGTGAAATAATCGTAAAGGCAATTTGTTCAGACCCCTTGAGTGCCGCCACTAGAGGATTTTCGCCTTCCTCTATATAGCGCATAATGTTTTCAATCATCACGATTGCGTCATCCACCACGAAGCCGGTGCTGATAGTCAGAGCCATGAGTGTTAGATTATTTAAACTAAACCCAAGAGCATACATCACTGCAAAAGTTCCCACAATAGATAGTGGCACTGCAAAGCTGGGAATGATTGTCGCCGAAAGCGTCCTTAAAAATACAAAAATCACCATCACCACTAGGGCAATGCAGAGCATCAATTCAAATTCCACGTCCCTGACAGAGGCACGAATAGTGGTCGTCCTGTCAGTAAGGATATCGACCTCAACAGAAGAAGGAAGAGAGGCAGTGAGCTGAGGCAACAATGACTTTACGCGGTCTACAACTGCAATGATATTAGCCCCTGGTTGGCGCTGAATATTGAGAATCACGGCCGGAGTTGAATTCATCCAAGCCGCCTGCTTAACATTTTCTGCATCGTCGATTACGGTTGCAACGTCTGATAGATAAACCGGCGAATTATTTCTGTAAGCAACCACCACCGACCTATACTCGTCACTGCTTAGTAGCTGGTCATTTGCACCAATAGCGAAGGCTTGGCGCATTCCGTCAAAACTGCCCTTGGCTTGATTTACATTACTAAGAGCAATGGCTTGGCGTATGTCAGCCATCGTCATCCCATAGGAAGACAACTGCTTTGGATTTGCTTGGATGCGCACAGCGGGCTTTTGTCCACCGCTCAGACTCACCAATCCAACTCCTGGCAACTGGCTGATTTTTTGAGCCAGTCTTGTATCAGCAAAGTCTTGGACTTTTGTTAAGGGTAACGACTCAGACCTAATGCCTAAACTCAGGATCGGGGCATCAGCAGGGTTTGACTTGCTATATATAGGTGGGTTCGGAAGGTTATTTGGCAAAAAAGTGCCCGCGGCATTGATCGATGCCTGCACTTGTTGTACGGCTATGTCGATATTTAGATCTAGATCAAACTGGAGGGTAATCAGAGAACTCCCGCCAGAGCTTGACGAATACATCCTAGTGAGTCCGGGCAACTGTCCGAATTGTCTTTCCAGTGGTGCAGTAATGGCAGAGGCTACAACGTCAGGGCTGGCACCTGGATAAAAGGTGGCTATCTGGATTGTCGGGTAATCTACTTGGGGGAGGGCAGAAACAGGCAAAAATCTAAAGGCAAATCCACCTACCAGAAGGACTCCTGCCATTAATAGAGATGTTGCTATAGGCCGGAGAATAAATGGCTTGGATGGATTCATGAGCCTGACCGCCCCTGCCTCTGGTTGCCACCGCCATTTGGAGATTCCTGACCTGGAATAGTGACTTTAGAACCAATACGCAACCGCTCGATGCCCTCAGTAACAACAACCTCGCCAGCCTCCAGACCGGCACTCAGAGCAGTCTGGTCGCCTTGACTGGCCTGAATTTCGACCACTCTCAACTCCACAGCAGATTCATCATTTACCACATATACAAACGTTCCCTGAGGCCCCCTTTGAATTGCGGCACTCGGTATCAGAATTGTGTTTTTAATAGTATCTACAAATAGCCGCACATTGACAAACTGGTTGGGAAATAGTGACGAATCGTTATTTAAATACAGGGCCTTCAGCTTAACTGTCCCTGTTGAAGGGTCAACTTGATTATCAATTGCCCATAGTTTGCCAGTGGCCAGTTTTGTCGTGGAATCCCTGTCCCATGCCTCAACATTCAAGTCATGGTAGTCCCTGTTATTCTTCATAATCAAATTTATGAAATTATCTGTGATCGAGAACACAACATGGATCGGAGCAAGAGGAGTAATAACCACAATGCCATTTGGGTCGGATTGATTGACTAGGTTGCCTGGGTCAACATTACGAAGCCCGACTCTGCCAGCGACAGGAGCAGTTATACGACAGTAATCCAGATTGAGCTTCGCGCTTTCTACTGCACCTTGGTCACTCTTTAGCGCGGCGGCCAACTGCTCTGTCTGGGCATTCTGTGTATCCAGCAACTGGCTGGAAATAACCCCTTGCTCGCTCAAATCTTTATATCGATCTAGGTCTTGGCGCGCATTTAGGTATAGGGCGTTATTTCGGGCTAGTTGGCCTTCTGCCTGCATTAGCTGTACTTCGTACGGCCGAGAGTCGATTTCAGCCAAAAGGTCCCCCTGATTAACCATTTGGCCCTCTCTGAAGCCAACACTGATCAAATGGCCATTAACCCTAGTCTTTACCACTACAACGTCAGTGGGGGTGACAGTTCCCAGAGCCGTGAGGACTACCGGGAGATTGCCAACGGTCGCAGTCGCCGCTACTATTGGAATGGCACGAGGTGCCCTGTTTTCAGCACTTTTGTTGCAGGCACCGAAAATGGTTGCCATAGTTACCAGAGCCGCAACCCATGCAAACATGTTGCCGGTTTTCGAGTCTGAATGTCTGGTTTTCATCGATCTATGAGCCATTGTATTCCATCCAATGCTGGAAAAATAGTTGTTCGTAACAGTTTTGAAATCACCCCACAACTCATTATAATTTTTGGGTGACGTATAAGCAACAAGCCATTAATATAGACCCAGAAAATGGTAAAAAGTTTTGTCTATTCTTCAATAGTTTTGTTAACCTGTGTATTAACTTCACTTGGATTTCCGGCGGCCTTTATTCCCAAGGCAAGTATGGGGCTTCGTGGCCCTTCACCCCACATTCCCTGACCGCGGATTAAACTGCTGTTAAAATATCCCCAAAACACAAGACCATCCGGTGCCCTTGGGTCTAAAAGATAAAATGCTAATTTACCCATCTTCTGCTTTACTGGCACGTATAGAGCCTTGTCTAGGTCTTCTGGTTCCCAAGAATATGCCACCCGTCTGGCAGGCATTTCTGGTTTCCATGAACCACTTAGAGAGAGGGTAAATACCCCTTGATAGGCCCCATTAGAAATTTTCCGCTCTGATTCATGAAAGTGCAGAAGGGTTTCATCTTTCGGACGCTGAGTGCCTGGCAAAACCTTTACCCCATGAGCCTCCAGAATCGGTTTGATTTTTTCTGCATAAGCACAGTCAACCAAATATCCTACAGGTGCAGTTACATAGTCTGCCCATTCAAATGTGACACGGCTTGGAAGGGTCATCACCTTTGTGGTTTGTTCATCAATCTGATAACGCCCATTGGCATCCCGCAGTGGTCTACCCTCTTCGTTTCTAGTAAATTCGTAGGTTTCAAAAGTATAAGTTTCTGTTTCCACCAGCCTGGCCTTTAACGGAATTTCAGGGTCTCCCTTTGTATACTCATACACCCATCTTTGGTCTGCCTCTCTTCGTTGCTGTTGCACCTGCGCTTTGTTGCGAACCATCCAGTTGAGCGTTTCCAGGACAAATTTAATATTGTCAGCAATGCGGTCTTCATAAGACCTATACACCAAGGTTTCTACCAAAATCCCCAGCCTGTTTTCCAACAAAGCGTAATTACTCACCATGTTTTGACCCAAGGAGTCCGTCTCCCAAGAGGTAGGCTGACGATCGCTATTCATTCTTACATTCCCATAGTCATAAGTGGGTAGCCCTTTTGCCTTCAGGTTTTCTCGTATTTCAACCAGTAATTTCTTATTAAAGGCCGCTAGAGCTAAGTCTCCACCGGTGGCGTGGGCAGGAGCATGGGTGATGTGAAACTTGTGGCGAGTGCCATTTGTTGAATGTAGGTCGATAACGCAGTCCGGATCAAAGTCTCTGTACATAGCCAGTAGCCACCTGGTATTTGCGGCGGCGGCCTTCATCATATCCCTGTTTAGGTCAAGGCCAAAAATATTTTCGCGGGGACCTACTCCGCTCTTTGGATTAGGCTGGTTGAGACGATTGGCCGTGCTGAGTGCGTCTGTACCGTCTGCGTTGTATGCAGGACAAAACACTAAATCAATGTTTTTTCTTATTTCAGGGTGTTTGCCCTGTAGGATTTCTCTAACAACAAATTGAATGGCCTCCTTACCCTCCACTTCCCCCGCATGAATATTAGAATTAATGTAAATTTTCAAGGAATTATCACCCGTTGCCGGTATGCGCCAAGCCAACATAGGTTTTCCTGATTCTGTTGCCTTAGGACCATTTGGAGGTTGATAAGCCTTTAAGTCAGGGGCGAACTTAGCTAGTGCATCCATGAAGGCGCGAATATCTGCAACTTTAGATGTCTGCTCAAAATTGGATGTTTCAACCACAGTCTTTGGCCAATTCTGCACATTTTGAGCCAATAACAGTGAACTGGAGGTAGCAACTAGGAAAAAAAACGATCTATACATGGTTTAATCCGAATTAGGTGACTTAACAGTTGAATCAGGTATTGGCTCTTGTGTCTCGACCCGTGGGGGTGGTGTGTCTGCTTGCTCGTTAGTATTTGCGTTGTCATTAGTCTTTTTGACGAAAGCATTGCCGTTTGTCGATACAAATGTGATTATCAGGATTAGCACCACTGCCAGCATTGCCGCCCCCCTCTTAGCATTGCCTAAATTCTTAGTTGCTGTTTCGCAAACAAAGATCAAGATTGGGGTCAACCCAATCTTCAACATCAAGTGTGGCTGGCTAAAAGGCTTGCCCCCCTTGGCTAAATACATGATTAATAGAATTATGCCAAAGGCAACAGTAAACCGCATCCCCCAGACGGCAAGTTTTTTCCAGATGACAGCAGAGATTCCGCGGACATCCTCATGGCTCTCCTCAAAGCCAGAAAGGATAAGGCACACAGGCATTGTTCCTCCCGCCAATACCATGGAAATGATGTGAAGCCACTTAACTATGGATTGGATTTCAAAATCTGGCATGTGATTTACTCCTTCATATCAGAATACAACGTGGTACAGTTAATTATCACATTTTTATGGTAGAACAAATAATGGCCAATGAGACAACAAAATCCCCCCTGAAAGAAATAACTCAGCCATTCATCGACCTGATGAGGGCACCCCGGACACTTTGGGCACTAAACCTGGTCTATCTCATCGAAGGATTTGCCTATTTTGGCACCTTGTACTACCTTGCCATGTTTTTCAACGAATATGTCCACCTAAATGACGTGCATGCAGGTTGGATGGTTGGGGTAATGACTTCCGGGATAACCTTCTCAATGCTATTTTTTGGTAGCCGTGTGGATGCTTGGGGGCTTAGGAGGACGCTCTTTACAGCCCTGGGGTTGATGCTCCTAGGTCGTATCATCCTCAGTATTTCTCCCAGCCTAGGGCTTGGCACGTTCTCTCTTTTTATTAACTCAGGGCTTGATTTAGTCTCCCCCCTCGACTTTTCCAATATTGGTTCAAGCTCATTCCTGACTCTTTTTTCGCCCCTTAATCTAACTGCTGTAGCCGGCATACTATTGGTCGTCATGGGATTTGGGATGTATCAACCTGCTATCTATGCAGGAACCAGAATGGTGACAACCGTCGCCACTTCCGGAATGGCTTTTGCGATGCTATATGCAGTAAATAACCTTGGAGGATGGCTACCGACCTTTATGAGTCCCGTAAGGAACGCCTTCGGCATTCAAGGTGCGTTGGGTTTTTATGCCATAGTCACGGTCTTAGGTCTTACCTGCCTAGCCACACTCCTGACCAAAAAAACCTTGGAAAAAACGCTGGCAGAAAAAAAAGAGGCCGAATCCTCCACCGCCTCACGTACTGAAAAAAGCGAAGAGGCACACAGCGAAGACAACCACCAACCTCATGGTATAGCAAGGTTTAGGCAATGGTTGAAAAAGCATCCCCTGGCCGACCCAAAATTTAGCTTTTTTATTTTTTGCCTAATCCCCGTACAAACGCTCTTTGCATATAGCTGGTTCATAATGCCTCAGTACGTTGCACGAGCTTATGCAGGAGGATGGGTAGGGGAAAACTTTGAAACTGCAACCAGCCTTAATTCCCTTCTCATCTTCATTCTGTGTCCAATAGTGGCGGCCATCAGCACAAAGGCAAAGGTATACAACATGATGATCTTTGGGACGGCCATAATGGCCTCTTCAGCATTTCTGCTGTCGGTAGGCCCAACAATTACAGGGCTTTTTGCGTACATACTTGTGCTATCAATCGGCGAGGCCATGTGGCAACCAAGATTTTTGCAATATGCCGCCGAAATCGCGCCACCGGGCAGGACAGGAGCCTACATGGGGGTTGCCCAGTTCCCATGGTTCCTGACCAAAATGATAGTTCCACTCTACTCAGGCATCGCCCTATCCAAATGGTGTCCACCTCACGGAGCCACCTCCACCGGAACAATGTGGCTCACTTTTGGCTTTGTCGCCATACTTTCCCCCATTCTCCTCATATCAGCCAAAGGTTGGGTGGGCAAAGACTTCAAGACCGCCGCTACATAGCTACAATACCTAACACAGCCTAATGATCTTTTGGCCGTTTCCCATAAAAGGAATGGAGGAGAATTTCAACATGGAAATCAAATCACTCGAACATACAGACCAACTAACAATATTCAATGCGTTTGCACAGGCTTTCAAAGACTACGAGCTTCAACTCGATCACGGCCAATTTCAGGCGATGTTACAAAGGCGTGGCTTTAATCCTACCTTATCCTTTGCGGCATTTGAGGGAGATGAGATAGCTTCTTTTACGCTAAACGGCATCGGCCAATTTAACGGTAGGAGCACCGCTTATGACACAGGCACAGGCACAAGGGAAGAATACAGAGGAAAGGGCTTGGCCGCATCAATATTTGAGCACTCTATTCCCTATTTGAAAGCGGCGGGCATCGAACAATATCTACTAGAAGTTCTCCAGCACAACACAAAGGCCGTTTCGCTTTATAAAAGACTAGGGTTTGAGACTAAGCGCGAGTTCAACTATTTCATGCAAACGAAATCAGAAGTTGTCGTTGTTGAATCTAATTCCGACTTCCACATCAAAGAAATAGAAATTGACGATATTAGCCTGGTTTCGGCGTTTTGGGATTTCCATCCTTCATGGCAAAACAGCATTGATTCCATAAAAAGGTCACTAAACTGTTTTACCTGTTTGGGAGCCTATAACAAATCCAACCTTATTGGGTACGGCATTTTTGAACCTACTACAGGCGACATAACACAAATGGCAGTAGATAATACCCACAGAAAAAAAGGCGCGGGAACTGCTCTACTAAATAAAATCCTTCTGATGACAAATAGCGACAAACTAAAAGTGTTAAACACAGACATTTCCTGCAAAGCTATGACTGATTTCCTGATAAGCAAAAACATTAATGTGTCAGGAACTCAATTTGAGATGATAAGAAATTTCAGGTAATGACTGTGACAGAGCTGATCTTTTTGCACAAAAAAAGGAGAACGATGAAAAACACACCCAAACTCAAAGCCTACAGGGTAGAGATCGTTGAATACTACCAGAAGCAGGGATTTGTAAAAATATTGGCTACCAACGAGGAATCAGCCCGCGAAAAGGTTTCCGATATGTACGAACAAGACATGGTTCCAGAGTGCATCTTCGAGGATGTACCCCACTACAGCGGCGAAGCCTGGAATATTGGGGCATCAAAAGAATATCCCATAGAATTATTCAAGACCGAAGAGCGAAAGGGCGATGAATCCATACTAGACTATAGGCAACTGGAGGAAGAATGACCTGCCCCTGCAACAATAAAATAAAATGCCCCTGCACCTACTCCTGCCCAAAGCGTGGGAAATGTTGCGACTGCGTAGCATACCATGTTGGCTCCGGAGGATTTCCTGCTTGCTTTTTTAGTAAGAGTGCCGAAGCTACTTATGACAGGGGCTATGCCGCCCTAAAGAAGGATAGGGAAAGCTAGTGAAATTGGGTTATATAGCCCCGTCAAACCGAGGCCAAACCCTTATCACATGCCTTCAGCAACACCAGACTCATTCTCGCCACAAGTCACTCACTTGGTTTTCTTTTGTCCCAGAGTCTTTCCTATCAGATATGCCTGGTTAGGATAATCCGTCTTTTCGATGTCCATCCTTACAGCGCACCCCATAGCGAGCAAGGTGCCAGCCAACTGCCATCCCAAATATCGCAGGATGGTACCATAATGACTATCAAGGGCTTCAACTGTCCATGTCTCCGAATCGGCGGCGGCAGTCAGTAGTATTGCCTGTTTACTACTTTGTAACTTGGAATTATTTGCATAAAAGCGGTCTATGACTGTCTTTAGCTGAGCAGACATACCAAAGTAGTAAAGCGGAGTTACAAACACAATGCAATCAGAGGCCAGTAGTGATGGATTCAGCTTTTCCATGGAATCATGCTGGACGCATTGTGTGCCACTTGTCCTGCAACCATCGCAACCGAGGCATGGCGAAACCTTTTCAAAAGCCGCATCAAACCTAAAAACAATGTGCCCTGCCTCTACCGCGCCCCTGATAAACTCATCTGCCAAAAGTGATGTGGTGCCTTTTTTGTGCGGGCTACCGGTAATTACTGTTACCTGCATCGAGTCAACTCCATTTGTGAATTGACCATCATCAGACAAAACCTAAATTTTTGCAAGAGTTGAAAAATAGTGATAGGAAAAAAAATCAATTTATTGCAGATGAACAGCTATTCAATGAATTTTGTCCGATCCCTGCTTTGCGATGCAAATATAGTCGTTTAACTTGTGACAAGCGACGCTTGGAGCAAGTTAAACCAACGGAGTTGTAGACTGCGTTGCAAGCGTAATGAGCGTCTGGAGGGCGGGAGTGAAGCGAAAAACGCAGTCGTATCTCCACAATTCTGTACTGCTTTTTAGATTAATTCACTATACCATCTTGCCATCAAAAGATTTTTTCTGCCCGTGTATAAAAAATTTCGACCCAAAGTGCATCAATACATATTCTAACCTTTGGTCGCCGGCCAGTCAGACATTAAACCAGTCCCTTGGTACATTTCTGGTTTACCATATAGGTATGTCGGCAACCAGAAACATCCTAGCCCCCCACGAGGCAATATCGGTTTACCTATCAGAGACCAATCGCCAGTATCAGACCGGTCGGGCGACCGAGCATACATACCGATCTGCCCTACAAGTCCTGCTTAGTGCCCTGCTACCCAATATTACAGTATCCAACGAGCCCTCCCGTCAGGAATGTGGCGCACCCGATTATGTATTACTTCGCCAAAAAGACAATATCCCAATAGCATACATAGAAGCCAAAGATATAGGCGACCCAGACCTGGAAGGGAAAAACAAAAACAGAGAACAATTCAATCGCTACAAAAACGCCCTAGACAGCATAATATTTACCGACTACCTTGACTTTATTTTTTGCAAAGGCAAAGAAATAGTTGAAAGAGTTCGCATAGCAGAAATAAGAAACCAAAAGATAGCTCCAAACAAAGACCAGTTTGACAAATTTCACAGTCTGATAACAGCCTTCGGCGAATCCAGCCCTCAGACAATATCAACCCCCGACAAGTTAGCCCACATAATGGCAAACAAAGCCCGTTTAATGGCAAAAGTCTTTGAGGAATCATTAATCAGAGAGAATGGTGACAGCACACTCACAGGGCAGATGATAGCCTTCAAAGATTTTCTTATCCATGACATCACACCCAAAGACTTTGCCGACCTATACGCCCAGACAATAACCTATGGAATGTTTGCCGCTCGCATCCGTGACACATCCATAGACACCTTCAGCCGCAAGAATGCCGCAGAGCTAATACCTAAGACCAACCCCTTTCTGCGGAAACTATTCCAGAGCGTAGCTGGCTATGACCTAGACGAGCGCATAAGCTGGATAGTCGACGACTTGGCAGAAGCATTCAGGGCAACAGACATCAGAGCCGTAATGAAAGGTTTTGGCCACTTCACGCAACAGACTGATCCCATAATCCATTTCTATGAGGATTTCCTTTCAGAATATGATCCTAAGCTGAGAAAAAACCGCGGTGTCTGGTACACCCCCCAGCCAGTAGTCAATTTTATAATCAGGGCAGTGGACGAGATATTACAGACCGAATTTGGTTTACAACAAGGATTAGCCGACACATCAAAAGTAGACATAGAAATAGAGGGTCAAGGCAAAGGAAAAACCAAAGCAAAAGTCCACAAAGTTCAGATACTAGACCCAGCATTGGGTACTGGGACATTCCTAGCAGAGACAGCGCGTTTGATACATGAGAAATTTATTGGCCAGCAGGGTCAGTGGCAGAACTACGTTGAACAGCATCTCATACCAAGGCTAAATGGGTTTGAAATTCTAATGGCCCCTTATGCAATGGCACATCTAAAGCTAGACATGCTTTTGGGGGAAACGGGCTACACACACAATGACAATCAACGTCTGCGGATATTTCTGACAAATTCCCTGGAAGAACATCACCCAGATACAGGCACCCTCTTTGCCCAATTCCTGGCCAACGAAGCCAAAGAAGCAAACACAGTCAAACGGGACACCCCAGTCATGGTAGTCATGGGCAACCCGCCATACAGTGTTAATAGCTGGAATAAGGGGGGGTGGATAGCAGACAAGTTAGAAGACTATAAAAAAGAGCCAGACTCAGGCGTTCGGCTGATGGAACGCAATAGCAAATCTATCAACGATGACTATGTAAAATTCATTCGCATGGGACAACACTTTGTGGACAAGAACCAAAGTGGCATCCTGGCTTACATTGCCAATCATGGGTTTATTGACAATCCTACCTTTCGGGGTATGCGTTGGAGCCTGCTACAGAGCTTCGATAAGATTTACATCATCGACCTGCACGGCAACGCAAAAAAGAAGGAAACCGCCCCAGATGGAACAAAAGACGAAAACGTCTTTGAAATCCAGCAAGGAGTCTCCATCAACATCTTTGTCAAAACGGGCAAAAAGAAAAAAGGCGCACTGGCAGAAATCTATCACTTTGACCTTTTTGGATTACGGCAAGTCAAATATGATTACCTGCTAAAGACAGCCCTGTCTGATATGCCATTTACCAAGCTTCAGCCAACAGCACCTGAATACTTCTTTGTGCCAAAGGACTATAGGGGCAAAAAGAAGTATGAAAGTGGATTTTTAGTGACAGAACTGTTTATCACTAACTCTATGGGTATTACTACAGCTAGAGATGAATTCACTATACATTCTAGCCCCGAGGCAGTTGCCGATTTGATCAAAGACTTCTTTTCAATCACTGACGAAGAAGCTCGCGAAAAATATGCCTTGGGAAGTGACGTACGGGAATGGAGTATTGCAGGGGCAAGGGTGGATTTACAGGCATCAAAGCACAACATTGTTCCCATAGCCTACCGGCCCTTTGATACCAGATATACAAACTATTCAGGAGTTACAAGGGGCTTTCACTGCAGACCAAGACAGGAAATAATGAAACATCTAATCAATGGAAAAAATTATGCTTTTTGCTCCATACGCATTAATAGAGACGATTTATGCACCGTATTGGTTGTAAATCAAATAGTTGACAAAACAGTTTTGTCTTCGTTAGACAATGCAAATATTTTTCCCCTTTACTTATATCCTGATACAACTGATGAACCTCGCACACCCAATCTTGCCCCTGAAATAGTCAATAAAATTGCAAAAAATCTAAACCTTGAATTTGAACCCGAAAAGACCGGTAATAAGAACAGCTTCACCCCAATCGACCTATTGGACTACATCTATGCCATGCTTCACTCCCCAAACTACCGAGAGAAATACAAAGAGTTCTTAAAAATAGACTTCCCACGAGTGCCATACCCCACGGATGCCATTGAGTTCCGCCGTTTGGCAAGATTGGGAGAGGAACTGCGCTTACTACACCTCATGGAGCACCCCGCGCTCAACAAGCTAATTACGAAGTATCCAATCAGTGGTAGCGACATTGTAGAAAAACTGCGCTGGGAGCCAAATAAAGATGGTTCCGTTGGCAAAGTCTGGATCAACGACACACAATACTTCGACAAAGTACCACTCATTGCGTGGGAGTTCTATGTAGGCGGCTACCAACCTGCACAAAAGTGGCTAAAAGACCGTAAGGGGCGTAAGCTAACCTTTGAGGACATCAACCACTACCAGAGGATAATCGTCGCGTTGAATAACACTGATGAAATAATGGCCATGATTGACGGCAATCTATAGCAATTCGGCTAATTTGGCTAAATTGCTATAAAGCCGAAACCGCTAAATTACGCTTCAGTATCTTCAACTACACTCAGTCCGTGGATTTCTTCTATCTGGGCGGCGCGGAGGCTGTATTCGTCTTCAATCTCCTCGCTATCAATATCTGATGTATCCAACCTCTCAGGGAATTGTCCTTGCTCAATCTGGACGTTTCTGTAGCGTGCCATGCCAGTGCCGGCTGGTATCAGGCGACCCAAGATAACGTTTTCTTTGAGACCCCTCAGATAGTCGACACGGCCTTCGAGTGCGGCCTCAGTGAGAACTCTTGCAGTTTCTTGGAAGGATGCCGCCGAAATAAAGGATTCGGAAGTAAGGGCGGCTTTGGTAATACCGAGCAACTGTGGCTCACAAGTGGCGGGCTGGCCGTCTGAGGCCATTGCGCGGGCGTTAATTTCCTTGAATCTGTGCTTGTCTACTTTTTCTTCAACGATTAGTGGTGTGTCACCCACATCTGTAATTTGCACCCAGCGCATCATCTGGCGGATGATTGTTTCGATGTGCTTGTCGTTGATAGTAACACCCTGCGCGCGATAGACCTCTTGAACCTCGTTGAGCAAAAATGCCTGAAGGGCCTTTTCACCATGTATTTCAAGAATGTCGTGTGGACTAACAGCCCCCTCGGTTAGCTTTTCGCCGGCGCTAATTTCATCTCCATCTTGAACCTGTATCTGCTTGCCACGGGGTACTAGGTATTCTTCTCTCTCCTCGTTGTGGCCTTCCACAACTACTTTTTGGTTGCCACGTACCCTGTTTCCATAACGAACTATACCAGTAACTTTGCTGATGATTGCAGGTTCTTTTGGCTTGCGTCCTTCAAATAGCTCCGTCACCCTTGGCAGACCGCCGGTAATGTCTAATGTTTTGGCTTGTTGTCGCGGGGTTTTGGCCAATACGTCCCCAGGTTCTAGCTCTTGGTCGATGTCAACTTCTAGATATGCTCCAGTTGGAATGTTGTAGCGTTGCAGGACTTTGTGGTTTTCGCCCTTAATATTGATGTGGGGATATAGCTTGTCATCAATTGCATCAATGATTCTCTTTCGGAAACGGCCTGTGATTTGGTCTTTTTCTTCCTGATAGCTAACGTTTAGTTCAAACTCCTTAAAGTCAGCAGTCCCTGCCCTTTCGTTTATCAGGTAGTCGTTGTAGGGATCCCATTCAGCCAGGGCTGTTTTGGGTTCAACCTTTTCGCCATCCTTTACGTGAATAGTTGCTCCTGGGGGAACCTTATATCGTTCTCTTTCATTGCCATCGTTGTCCAAGACAAGGATATTCCCCGTGCGACTGAGGGCTATAATCTCACCGTCTCGGTTCTTTACAAACCTTATTCCTTCAAGTTTGACGACCCCCTGTATCTGGGCTTCATGCAGGTTCTTTTCAGATGCTCTACTTGCGGCACCACCAACGTGGAAGGTACGCATAGTGAGCTGTGTACCAGGTTCCCCAATACTTTGAGCGGCAATAGTACCAACTGCTTCACCCAAATCAACGATGCGCCCTGTTGAGAGGTTGAGGCCATAGCACTTGGCGCAAACACCACGCCGTGATTCACATGTAAGTAAAGAACGAATCCTCACGCTTTGAATACCACTAGTCTCAATTGAAAAAGCCAGATCTTCTGTGATGAGAGTTCCGGTATCAGCGAGTACTTTTTTGTTATAGGGGTCTATTACATCTTCAGCCACAACACGCCCCATTATGCGGTCTCGCAGTCTTGCCCTAATGGTACCATCTGTGTTGACGATTGCCGCTACTTCGATCCAGTCCATAGTTCCGCAGTCATCTTCATTGATGATGACATCCTGAGCCACATCAACCAATTTTCGCGTCAGGTAGCCAGAGTCGGCTGTCTTGAGTGCCGTATCTGCCAATCCCTTGCGAGCACCATGGGTAGATGTAAAATATTCGAGAACTGTGAGACCTTCTTTGAAGTTAGACCTGATCGGCGTTTCGATGATGTCGCCACTCGGCTTCGCCATCAGTCCACGCATACCAGCAACCTGTCGAATCTGAGTCTTTGAACCGCGCGCCCCCGAATCGGCCATGATATATATCGAATTTAGGTTGCGACTGGTCTCGTTTTGGTACTCTAATTCCTTCATCATGTCAGAGGCAACCTGGTCGGCAGTTTTCGACCAGACTTCTAAAATTCTGTTGGTGCGAGTGGCCGCATCTAGCTTGCCTTCATTGTAATAATCATGCTCAATCCCGCGCACCTCATCTGTTGCTGTACGCAGTAATTCTGCCTTGGTCTTTGGAACCACCAAATCATCAATACCCACGCTCAAGCCTGCTCTCATTGCCCAAAGGAATCCAACATCCTTCATCATATCAAGCATTCTGATTGTGGCTTCTGGCCCAATAAACTTATAGGCTCTATTCACTAACGAAAGCAAGCCCTCTTTTTTGAGTAGCCCGTTTACAAATGGGACACCTTCCGGCAAAGACCTGTTAAAGATAATGCGCCCGACGGTCGTAGTAATCATCTCATTTGTAACGCTACGGGCAGGGCATTCAAATACTTCCTGCTCGCTCCGCTTCTTTGGATCGCTCTTATGCCAAGCCTCTGTGTCTACCAAGTCACCCGTATAGCGCAACCTAACTGTTGCGTGGGTATCAATAGTTCCTGCATCATGTGCGAAGATGACCTGGTCGATACTACCAAAGGCCATGCCTTCACCTTTGCGCCCCTTGCGCTTGATGGTCAGGTAATATGCACCAAGAACGATGTCTTGGCTGGGAACAACGTTGGGCTTACCATTTGCCGGATTGAGGATGTTTTGTGTAGACATCATAAGCACCTTGGCTTCAATCTGAGCCATTGGGCTTAATGGAATGTGAACCGCCATCTGGTCGCCATCAAAGTCTGCATTAAAAGCAGTGCAGACCAGCGGGTGTAGCCTAATGGCTTTACCTTCTACCAGCACTGGTTGGAATGCCTGAATGCCCAAGCGATGGAGAGTTGGTGCTCGATTGAGTAGTATCGGGTGGTTTTGAATAACTTCTTCTAAAACATCCCATACCTCTGGCACGCCCTGCTCTACCATTTCTTTGGCTTGCCGGATAGTTGCGGCATGTCCCTTATGTTCTAGTCGGTTAAAAATGAAGGGCTTGAAAAGCTCCAGAGCCATCTTTTTGGGCAACCCACATTGATGTAGCTTGAGGTCTGGCCCCACCACTATGACAGACCTTCCTGAGTAGTCCACACGCTTACCTAACAAGTTCTGCCTGAAACGCCCCTGCTTGCCCTTTAGGGCATCAGAGAGCGACTTGAGCGGCCTATTGCTGACACCGCGAAGTAATCGCCCTCGTTTTCCATTTTCAAATAGCGCGTCCGCGGCTTCCTGTAGCATACGTTTTTCATTTCGGACTATAACCTCAGGAGCCCTTAGTTCTAGCAATTTCTTCAGTCTGTTATTGCGGTTGATAACGCGGCGGTAAAGGTCGTTTAAATCTGAAGTGGCAAAGCGGCCACCGTCTAAGGGAACCAATGGGCGCAATTCGGGAGGCAATACTGGGATTACATCGAGTATCATCCACTCGCACTTATTGGTAGAACGCTGGAAGGCTTCTACAATTTTTAGACGCTTTGCAATCTTAATCCGCTTTTGGGCAGATTGTTCTGTCCTCATATTGGCTCGTAGCTCAACCGCCATCGCTTCTATGTCAACTCTCCTCAGTAGCTCCTTGATAGCTTCTGCTCCCATCATCGCCCTAAAGCCATCGGGCTGTGTATCTTTGATTTCTCTATACCTTTCTTCTGTGAGAATATCCCTATCCTTCAAACCCGTATCGCCTGGATCAATCACTGCGTATGCTTCAAAATAGAGTACTTTTTCTAGGTCTTTGAGAGGAATATCAAGCAGGTATCCAATTCGGCTTGGAACTCCCTTGAAAAACCAAACATGGCTCACAGGGCTTGCAAGCTGAATATGCCCCATGCGCTCGCGCCTGACTGCTTTTTTTGTAACCTCAACCCCACACTTATCGCAGGTGACTCCCTTGAATTTTTGTCGCTTGTATTTTCCGCACAGACATTCCCAGTCATTAATAGGCCCAAAGATGCGGGCGCAGAAAAGACCATCCCGCTCAGGCTTTAGGCTTCGATAGTTGATGGTCTCTGGTTTTGTCACCTCTCCAAAAGACCAAGAGCGAATTACATCCGGAGATGCCAAGGAAACTCGGATACATTCGTAGGCGTTTATGTTCTGCTGCTCGTTAAACAACATGTTGGGCCTCATAAAATCAATAGCGTTCAATAATTCAAAAAGAAACCGTCAAGTATTCAAACTAGCCTTCTATAGAAAAGGCTGGCTCTTCCTCAACTTCCGTAGATGTGAGTTCATCACTGGTAAGCATTTCAACGTCAACGCAAAGGGCATTTAGTTCTTTCCTAACGACGTTGAAGCTCTCCGGAAGGCTTGGCTCCTTGATAGCCTCGCCCTTTATGATGGCTTGGTAAATCTGTGTTCGGCCATACATATCGTCTGATTTGTAAGTCAGCAATTCCTGGAGAATGTGTGCGGCACCGTATGCTTCCAGTGCCCATACTTCCATTTCCCCAAATCGCTGGCCACCGAATTGAGCCTTACCGCCAAGGGGTTGTTGCGTGATCAAGCTGTATGGTCCAATGCTTCTAGCATGAATCTTGTTATCAACCAAATGGTGTAACTTCATCATGTAGCTACATCCCACAACCACTGGTTGCTCAAAAGGTTCACCAGTCATGCCGTCAAAGAGCATCGTTTTTCCGGAAGTGTCTGGGCCTGTTTTTCCGTTTTTTTCCCAAGCCTTTTTCAGCCAGTCTTTAATTTCATGCTCTTTTGCACCATCGAATACCGGTGTTGCAAAGTGGACACCCATTATACGACCTGCCCACCCAAGGTGAGTCTCTAATACCTGCCCAATGTTCATACGAGAGGGCACGCCCAACGGATTCAGCACAATATCCACAGGTGTTCCATCTGGTAAGTAGGGCATGTCTTCAGCTGGCAGAATACGACTAACAACGCCCTTATTGCCATGACGGCCTGCCATTTTGTCGCCAACCTGTAGCTTGCGCTTAACGGCAACATATACCTTAACATTTTTGAGAACTCCAGGCAGTAGCTCATCACCCTTTAGCAGACGGTCAACTCGTTCACCCAGGTTTTGACTTAGTACTCTAAGTTGGCTATCTGTTTTGTCGATAATGTCTAACACATGGGCTTCCAGTCTTTCTTTGCCCGCAGAAACGCTTATTTGACGGAATCTGCCATAGGGAACTGCTTCCAACATGTTTTGAGTAAGTTTTTTATTTGCAGGCAATAATTCTTTGCCAGAATCATCAGAAAGAATCTCAGAAAGTTCTTTACCTTTTAGTAGTGCAACGATTTTCTTTTTGCTCTCTGCGCGGATGATGCGCTCTTGGTCCTTCAAGTCCTTTTCCCACTTGGCTATTTGTTCTCGCTCAATCTGTTGAGTGCGGAGATCTTTTTCTTGTCCCTTGCGCGTAAAAACCTTTACATCTACCACAGTGCCTTCGATACCAGGTGGAACAGTTAGGCTTGCATCCTTAACGTCTGATGCCTTTTCACCAAAAATTGCGCGGAGCAGTTTTTCTTCAGGAGAAAGAATCGTCTCACCTTTTGGAGTCACCTTGCCGACTAAAATATCGCCGTGCTTAATTGTGGCACCGATGCGAATAATTCCGGATTCGTCAAGATTTTTTAACATTTCTTCACGAACCTGCGGAATGTCGCGAGTAATTTCCTCTGGGCCCAGCTTAGTATCGCGAGCCTGAACCTCAAATTCTTCTATATGGATGGTCGTATATAAGTCCTCTTTGACCACCCTTTCGCTAATGAGAATGGCATCTTCAAAGTTATATCCACGCCAGGGCATGTATGCGACTATCAGATTTCTACCAAGAGAAAGTTCGCCATGATCGCAACAAGAGCCATCGGCGAGTATTTGGCCGGTAGAAACATACTCACCTCGTCCGACGAGGGGAACCTGGTTGTAGCATGTATTTTGGTTTGACCTAACATATTTAACGAGAGTATAAATATCCACGCCACTTTCCACCCCTTCAGTGTCAGGATCATCTTCTACTCGAACCACAATTCGATTTGCGTCCACCGATTCGACAATTCCAGACCTACGGCACAAAACGCAGTTGCCTGAATCTCTGGCGGCAAAATATTCCATCCCTGTGCCAACTATAGGAGCCTCTGTGCGAATCAGTGGCACGGCCTGGCGTTGCATATTAGCACCCATGAGGGCACGGTTAGCGTCATCATTTTCAAGGAATGGTATCAGGCTGGCGGCGACAGAAACAAGTTGCTTGGGGCTTACATCAACCAACGTAACCTTGCCACATTCCACAACTCTTGTTTCTCCTGCCACCCTAGCGACAACGGATTCATCCTTTATGTAGTCATTTTCATCAACTTCAACATTAGCCTGTGCAATGATGTGTTCATCTTCTTCCCATGCCGAAAGATACCATGCATGCATTTCAAACTTAGCTGGACGTTTGCCACCCTTTTCAAGTTTGGCGTTTTCTGACTTAACATCCTCCAGCTTAACGACATCCATGTAGCCAAACTTGGAGTCACCCACGTGTGTAATAGCGGCATAGTGGATAACTCTTCCATTGTCTACCTTGAGGTAGGGACTTTCGATAAATCCAAACTCGTTGATACGGGCGTAGCATGAAAGTGAGCTGATGAGGCCGATATTTGGGCCTTCGGGAGTTTCAATAGGGCAAATACGCCCATAGTGAGATGTATGCACGTCTCGAACATCAAACCCTGCTCTATCTCTACTCAAGCCTCCAGGCCCAAGGGCGGAGAGCCTTCGCTTATGAGTAATCTCAGATAATGGATTAGTCTGATCCATGAACTGGGAGAGCTGGCTTGATCCAAAAAACTCCTTCATAGCCGCGATTACAGGCTTACTATTTATCAGGTCATGGGCTTGCAGGGGATTGTTGGGGTCTTGTGCTATCGAAAATTTTTCTTTGATCGCACGTTGCACACGAACAAGCCCGACCCTAAATCCGTTTTCTAGTAATTCACCAACACTACGGACGCGCCTGTTGCCTAAATGGTCGATGTCATCTTTTCGTACGGGTGCAATCTCATCTGTCCGGTCTTGACGTGTTGTGTCATATTTTTTCAGGCGAAGCAAGTAGTGTATGGCATTAATAAAGTCATCAATTGTTAGCGTGCGGTTTTCCAGGGCAATGTCTTGGCCAAGTTTTGCATTTATTTTATGTCTGCCCACTTTGGAAAGGTCGTATTTTTGGGGATCAAAAAACATCGAATAGAGCAACTTGCTACTGGATTCAAGTGTTGCCGGTTCCCCAGTGCGAATCTTTTTGAAAAGCTCTTTTGCCGCATCTTCAGGGTCTTCAGTGTGGTCTTTGCTTATTGTTTCACTAAGCACCTTTCCTGTTGGGTCATGTTCTGGAAAACCAACAGCGATGGTTTTAATGTTATTTGCAAGGAACATCTCCAGATGGGTCTGAAGGAATGGATCATTTGCTTCCAGCAGTACTTCACCAGTGTTTAGGTTTACTATATCTTCTAGAAGAATGGCTCCATCCAACATATTCCGGTCGACTTGTATGGCCTTTACCCCTGCCTTGATTGCATTTTCTAAGAGGCGACGTGAGATGAGTTTACTCTTGGCAATTATTGTATCGCCGGTCTTTGGGTCTTTTATGTCTTCTAATGACTTTTGTCCAACGAGCAGATCGCAGGGAGTCAAATATATTTTTTCCCCTTTCAGGGTAAAGGTATAGGTCGTATAGAACTTAGAAAGCATCGACTGGTTTTCGCTCATAACTTCATGGAACAAGCCCAGTGCGCGAAGAAATGTAGCTCCGAGAAATTTTCGCTTGCGGTCTATCCTTGCATATAAAAGCCCCTTCGTGTCGATTTCAAACTCTACCCAAGACCCGCGATATGGAATGATTTGCGCACTGTAAAGGCTCTTATCGGGTGCTATGGAGAAAAAAGCTCCAGGGCTACGGTGCAACTGGCTGACGATGACGCGCTCGGTGCCATTGATGACAAACGTCCCCCTATCGGTCATTGTTGGCAGATCACCAAAATATACTTCCGACTCTTGGCTTTGCTTATACCTTCTGTTGCCCTTGTCGTCCTTATCAAATTGGTTTAATCGGATGCGGGTTTTCAGGGGAGCGGCCATAGTGGCTCCGCGCTCAACGCATTCCTCGATAGTCATTTTTTGGTGCAAGCCAACAGGTTCATTGCAAATATCACAAATGGTGGCCGCATTTTTATTTCGGGTGCCGCACTTAGGGCAATCGACTGATGGATCCTTTGGATGATCAATGACTATGTTATGGCTACACTTTTTGCATTTTGTGCGCAAGTTTTGCAAGCCCTCATGCTTTCCACACTTGCAGGCCCAATGCCCAACTGTATAGTCGATAAATTCGATTTCGAGAGTAGCATCAGAACCATCCGGATTTTTTCCATTATTGATTGGGAACATCCCATCAAAAACTGCCTTTAGCCCCCTGCTCTCCCTCTCGGAGTGGAGGAGATTCAACTGCAAAAACTCGTCATAGCTTCGTTTTTGAATATCAATCAGGTTTGGGATCGGCACTAGAGAGCGGATTTTGGAAAAAGAAACACGCTGTCTATAAATGTTCTGTTGAACACTCATTTTTTAACTCCTACCATGACCCAAGCCAAGCTGGATACAAATGAACCCGATGCTTTCTGGCGTGGAAATTACCGACTTGACACAAATTACTACTCACCCGACAGGCAACCATAAGTTTGCCCCGATGGGTTTGGAAACCGTATTCTCTAGCGCGGGAAAGGTCTTGCAACCGAAGCCTTCTTGTAAAAGAGAAATCAAAAGCCCGAAAGAAAACAGGCATAAGGAAAAATCATACCATTTTTTATAAAATTAGAAAACAAAAAAATCTAGGCACTCAGGCACACCAAAAATCTTGAGAGGTGCCAACTCCATCTCCGGGCGGTTTTTTCAATGAAAACCGCCCGCAGGCATGGATGTTTATGCCGCCAAAGTCAAGTATCACTACTTGATTTCGACTTTGGCTCCGGCGGCTTCTAGCTTCTCTTTTAGCTTTGTAGCCTCTTCTTTGCTTACACCTTCTTTAATGGTCTTGGGTGCGCCATCGACCAAGTCCTTTGCTTCCTTCAGGCCGAGACCAGCGACCACTTCGCGGACTGCCTTAATGACATTTAATTTGGCGGCCCCTGCTTCGGCAAGAACTACGTCAAACTCTGTCTTTTCTTCAGCGGCGGCTGTGGCACCAGCGGCAGGGCCTCCAGCAACTGCTACTGCGGCGGCAGAAACGCCAAACCTGTCTTCGAGAGCCTTGACCAAATTTGCAAGGTCTAGAACAGTCATACTTTCAATTTCTTGGATCAAATTATCAGCTGTAAGAGCCATGGTTTATTCCTCACTAGGTAATTGTTTTAGTGTTAAAGGGAAATAGGGTTGAGCGGTTAAGCACCAGCTTCTTCCTTTTTTTGGCGAATTTGGTCTAATGCCCTTACCAGACCAGAAATTGGGTACTGCATGAGATATAGCAGTTTACCAATGACGACCTCGCGGGTTGGCAATTCGGCGATCACCTGAAAATCCGTCACTGATGTAGGTTTGCCGTCCAATATGGCTCCCTTAAACGTGACAGTGGGGTTTTCTTTCAAAAAGGTGTGGATTGCTTTTGCCAGACCAACCACTTCTTCTTTAGAAGTAGCGACTGCCGTTGCGCCCTTGAAATGCACTGTCAAAGACTCAAAATCTGTTTCTTTTACAGCAAGGCGAAGCAGGGTATTTTTTGAGACTCGGTACTGTGCATTGTTTTCGCGAAGAACGCGGCGCAGTATATTATCTTTTTCAACCGATAAGCCCTTAAATTCGAGGACTACAGCGGATTTTGCTGAGGCAAAAGTACCTTTAAGTTCGTTAATTTCTTTTTGTTTTTGTATCTTGTCCATGGCCACCTCACTTTTCAAGGACGCTTAAGGACACAGTTATGCTGGGTCCCATTGTCGAGGCCATGTGGATTGCTTTCACGTACTTTCCCTTTGCGGCAGATGGTTTCGCCTTTTGAACAGCGTCCATCAGAGCCTTGGCATTTTCGGCCAATTTGTCAATGCCAAAGGAAATTTTGCCTACCGGCGCATGAATAATACCCGTCTTATCAACGCGATACTCCACTTTACCAGCCTTAATTTCCTTGACAGCCTGAGCGACATTAAGGGTCACTGTGCCTGTTTTCGGGTTAGGCATCAGACCCCTTGGGCCGAGCACCTTCCCCAATCGACCAACACCCTTCATCATGTCAGGTGTCGCTACGAGGGCATCAAAGTCAAGGAACCCGCCAGCGATTCGCTCAACGAGTTCATCGCCACCGACGATTTCCGCACCAGCGGCCTCTGCCTCTTTGATCTTTTCTCCCCCTGCAATGACAGCAACTTTCATCGTCTTGCCAGTTCCGTGTGGCAAAACAATCGTGCCTCTCACCATCTGGTCTGCATGGCGAGGGTCAACGCCGAGTTTCATGTGAACTTCCACGGTTTCATCAAACTTAGCAAAAGCATTGCTTGATATAGTAGAAAGTGCATCTTTCAACTCATAAGGGCGATCTTCGATTTTGGAGGCGGCGGCCCGGTACTTTTTGCCAGGTTTTGCCATTACTTCTCCTGTATTTTCAGATCTTCCGCAATAACGGTCGCGGTGGCCGGGAACCCTACACTGCGCAGGTTTCCACTAAATAATCTAATCGACAACTTCGACACCCATCGAGCGGGCACTGCCCTCGATAGAACGCATAGCGGATTCAATGCTAGCCGCATTCAGGTCAGGCATCTTGACCTTTGCAATTTCCTCAATTTGTTTTTTGGTGATGCGTCCCACCTTCACCTTGTTAGGTGTCGGGCTTCCTTTTTCCAGGCCGATCTTTTTCTTTATCAGCACACATGCAGGCGGAGTCTTAAGAATGAAGCTAAAACTCCTGTCCGCATATACAGTGATAACCGCCGGCACGGTTGTGCCTTTTTCAACTGCTCCAACGGATTTAGCGTTGAACTGCTTTACAAACTCCATGATGTTTACACCATGTTGCCCAAGTGCAGGGCCAACAGGCGGTGCTGGAGTAGCTTCACCGGAGGGCAGTTGTAGCTTGATATAGCCAGCTATCTTCTTTGCCATTTTGTCTATCCTCTTCCCGTAGCTGATTCAGGCAAATACCTGCGACTGCTACCTTAAAGGGCGGGCGGAAAGGTATCGCCTACCTGGTTTTCAAAAACCCTCTATCGCTTTTCGACCTGGATAAAGTCTAACTCGACCGGGGTACTGCGTCCAAAGACCGTCACCATCACCTTGATGGTGCTTCGCTCTTCGTGTATCTCATCAACATCCCCTTCAAAATTAGCAAAGGGGCCATCTATTATACGAACTTTTTCGCCCTTTTCAAAGCTAAATTTTGGCTTGGGGCGCTCCTGAGTTTCCTCAGTGTGGTTCATAATCTGCCGCACTTCCTCATCTGTGAGGGGAGAGGGCTGTTTTTTATTCGCGCTTACAAAACTTGTAACCTTTGGGGTATTGCGGACAAGATGCCAATCAGTATCAGATATTTCATAGCTACTACCCTTCTTTGTAACAGCTATCTGAATAAGCAAGTACCCAGGGAAAGACTTTCGCTTTTTAAGTACTCTTTCCTTTTTGCCAGTTTTAGCATCTGTTTTCATTTCTTCGTAGGTTTCTTCTGGGATTTCGATGTCCCCAAAGTACTCACTACGTTCTTCTATAACTATTCGCTGTAGCAGACTCTCTTTTACCTTGCCCTCATACCCTGAATAGGTATGAATAATGAACCAAGCCAACTGCTTAGGCTCGTAGGATTCACCAACATCAACGGTAGCTTGGGATACTTCTTCAAACTCAGCCATCATTTCCCCTTACCTACTCGGAAGCAGGTATTTAGAAGCCCAGCTAAAAAACACGTCTGCGCCCCACAGATAGACACCGACAAATATAGAAACAATTAGCACCGCGTAGGTAGCATTCAATACTTTATCCTTTGTTGGCCAATCTACCCTATTTAGCTCGGCGGCCAAGTCTTTTACTTGTCGTTTTATCACAGAAATCACTGGTGTCTTCCTTCAGCAAACCAAGAACATACTGTCGATGTATCCCTTGTCGTTGTCAACACATGAGCCATTTTCAAAACCCTTTGGTATTGAAACAACGGAGTTGGTAGTCTGCGCCTATAACAAAGCCGGAGGCGACTTTGGAGCATACGGCCAAACGGAGGGGGCAGACATACAACATGGTTTTGAAATTACCTCACATAACAGAGAAAAAATGGCAGGGGAGACAGGTTTCGAACCCGCGACCTGCGGATTTGGAATCCGCTGCTCTACCAGCTGAGCTACTCCCCTACTGTTCACTCAAAATCATTTGGGGGGAGACTGCTCACCCCCCCCCCCAAACGCTTAAGCTACTTTGTTTCTCGGTGGACTTTATGACCGGCACAGGCGCGACAGAATTTCTTCATTTCTATCTTGCCCGTAGTGGTCTTTTTGTTCTTTGTAGTGCTATAGTTCTTGCGTTTGCACTCAGAACATTGAAGATGAATAATATCGCGCATGGCGCAATTCCTTTATGCAGTGTCTCTATTCGATTACTTCGTCGACGCGACCAGACCCAACGGTACGGCCACCTTCGCGGATAGCGAACTTAAGTCCCTTTTCCATAGCGATGGGGCAAATCAGTTCGACAGTAAGGGTGACATTATCGCCCGGCATAACCATCTCACGTTTTTCATCCCCTTCGTTGCACAGGGTGATAGAACCAGTCACGTCTGTGGTGCGGAAGTAAAACTGTGGGCGGTACTTGTCAAAGAATGGGGTATGACGGCCACCTTCTTCTTTACTCAAGACATAAACCGCGGCAGTAAACTTGGTATGAGGCTTGATGCTACCTGGCTTTGCCAGCACCTGACCGCGTTCAACGTCTTTGCGGTCAACGCCACGAAGCAAAATACCTGCGTTATCGCCTGCTTCGCCCTGATCAAGTAGTTTCTTAAACATTTCGACACCGGTGACAACCTTTTTGACTGTCTCGCGGATACCTACAATTTCAACCTCTTCGCTAACCTTAACAACGCCCTGCTCGATACGACCTGTAACAACAGTGCCGCGACCGGTGATTGTAAAAACGTCTTCGATTGGCATCAAGAAAGGCTTATCTTTCGGGCGAGCGGGATCGGGGATGTATGAATCAACAGCGTCCATCAGTTCATAAATACACTTAACGTCCTCGGCTTCGATGTCGCCGGACGTGGCCTTTTCAAGTGCAAGACGTGCGGAGCCTCTGATGATTGGAATGTCATCGCCGGGGAATTCGTATTTGGAAAGTAGGTCTCTCAATTCCATTTCCACCAAGTCAGCCAGTTCTACATCCTCTTTGGCAATGAGGTCCATTTTATTCATAAACACTACAATTGCAGGCACACCAACCTGTCGGGCAAGCAGGATATGTTCGCGCGTTTGTTGCATTGGGCCATCAGTTGCGGCCACAACAATTACCGCACCATCCATCTGTGCCGCGCCGGTTATCATGTTTTTGATGTAGTCAGCGTGGCCAGGGCAGTCGACGTGTGCATAGTGGCGACGCTCTGTCTGGTATTCAACATGTGCAGTATTAATCGTGATCCCACGGGCTTTTTCTTCTGGAGCAGAATCGATTTCTTCGTAGCTCTTAGTTGAACCACCAAATTTTTTGGAAAGGACGTAAGTGATAGCGGCGGTAAGGGTAGTTTTACCATGGTCTACGTGTCCAATAGTCCCTATATTCACGTGGGGTTTGGATCGATCAAATTTTTCTTTGGCCACAATTGCCTCCTAGAGTGTTGTTGTTATAAACCGAAATTGGTTTTGAATACTTTTTTTGGTGGAGCCCACAGCCGGGATTGAACCGGCGACCTCATCCTTACCAAGGATGCGCTCTGCCACTGAGCTATGTGGGCCTGTCCAGAAAGCCCGAGAGCGCAAAGCCTACCCGGGATTGGAGCGGGAAACGGGGTTCGAACCCGCGACATTCAGCTTGGAAGGCTGACGCTCTACCAACTGAGCTACTCCCGCCTGGAACATTTTCATAAGGTGCCCAAGTTTTAATGGTATGTTGCACCTCAGGTGCCGGTTCCAAAAAGGAAACGGTATTGGGAAACCTGACTTATCAAGATAACTCCCAAAATCCAGCCTTCCTCAAAAGTGCTGGGTGTGGTGCCGAGAGAAGGATTCGAACCTCCGTAACGCGTTGCGTGGCAGATTTACAGTCTGCTGCCATTAACCACTCGGCCATCTCGGCATAACTAATTGTCAAATCAAAACCCGGCGGAAAAGCAAAAAGTACATGCCTTTCCTAAACCAGAATTGGAAATATATCACAGGAGAAAAGATAATTCAATATTTTTTTTCTCTGGCCGCCAATACCCTGAACAACGCAATTGCCGCAGTTGCCGATACATTTAGGCTCTCAGTTTTGCCCGGCATTTCAATTTTCAATATTTTATCGCATCTTTCAAAAATTTTCAATCGTAGGCCATCACCTTCCGACCCCACCACAATAGCCGTTGCCGTGTCAAATGTTTCCTCAAGGTAGTTTTGGGACTTGTCGCCGGAGGCAGACATCCCATATACCCACAAGCCAGCTTCTTTTAGCTCATCTATCGCCCGCCCAAGGTTTACCACCCGAACCAGAGGAACTAAGCCTACGGTGCCAGCACTGGCTCGCACAGCAGATTCATTGACTTGGGCAGACCTCCGCTCTGGAAATATCACCGCAGAAACATTTGCCGCCGCGGCAGAACGTAAAATCGCCCCAAAATTATTAGAGTCAGTAATGCCATCTAGTAGTAGCACTAGCCCAGTTGAACCTTGTAAGCTAAGTATTTTCAGCAATTCGGGCATTTGAATAAAAGTAGCAGACCCCCCCTCGCCGACAACACCCTGATGACGCTTGCCCTCAGACCTGCGATCCAGGCTTTCTAACGGTTCCTTGTGGACAGTCACGTCTGCATTTTTGGCCATTTGCCTTAAAGCTAGTGTTCGATTCCAGGCAGGATGAGCTATTCGCAGTACTTGGAGTTGGCCACGTTTAATGGCCTCCTCGCATGCGTTAGGCCCTAAAAATTTCACCTAAAAGCTCTTCTTGAAGCCAACAGACCAAATATGCCCCATACCCTCTACCCTAGTTTGGGTTCCTGTAGTCGCAAGCCCGTAAACACTCCAAACACCCTCAACGCCATTAGCCTCTTTATTTTGGGCCTGGCGATATTGATAGCCCGCAGACAATTCCCCACCAAGCAATTTGTAGCTCAAACCTGTTGAAAATGATGCAACCTTGGCTCCACCCAGCATTGCTTCTACTTCTTCTCCTGAACGGAGTGCCGGGTCATAGGATACACCAGCCCGCGCAGTCCAGTCCTTGTTTAGGGTCAGTTCCAACATGCCACAAAAGCCCAGTCCATCCATAAATTTATATGTTCTTTCCATAGTCGCAACAACACCACTAGGGGTATCAATAGTTGGTTGCCCAGGTAATTCAATGACCGAAGCCCCAACGTAGCGGAGATCAAATTCCCAAGTCATTGCCTGACTAAATCGCTGACGAACACCAAGCTGGATCTTGTGTGGCAACGCAACATCGCCACTCCCTGGCTTAACATTCATGGTATTAAGTAGCACTAAAGCTCTTTCTTCGCTCCCATGAGGCGGCGCAGGCGTACTAAACCCCCTTTCATTAAAGAGGTCTAGGCCACGTTCTGGCATGGATGTCGATAAGTTTGGTCGCCCCTTCAATCCACTAGTAAAACTACCCGCCAGTGTCCACCTGCTGGTAGCGGCATACCTAAACCCAACTGCAAAACTAGGCACCGACACACTGCCTTCCTGCCGAGCTGTAGTTTCTAAAAGCACTTCAGCCGGATTTAACTCACCTGCCGGAAGTTCGGGATTATTTGGCACGAGAGAGCGTAACGACAGTTGCGAAGCATAATCAATTTTAGTCATCCCCGCAGAAAGTCCGAGGCTGAAGGCAGGGGTAACAGCATAGCCAGCCTGCAATTCTGTCCTCAATGTCGTCAGGTCTATCCCTTGGCCAAAAAACCTAGAACTACTTTCCATCGGTAGCTCTGCATGTCGCAAAAATGGATTGTCGACCTTTAAGCCAAAGGTGAGTTTTGGTGAGTACCGCAAAGAAACTCCCAAGGCAGGCAGAAAACGATTTCTATCAGAGCTATATAAAACCCTTTCATTTGAGGGCAATGTCAACTGAGTGGCCTGCAGTTCCATCCCTACAGACAAAAAGCCTGATTTTTGATCCTGTAGCGTCACCAAGAGAGCAGGATTTAATGAACAAGCCTCAAGGCTCCTGCCAAAAGCCACCCCAGTTCCCGACCTCCCGATAGTCACAGGATCAGAGCCTGGTAGCCAAATGGCTTGCCCCTGCACCGCAGTGTGGACTAAACCAATCCCAGCAAGCATCAACAGCGTTTTTGGCAACATGCACATTTTTATATCCTTCACTTTTTTCTCCTGGCAGAAAAAACCCTAACAATATATATTGCCCTGAAAAGGATATAAGTTCAAAGGTTGTAAAAAAGTAAGCCAAATTTTATGCACCAGGTGCTTGAAAATGCCTTTGTTGTTAAGTTTTTAGACCCCTGATTCTCAACAATCATCTGGCTCTGGCCTTTGCCGCTGTGGCCTTCTCCAGATTGTTCTTTGCAAGTGTGTAATCTGGGTCTAACTTTAGTGCTTCGTTGTAATCATCAATGGCCATTCCGAAGTCGCCTTTGCTGGAGTAGGCGACCCCTCTGTTATTGTAGGCACGGGCATTATTTGGGTCTAGCCTCAATACTTCGTTGTAATCTAGTATAGCAGAGTCATGTAACCCAGAGTAATCCAAAGCAAGTCCCCTGTTGAAGTAAGCAAGGGCATCATTTTGGATTAACGATATGTATCGATTATATTCTGCTATGCCTTTGTCGTAATCACCTCTATCAATATGTCCTTTCCCGCGGTCAAAATGGATTTTTGCCTCCTCTTCCTTTTTTGCCTGGAGATGTAAAGTGTCAGCTTTAGCCGTGCGTTCCAGAGCGTCATACCTTAGGAGCATGACAAAAAGAACAGCCGTAGAAACTACAAAGAAACCGGCGACTATCCATGGCAATATTACTTTGCGTGCACCATATTCCCTGGGCAGGACTGGCCGGATAACTTTGGTGCCACAATATTCACAATAATTGCTATCAGGTAGCAATAACATCTTGCAGGAAGTACATTTAAGGGGTTTGTATGGGGATGACATTTGCACAGTTTCCAGCTAAGGCAATACCAGCTTTCATTTTAACACATTGTTCGCAAAATATCTATTCGTTCTGCTTACTTTCGCTAAATGCTTTCGTGATAAAAATTACAGCTTTACAGCAGTTTAACTATTTGTAGCTGAACTGCTATAAAGTTTTCGTTGGGTCGCAAGGGGTATCAATAGCATGGAATGTGCATCCTCGCTGTAGACAATTAGTAATAGTCAGTAAAAATATGATATATTGCAATTGTAAAGCTGGAAAAACCATGACGAAGCACAAGCAACCATCCATAGCACTTAGACTGGGGTGGGTTGCCTTTCTGAATGACTGCTCTTCTGAAGTCATTGCCCGCATCTTGCCGCTGTATCTCACTGCCATATTAGGTCAAAGCCCAGCCTTTGTGGGGGTGGTGGAAGGAGCCGCTGAAAGTGTGGCAATTTTGCTAAAAGGCATCAGTGGATGGCTTTCAGACAGGGCAAAGAGCCGAAAGGGGTTTGTTTTTTCTGGCTACGGGCTCTCCGTTGTTGCCAGAACGCTATACCTATTTAGTACCTTCGCATGGCTACTCGGGGTAGCGCGGGTTTTAGATAGGGTCGGAAAGGGACTCAGGGGGGCACCCAGAGACGCTATGGTTGCCGATGCCGCAAAAGGTGGCAGTGCAGGGAGGGATTTTGGAATCACGCGATTTCTGGACACCTTGGGTGCGATGGCCGGACTGTCGCTAGTGCTTTTTATCGGGGTAGGTAGAGGACCAATCGGAGAATCCCTGTTTAGGTTATGTGTCTGGATCGCCCTGCCCATAGGATTATCTGCCCTAGCTGTTATTTATTTTGGAATTCCAAAAATTCCGAGAAGTGTTTCGGTTTCAAAACGCTTGTCTTGGCACATTCCTAAAGAAATTCGGGGATTTTTAGCGATAGTTTTTCTTTTTTCCTTAGCAAATTCCAGCGACGCTTTTCTGGTGCTAAAAGCTAGTGAAGCAGGTTTTAGTATCAGGGAAATCTTAGTTGTATTCCTTGTCTTCAATGCCCTTGCCGCAACCCTGGCCATTCCGGCTGGCAAATTGTCAGACAAATACGGCAGGCTACCTTTTCTCCTCACTGGCTGGACGGTATACGCCTTAGCGTACGCCGCTATGGGTTTGGCAGGGGGGAAAATGGTATTCACAACGTCTCTGCTGGGGTATGGTGCATTTTACGGATTAACCGAAGGGGTCGAAAAAGCTCTGCTAGCCGACCTACTACTCCCCGCACACCGAGGCGCAGGTTTTGGAGCCTTTCAAACGGTGACAGGGGTTGCGGCACTCGTGGCAAGTCCCCTAATGGGGTTGTTAATGACTATTGCTGGCACAAAAGTAGCGTTTTTGACCACATCCGGAGTAGCCCTCCTGGCCGCCGTATTACTCGGTTTTTGGGGGAGTCATACCAAGTTGCAATCAGGAAATTGCACATCGTAGTGGCCAGTAACAAGTACCGGTAGGTAGGATAAGTATAGGAATTCGAGTTTTTGTAACTGAACAGCTATCTAATCCTGACCTACATTTGCCTAAGACTTTTCGGGCTTTTTAATATCTAAGGCTTTTATTTTCTCTATGGCCGCATCCAACAATTCTTTCCCTTTTGTGACATCTGCTTCTGCTTTTTCTTTTTCTCCCATTAATTCATAGACTTCGCTCCTTCCGAAATAATTGACCAAATTTTTTGGATTAAGCCTTATAGCTTCAGTATAGTCCTCCAGAGCTTTCTCATATTCTTCAATCGATATAAATGACTCCGCCCTATCAGCAAAAGCCTCTGAATTGTTGGGGTCGAGCCTGATGGCCTCAGTGTAATCCTCAAAAGCCTCATCGAAGTCCTCGAGCGCATGATATGCCTGACCACGATTTACGTAGTCATTAGATGAATTTCGATTTAACCGAATTGCCTTTGTAAAATCATCTATCCCAAGCTCATATTCTCCATTTTCGCAGTAAGCACATCCCCTTGCAGAAAATGCAAGGTAGGATTTGGGGTCAAGCGCAATTGCTTTTGTCAGGTCTTTAATGGCTCGGTCTAATTCCTCTACCATACGAAAACAAAAACCACGCATGCTGATGGCCTCGATATTATTAGGGTCGAGCTTTAAGGCTTTGGTACATTCACTAATTGCTCGGTTATAGTTCTCGCCCTCCATCTGCTTATTAGCGCGCATGATGTGATCGTCTGCGGTGCGAATTGCAGTTTGTCTAGAGTTTTTCATGATAACTTTCCTTTCGATATGGTGTTTTCAAACGGTATTGCTATCGTCAATTGATAATGAGTTTTTTATCAGGATTATTTCAACCTCCCCTCCTGCTGGAATTTCTATAGCATCTTCTGGAACCATCGCCAGTGCATTGGCCACACAGATAGATGAGAGTTGCGCACTCCCCTGAGGGCCACTTAGCCGGGCAACCCAACGGCCCTGTCGTTCTTCTGCCACTACCCGCAAAAAGTGTCTCTTAGAATCATTACTAGACTTGCAGAAACCACTTTCCAAGTTTGCTCTGATTGGTTGCGGTTGAAAATTTTGTCGCCCCATCATTTTGTAAATCGCTGGTCTTAGATATAACTCTGCCATTACCATTGCTGAAACTGGGTTGCCTGGGATACCAAAGAATGGTTTTTCCCCCAATGTCCAAAATCCGAAGGGCCCACCCGGTTTTTGATCTACTTTCCAAAAGTGCAACTTTGCACCCACAGAATCAAGAGTTCCTTTTACAAAGTCATAATCTCCTACAGAAACTCCGCCTGTAGTGAGCAATAGGTCGCATGTCTCCAAGGCATCATTAACTGCAAGTTCAACTGACTCTCTTGTGTCGCATATTCGGGGAAAGGGCATAGGTATAGCACCCCAGCTACGCACCTGGGCTGATAGGCTATGGAGATTTGCATCCCGAATTTGCCCTACTCCTGGCTTTTCAGTGTGGTCTACCAACTCGCTACCAGTCGTAATTATCGCTACCCGGACTTGGGGGAATATAGGTATTTCAGAAATGCCCAGAGCCGCCAGAAGACCTATATGAGAAGGCTTTATTACCTGCCCAACCCGCAAAATTGACATTCCTATATCTATATCCTCTCCAGCGAAGCGCACATTTTTTTTAGGTTTTATCGCTTTTAGAATGTCTACAGTCTCTTTTCCGGATCGCGTATCTTCTACAGGAACAACTGCTGAGCTACCTATCGGCATTGGCGCCCCAGTCATAATCCGTGTGGCTGTTCTAGGCGTTAGGCTATGATTTGGTGCGCAACCAGCTGGCAAGTCTTCTAAAATTCGGAGTGAAACAGGGCTGTCAAGCGAGGCATTTTCGCAGTCGACAGCTCTCACTGCAAAACCGTCCATTGCTGAATTATCGAATGGGGGCAGTTTTTCGGGCGAGACTATTGTCTCTGCGGCCACCATGCTGAGCGCAGAATCCAGTCCAACAACTGCTCTCCGCCTAGGCTCAACCTGACTGAGAATAATTTCAAGTGCCTCTCTCCAGAGAGTCATACGTTTTCTCCCAACCTCTAGTTTATAGCAGTTCGCAGGTGGGCTTGACCCAATAAAAGCAATAACAGCTAGTGCAGTGTAACACTTAAATGTTACACTGCACTAGGGTCGGGATTTGCTCGCAAATCACGACCGCTAGATGCTTGCAAGGCGGACTTGCTACGCCGTTAAGCAAGCATCTAAAGCGTTAC